>JAYZFP010000109.1:0-3543 GCA_036336715.1 Planctomycetota bacterium
ATCGATGGCTTTTTCCGGCAAATAGATCAACGGGGGATCCATCTTCATCATCCTGCGGCGAGCCACGTAGACCGGAAGCGCAGCACAGTGATCGAGATGCATGTGGGAAACAAACCACTTGGGGGTTCCCATGAAATCCCAAGGCTGGGCGCCGAGGTCAAAGCCGATCCGCAGTTCGGGGATTCGCCAACAGGACTGAACGGCGGCGCGCGAGTACCCTTCGACCGTATACCCTTTCAATTCGAGTTTCTGCGTCGCGACGTTATGGACCATTCGAGATCGTCTCCGGTGCTTGATTTGGAAACGATAAGTTTATAAGAAAATGGTTCGCGCGTGCACTCGCCTGCCGTCTGGCAAAAAGGACTGTTGCGAAAATCATCTCGTTATTCCCATCGGGAAACGGTCGCCTGCCCAAATGAACTGCAGCAACACGGGTCCATTGCCGGCTCCCGGTCCAGGGTCCACAGCTTGTCGGCGTCCCGGACTCAGACTGGCATCTTTCCAGCGTAGCCTGGAACATCCTTGCCCGATTTGGCATCCGGGTTGGCCCAAATCCGGTTTTCCACCTTGGCAGAATAGACCTCCCGAATCAGGTTCTCGTAGCCTTCCACCATGACCTGCAAACTGGCCTGGGCCTGTATCACCTCTCTCCCCCGATTGCCAAACCTGCTGGCCATTTCCGGGTCGGTCAGCAAATCCAGCCAATAACCGGCCCCCTGCTCGGCATTCTCGCCCTGGAATAGAAAACCGGTTTCTCCATCCCGCACCGTATCGACAATCGATCCCACGTCAGGTGCCACCACCGGTTTCTGCATTGCCATCGCTTCCATGATGGAGACCGGACTGGCTTCGTTCCTGGAGGTCAGACTGAAGACATCCATGGCAGAAATCAATTCGGGGATATCCGACCGTAGCCCGGCAAACAGCACCTGCCGCTTCAAGGACATGTCAGCTACAGCCTTTTCAAGCATCGGGCGTTCCGGACCATCCCCCACAATCAGAAAACGGGCCGCTGGCAGATCCTCCAGCAACCTCGCAGCCGATTTGAGGACCAGCAGTTGATTTTTTTCCGGGCGGAGGGCTGCCACAAATCCCACTACCGGATCCTCGGCTGCAATCCCAAGTTCTTCACGAATGGTCCGGCGATCATGCCTTTCCACTGAAAAACGGGAGGTATCCACACCATTGGGAATGACCTTGACCTTGGCTGCCGGAAACTTTTCAAACTCAACCATGAACTCACCGTGGCTTTTGGCCACCGCGATAAATCCGTCGGTGATCCCTGTCAGCGCACGGTTCAGCTTTCCCACACCATCCGGCCATCCAGTGGAGTGCAGTGCTGACAGGATTACCGGCACCCGAGCCCGCTCAGCGGCGATTCGCCCCCAGAACATCTTGTCTCCCGCACCAACGGTGACGATGGCGTCGACCTCCTGTTCCAGGAACAGGTTTTTGAGCCGTCCAATTACTCCAAAATCGTACTTGTGCCGGATGATCCTGCTGTGAACGGGAAACTCAGACGAGATTTCGCTACCAAGTTCTCCCGGTTCCTTGAGACAAACGACCTGTGGACGAAACTGACGGGACATCCTGCGAAGCAGGTTGACCAGCAATGTTTCAGCCCCTCCCACTGGCATGCTGGAAAGGAGAAACATCACGTTCAGCGGTCCGCGATCTTCAAGAGGGAGGAGTTTTCTCCGACCGGCTTTCAGAAAGAACATGACTCATCCCTTGCGCCGGCCACCTCGTGATCCGAATTTTGCTCCATCGAATCCTGTTCTTCACCGGAATGGAGCTGAATCGTCTCCGGTGATTTGATCAACTCGGGTAAGGGGTAGGATGTTTTTAACATCTCGCGCGGATCCAGGCTCAGCCAGTTCCTGAACCTCAGGAACTCAGGGTCACCGTGAATTCGTTGCAGGTGGAATGGATCGTCTCCGATCGCATTCACCCCACCATAGGCCGAGCAGACTCCTTCGAATCCATACATCTTGGCCAACTGGAAAACCTCGTCGTTCAGGTTTTCCTTCTGACCAAAGGGAAATGCAAAATACCGAACTCTGCAGCCAATCAAATCCTCAAGTTCATCACGCGCAACGACCACTTCATCAAATATTTTTTCTTCGTCCCGGGTTTTCCCCAGGTCAGGATGGGTGCGTGTGTGGGCGCCGATTTCGATCCCCGACCTTTGCATCAGTTTCAGGGACTCTATCCCGTTGGGTGGCAACGGGACACCCCGCTCCTCGTCGTGGCGAAATGGCTTCCCGGAAAGAACATTTTCGTTGTTGACGAAATAGGTAGCCGGAATCTGGTTGCGGACAAGGTAGGGAATCACGGTCAGGCTGTTGTCCGCATATCCATCGTCAAAAGTCAGCGATACCGTTGGACGTGAATTTCCAGTCCGTATCCGGTTTTGCGCCTCGGCCAGTGAAACAATGTCAAAATGCTTCCTCAGACAGTCGATTTGCTGCTGGAACCCCTCCGTTGAAATCGTCCAGGGATTGGGGTGCCGATCATGAACACGGTGATAAAAAAGGATGGAAACCGGATACCGGTTGGCTGCTGCCAGGACCCGCCCCCAGTACCAGCGGAAGGGAGCCGAAAGTGCCATATAGCCTCGAAGGGCCGTTTTTCTGAGAGGGTTCATTCGAGCAATGCCTGTTGGAAACCGGTGCCATTCAAAGTGTTGGGGCACAAATGGTCACCAGCACCGCGGTTTTCCCGGGGAAAGTCGAAAATCCCTCCCTTTTTTCACCCGATGCCCCACGCGGTACCCCGAATCGCCGCCAGCCCAACCACTACAGGCCCACCAGGTGGAAACGGATTCCTGAGGAGCCGGGTTCAACACCCCTGTTTTGCATTTTGCCGGTTCAGGCTTTGGGAAAAAGCTATCCTTTGAAATGAATCCCGAATCAGGGACGAAAACGGGGGTGAAAGCCCACCCCAAGCCAGCAAAAAAGCGGTTGCCAATTTGACAGAAAAAAAGAGACATCAACGACACCAGCTGTTTGGCGTGCAAATGGACGCCTTACGAATGGAGGATGCAGGTGAGCGGGTTTTCGACTGGATCGAATCCCCCGCTGAAAACTGTCAGTTCGTGGTAACTCCCAATGTCGACCATACCGTGATTCTGAGCGAAAACGAACATTTACGTGCAGCCTACGAAGAGGCCGGAATGGTGCTGGCAGATGGACACCCGGTCGTGCTGGCCTCCAGGCTGTTGAGAAAACCATTGCCCGAACGGGTTCCAGGATCCGACCTGGTTCCACGACTATTCGATGAATCCGGTACCCGGGGGCCAATCACGGTTTTTCTCCTCGGAGCTGCGGAGGGAGTCGCTGAACGGGCTGCCGAGCGGATCCACGGGGACTGGGAAAACGTCCAGGTGGTCGGAACCTACAGCCCTCCCATCGGTTTTGAAAACGACATTGCAGAAGAATCCCGCATCCTTTCGCTGATCGACGAGACCAGCCCGGACCTGCTGGTCGTTGGACTGGGAGCCCCCAAGCAGGAACTCTGGACCCACAGGCATTTCCGGTCACT
>JAYZFP010000110.1:0-22593 GCA_036336715.1 Planctomycetota bacterium
CATTCCCCAGTCGGAGCTGGTGGAGTTGGTCCTGTCGGAGAATGCCAAGCTGATCGGAGCCGGTGTGGACTGTCTTGCTAAAGAAGATTGCGACCGAATAAGGGACCGGGTGCTCCCTCACGAACAACTCGGCAATACAGCGATGGGAGTGGCTGCCGTCGCAAACCGTTGCTTCGAGCTCGGGATTTCCACGGAACCTCTCTCCCTGGTTCCCAATTATTTTCGCGGTAGCGCGGCAGAAGAAAAGCTGCATGGATCCTGAAACGGATTCCGTTTTTAATCTTGCGGCGGGGGTTTTTCCGGAGAGTCGTCTCCCTCCATTCGATTGGCTACAAACTGATACCGGAATGGCGCAACCTTGCGGACCCTGGAAAGGTTTAAAGTTAAGGTCGTTTCCGCGTCCGCCTGCCGGGTTAAGCTGGATGCCGCCATGAGACAGACTCCGGTAACCCGGAAATCTCTTGATCTGAAGTGCCTCTTTTGAAACAGTGTTTCCATGTCAACGCCCACCCCAATTGGCGTTTTTCATTCCCCCAACCATTTTTAAAGCACATGAACAACCGCCCCCAGTCTTCTGCCGACCCCCAGTTGCGGCCCGTGGTTTCATTCTGGGTACTGCCACTGTTGATCCACCTGGTTTTTTCCTGCGGTCATTTCCTGCAAGGGCAAGTGGACCCTCCGCTGATTTTCAATCTTGTCAGCGGGGTGCCGGGCGAAACGACAGGCACGGTTTACGAAAGCGAATCCATTGGCCGACGGATTCCCAACTTTGTTCTCAGCAGCGCGGCCGGCAAAAAGGTATCGCTGAGCGAGTTTGATTCCAGGTTCCTCGTGGTTGCTTTCGTGGGAACCCAGTGTCCTATCGGAAATGCCTATATCCCGGACCTCAAAAATTTGGCTACCGAATTTTCGGACGAGCAGTTGGCGGTTATCGGAATCAACCCCAATCCAGCTGACTCCGCGGAGGACGTGGCCGGTCACATCAGGGACTACGGGATTGATTTTCCCGTTTTGAAGGATGAACAGCAGTTGACCGTTGACCTGTTTGGAGCGAAACGGACCCCCGAGATTTTTGTTCTCGATCGCAGGCGGAACGTCAGGTACCACGGCCGAATTGATGACCGGATCGGTTACGACTACAAACGGGACCAGGCGCGACGCTCGGACCTGCTGGAAGCGATCCGGGAGCTGGTGGCCGGCAAGGAGGTGACCGTCAAGGCGACCCAGCCGGTGGGTTGCCGGATTACCCGAAAGCCGGCGCTGGAAAAGGGTGGCCAGGTCACCTATTCCCGGCATGTCGCCCGCATTCTGCAGAAACGTTGTGCCAACTGTCATCACGAAGGGACAGCGGCACCCTTTTCCCTCACCTCCTACGAGCTTGCGCGGGACTGGTCGGAGATGATCAAGGAGGTCGTGCAAAAACACCAGATGCCTCCCTGGGATGCAGATCCCCGGTTCGGAAAATTCAGTAACGACCTGCGAATGACCGCTGCAGAAATTCGGACAATTGCTTCCTGGGTGGACGGCGGAATGCCCCAAGGAGACCCCAAGGATCTGCCGCCAGCAAAAACTTATGAAAAGGGTTGGATGATCGGCAAGCCGGATGTCGTTATCAAGATGCCGGAGCCCTACACGGTTCAGGCCAGGGGAACCGTTGAGTACAAGTACTTCGTGACCCCCACCAATTTCAAGGAAGACCGTTGGGTGCAGGCTTCCGAAGCCAAACCGGGCAACCATGCGGTGGTTCACCACATCATCGGTTACGTTCGTCCCAAGGGGAGGAAGGATCGGCGGCAACTGCCGGCGGTGGCCGGATACGCCCCTGGAGAGGAGCCGATGGTCTTTCCGGCCAACATGGGGTTCCGGGTGCCCGCCGGCGCCGACATCGTCTGGCAGGTGCACTACACACCCTCCGGAAAAGTGGAGACGGACCAGAGCCTGATTGGTCTTGTTTTCTGCAAGGAAAAACCGCGGCGACAAATCGTTCAGGGAGGAGCGTACAACTTTCGATTCCAGATTCCCAGGGGAGCTGAAAATCACCCGGTCGAGACCTCGAAAAGATTCGCCACGGACGTGGAGTTGATTTCCCTGATGCCACACATGCACCTGCGGGGAAAGGACTTTCGCTACACGGCCAAGTTGCCCAATGGTGAGGAAAAGATTCTGCTTGATATTCCCCAGTACGATTTCAACTGGCAACACCGGTATCGATTTGAAAAACCGGTCTTTCTTCCACGGGGTACGGTCCTGCACTGCCAGGCCCACTTCGATAATTCGGCCGAGAACCCGGCGAATCCCAACCCGGACGAGGTGGTCCGTTGGGGTGACCAGACGTGGGAGGAAATGATGATTGGATATTTCAACTATGTTCGGCCCGAAGTCGCCCGTTAACCGTTAGCTGACGCCGCGGATGCGGATGACGATTCTCCGGATTTTTGACGCGGGTGGTTCGTGAACCGGTGGTTCTTGCCTCCAACCGGCCCCCCTGGCCTCTGTTTTCGGTATCCGGTCACCGGGGCCTGAAATTCGAATCAGGGAGGCAGGCCATTTCAGGCCATTGCAGGCACTGAAGTGCTGGCGGCAGAGGTGTCGATCTTCCAGAGATGAAATCCGGCGATTATACAGAGGCCAGCATTTCCTTGCCCGTGGGATGGGGAGACGGTTTTTGCCGCAAAAAAGTGCGAACCAAACCCGGCCAGGGATGCCAATGGAGATTCAGTCTGTCATGGTCCGGGTTCCCGGGCCCGATCGGGGTTGAAAATAACCGCGATTTGACCATTATTGAAAGTAGTTCGCACACGCATGCGAGAAACTTGTTTTTTCGGTTTCAGTCCCCTTCTTTGGCTTTGTGACTGGAATCGAAATCCTTTGTTTTTGAAAGGAGGTGATTCTGTGCAATATGTCTGTACCAGCCAACGAGGTGGCAATGCCTGACGGCATCCGGCGGGTTGCCTGATGGCAAGCCACTGACCTCGAAGGATCACCTGATCTAACGAGAATGGTAGACCCACGGTCGACTTGTCGACCGTGGGTTTTTTATTTGGCCTCATCTTTTTCGTTTGCCAGTGTTAACGGGAAATTGAACGGCCTTGTCCGATTGGGTTGGCAGAGAACACAAAAAAAGCCGGCAAGGCTGCCGGCCCGGGAAGAGTCAAATTTGGAATGCGTGACGGTTGCCTATTTCTTGACGACCCAGATGTTCCGGAAAGCGACCGGATTACCATGATTCTGAAAGAAGACACCTAGTAAAGCGGGGCCCTCCTTCTTGCAGCCGGGAGTTTCCTTGGGAAGTTCGAGATCGTCATGAATCACCACGCCATTGTGCTTGATGGTAACCCGTGCGTTCCTGACTTTTTTGCCACCCTCGTATCGGGCAGCGGTGAATTCGATGTCGTAGGTCTGCCAGGACAGCGGGGGGAAGCACATGTTGACTACCGGCTTGCTGATCTGGTAGATGCCTCCGCACTCGTTGTCCTTTCCATCGAGCCCAAAACTGTCGAGGACCTGGCATTCGTACCGGCTCTGGATGTAACAACCGCTGTTGCCACGACCCTGTCCCCGGGCCTTGGGCATGAAGGGGGTGCGGAACTCCACATGCAGCAGATGGTCCCCCAGTTTTTCCTTGCTGGTGCAGCTGGTCGGGCCCAGCAGTTTTTCTTCTACCAGCTTTCCGTTTTCAAAAGTGTCAGCAGTGGAGCCGTCGAAAAGAACGACCGCATTTTGCGGCGGCTTGGCGCCCAGCGTGGGGCTTTTCCGGGTGACTTTGCGGGCGGCGAATATCTCGTTGCCGTTGCCGTCGGTGACCGTAATCGTGTCATCCGACCAGACCCCCTGGCCTTCATTCTGGGAATCGTCCGGTTTGAAAGTGCAGGTTCCATCCTTGAGCTCACCCTTGCCCACGATGGTTTCCATTCCGCGGGACCATCCGTCTCCGGGTAAACCGCCGGGGTAAGCGACAAAACTGAACTGGTTGCTGCCCAGTGCAATTACCTGGATGCCAACCTTGTTGTCTCCATCCTCTGCCAGGTATTCCCCCTGGATCCTGAATTCCTTGCCCGCTTTCTTGGCGTCGGTGAAACTCGCCGACTTCTTGTCATCTGCTTTCAGCCAGCCGGCAGCAAGGCCGGCAAGGATGGCCAGGCAAAAGGTGATAGGTCTGCTTGTTCTCATGAGGGCTCCATCGGAAAAATCTTGTTGTTTAACAGAACGAAAACATTATTTTGCCCTCGAACCGAATCCGTTACCATAGCGTGGGGGAACGGTTTTCCGGGACAAGTCTTTTTCCCGGGGCGGGTCAGCCGCCGAAACACGGGGGGATTTTTTCATGACTGAAAACTTGTTGAAAAAAGAAGGCAATGAAAAAACGCTTCTGCTGATGCGGCATGCCAAGTCCAGCTGGGAGGAGGCATCCCGGGCCGACTTTGACCGACCGCTCAACAGGCGGGGCAAGTCCGCCGCTCCCAGGATGGCGGGGGTGTTGCAGGAAAGAAACCTTTTGCCGCAGAAGATCATTGCTTCTTCCGCCAAAAGAACGCGACAAACGGCGGAACTGTTGACAGCGACCTGGGGGAATTCCTGCCCGGTTCTTCTGGAAGATGAACTCTACCTCGCTTCGCCTCAGGTTTGCCTGAAATCGCTTGCAGAGCATTGCGGGGAGGAGGCAACGGTTTTATTGATCGGGCACAATCCGGGTATGGAAGGGCTGGTCGAAATGTTGACCGGTGAAGACGAAATCATGCCGACCGCCGCGGTTGCCATCCTGACGTTTGCAGGGTCGTGGAGCCGGTTGACCGGAAGTCGGCTGTTGCAGGTGCTCAGGCCCAGAGAGCTTTCAACGGGAGAGGAACTTTCCAGGGAGCTGTGACTCCAAACGGAAGGGGTGTGATTCAGCCCCCGGTAGCCCCCTTGTCTCCTTCGCTGGCCCCGGTGTCCGGACCGGTGTCTGCCGCGGCTGTTGGTTCCGGATCAGCTGGAGACGGAGAGGCGGTTTCCTTTTTGACCGTCTTTTTCTTTGCTGCTTTCTTTTTCGCTGTTTTCTTCTTGGCCGTTTTTTTCTTTGCCGCTTTCTTTTTCTTCTTACGCGGCCCCTTGGCTGCCTTTTCAGCGAGCATGTCGAGGGCTCGCTCGAAAGTGATTTCCTCGATGGTCATTGTCTTGGGTACGGTCACATTGGTGACACCGTCAGTAATGTACTCACCAAATCTGCCGTCCAGGATACGGACTTCTTTTTCGGTGACCGGCGAAACCTCGAATTTTTTAAGCGGCTCCTTGGGCGCCGCCCGACGCCCACGCGTTTTGGGCTGCTTGAGCAATTCGATGGCCTGTTGCATACCGACGTCGATTGGAGACAGGTCCTCGGGAAGGGATCGCGTTTCGCTCCCGCATTTGATGTAGGGCCCATACCGGCCATTGTGGGCTTCGACCGGTTCCTTCATCTCAGGGTGCTCGCCCAGGTTTCGGGGCAACGAGAGCAGCTTGATTGCGGTTTCCAGGTTGACGTCTGCGGGCTCCATTCCTTTGAGGAGCGAAGCGTTTTTCGGTTTTATTTTTTTGCCCTTTTCGTCCTCTTCCACTTCACCCAGCTGAATGTAGGGTCCGAAACGACCTGATTTTACGAAGATCGGTTTCTGGGTTTCCGGGTCGAGGCCGAGTGGTTCGTCGCCCACCTCGGCGTCGTCCAGCATTTTGATGGCCATCGTCAGGTTCAGTTCGTCCGGTGGCAGGTCGGGTGGAAGACTGGCCTTGCGTTCTCCCTGCTCCAGGTAAGGGCCGTAGCGGCCAACCCGAACGGCAATTTCCTCTTTATGGTCACCCGATTCCGGCGTTCCAAGTGGAAAGGTGCAGATCGTGCGGGCATCCACCTCGCCAATTTTTTCATCAAGCTTTTTCTTCAGCCCCAGCTTCTGTGTGCTTTGGGATTCCTCACCGAAGTAGAAATGACGCAGGTAGCCCACATAGTCCTCTTCCCGGCGACTGATGGCGTCCATGGAATCTTCCATTTGGGCCGTGAATTCGTAGTCGACCAGGTTGTCGAAATGTTCCTCCATCATGCGAACCATGGCAAATGCGGACCATGCTGGAACCAGGGCGCTTCCCTTCTTGAAAATGTATTCCCGTAATTGGATTGTCTCGATGATCGATGCATAGGTACTGGGTCGGCCAATTCCCCGCGCTTCCAGTTCGCGGGTCAACGCCGCTTCAGAAAAGCGGGCTGGCGGTTGGGTGGTGTGGGACTTGCCCTCCAGTCCGTTGCACTTGACCACCTCCCCTTCTTCTACCGATGGCAGGATTTTTTCCTGGTCCGCAAGTTCCGCATTGGGGTCATCGGAACCTTCAACATAGGCTCGCAGGAAGCCCGGAAAGTCAATGGTCTTTCCGGAAACCTGGAATACGGTCGAGTCCCCCTCCAGCGTGATCACGATGTTCCGGCCCTCCGCGTTCACCATCTGGCAGGCAATGGTTCTTTTCCAGATCAGCTCGAAGATCTTGAACTCGTCGGACGTCAGTCGATCCCGTACCGTCTGCGGCAACGGAAACGAATCATTCTGGATGGCGGGGCGGATTGCTTCGTGTGCTTCCTGGGCATTCTTGACCTTGGAGGCGTATGTCCGCGGCGCATCGGGAAGGAATTTGTCGCCGTACTCGGTCTTGACCAGGCTGCGGGTCGCATTGACCGCATCATTGGAGAGCGTCGTGGAATCAGTTCTCATGTAGGAGATAAAACCGTTCTGGTAGAGGCTCTGAGCTGCGCTCATGGTTCGCCGGGCCGTGAATCCCAGTTTCCGGTTGGCTTCCTGCTGCAGGGTACTGGTGGTGAACGGCGCGTAAGGTTTCCTTGAATAAGGTTTGACTTCCAGTCGGGTCACCTTGAAGGTGGCATCCTGGACCCGTTCGATCAGCTTTTGGGCACCTTCTTCATCCAGCAGCAGCAGGTCCGGATTCTTCAACTTGCCATTGGTCGAATCAAAGTCTTTTCCCGATGGGATCTTCTTGCCGTCCACCGACACAAGTTGAGCATCAAAGCCTTCATCTTTCAGACTGGCAAAATGTCCAATCAGGTCCCAGTAGGTTGCCGTGACAAAAGCCATCCGTTCCCGTTCACGCTGGACAATCAAACGGACGGCGACGCTTTGTACACGCCCGGCGCTCTTGCCAAGACTTTTTTTCCAGAGAAAGGCAGACATCTCGAAACCGTACAGCCGGTCGAGGATACGGCGTGTTTCCTGCGCCTTGACCAGGCCATCGTCAATTTCCCGCGTGTTTTCCAGGGCCTTCTGGATGGCCGTTTTCGTGATTTCGTTGAACACCAGCCGCTTGACCGGGACCTTGGGCTTGAGCACCTCGTGCAGGTGCCAACTGATGGCTTCTCCCTCGCGGTCTTCATCGGTTGCCAGAAAAAGCTCGTTGGATTCCTTGAGCAGCTTCTTGAGCTTGGTCACGTGCTGCTTCTTGTCCGGGGGAACGACGTAGACCGGCTCAAAATCACTGTTGACATTAACACCGAGGTTGGCCCATTCCTCCTGTTTCAGGTTTTCAGGCATCTCCTTGCGTCCACTCGGCAGATCCCGGATATGGCCGATACTCGCCTCGACCTGGTAACCCGATCCAAGATATTTTTCGATCGTTCTCGCTTTGGCCGGTGACTCAACAATAACCAGTGCCTTGTTGCCCGACGAAGAATCTGCTTTTGCCATTCTGCTGTTCTGCGGTTGTTTTCGATTCTGAATCCTGCCCTGGTGGCCTCGACCGGAGATGTGGAATCAGCCGTTTCCAGTTCTCAGTCACGCCCATGGAGTGCCAGGACCATGCGGAAAAGGAACGGTTGTCCAGGGATTTCCGGTGTAGACAACAATATCAGCCAGCAGAAATCCAAAAAATGAATCGGGAGCTGTTGGGCTCCTACGACCGGTTTATTCGGCAGGAAAACCTTTCAAAAAAATCATCCGGTTCCTTGACACTCTGCTAAGGGGCGTCCCGGGGTGATGTTTGAATCATAAGCAACCGGTTGCCTTGCTTGTCAAGTCGTGCAAGGCGGTTGAACCCGCAAATTCCTTTCATGGGTGGCCAGGCGGGATTCCCCGAACATGGCCGGTATGCGAAGGCTTCTGTTTGCGAAAAACCATGCGATTTGCGTCAATCCGGCCCTTCCGGATTCGATTCCGGGTTGAATCGATGGGGACTTTTCCGGTTCCGTAGGCAATCACGATTTTTTTTGTTATCAAGGGCTGACCACTTTGCCAACCCACCCGTCCCGGGATATCAACTTGTCGACTGAAAACAGGGGTCATTCGATCGATGACTATGATTACACGCTGCCCAAAGAGCTGATTGCACAGGATCCCCTTCCCCACCGGACCGACTCACGCTTGATGGTTGTGCATCGCAAAACCGGCGTGATCGAACACTCCCATTTCCGGGAATTGGGTAACTTCGTGGAAAAAAACGATTGCCTGGTCTTCAATGACACCCGGGTCGTTCCGGCCAAACTGGTTGGCAGGCGGTCCCTGACCGGCGGTCGGTGGCACGGTCTGTTCCTCGAGCCGAACGAAAAAGGGATTTGGAAAATCCTTTGCAAGACGAGGGGCAAGCTGAACCCGGGCGAAAAAATTGTCGTTGAAAATCGCACCGGTGTGGAGGTCCTGGAGATCGAAATGCTGGCCCGGCTGAACGACGGGGAATGGGCCGTCCGACCGCTCAGCGACAGGCCCTGGAGTGAATTGCTGGATGAAATTGGTCAGATTCCCCTGCCCCACTACATTCGTGGCGGTGCCATGAAAGATTCCGACATTCGGAATTACCAGACTGTTTATGCCAAGAAGGCGGGCGCTGTGGCGGCACCCACCGCAGGTCTTCATTTCAGCCCGGAAATGCTCGTGGCGCTCCGGGATGCTGGCGTTCAGGTCGCCTCGGTGACCCTTCATGTTGGTGTGGGGACTTTTCGCCCCATCAAGGTCAACCTTCTCGAAGATCATGAAATGCATGCCGAGCGGGGAGAGATCGACCAGGCCACGGTCGACCGGATTATCAGTTGCCGAGCCAACGAGGGCCGGGTGATTTCGGTCGGTACCACCTCGGTTCGGGTGCTGGAAACCGTGGCTGCTGAACCGGAACTCGGTCCATGGGAAGGAGAAACCAGCCTTTTTATCAGGCCCCCCTACCAGTTCCGCCTGGTCGATGCGTTGATTACCAACTTTCACCTTCCCAAGAGTACCCTGCTGGTACTGATCAGCTGTTTCGCGGGTCGGGAACTGGTCCGTGAGGCTTATCGTAAAGCTGTCGAGGAGAAATATCGTTTCTTCAGCTATGGTGATGCGATGCTGATCCTGTAGATTGGTTGTCTCCAGCCCCGTTTTGCGGGACCTTTTCAGGGCACCATCTGTGGGTCTGTTTTTCGTGTTTATCAAAGGGAGTTAGCCGTGAGCGTCCGAGACCTGGAACCGTCAGTCTTGTGGAATCATTTTGCTGATCTGAATGCCGTTCCGCGTCCCTCCAAAAAGGAGGCCCAGGTGATTGAGTTCGCGCGACAGTTCGGCGAGTCCCTTGGGCTGTTGACGCAGGTGGACGAGGTGGGCAACGTGATGATCCGCAAGCCTGCATCTGCCGGAATGGAAAACCGGACCCCGATCGTGATGCAGTCCCACCTGGACATGGTTTGCCAGAAAAATAACGACACGGATTTCGATTTTGAAAAACAGGGAATCGAAATGCTGGTCGACGGTGATTTTGTCCGGGCCAACGGAACAACGCTCGGATCGGACAACGGGATTGGTGTGGCCGCCATCATGTCCATCCTGTCATCGGACGAGATCGTTCATCCACCGCTGGAAGCCTTGTTCACCATCGACGAGGAAACCGGGATGACCGGAGCGATGGGATTGAAGGGCGGTTGGCTGGAAGGGAAAATCCTGCTCAACCTGGATACCGAAGATGACAACGAATTGACGATCGGATGTGCGGGTGGCGTGGACATCACCTGCAGTGGGAACTGTCCCACGGAGCCTGCCCCTGACAATGCAAAAACGTTTCGAATCACCGTACGAGGTCTGAAGGGTGGCCACTCCGGGATGGACATTCACCTGGGACGGGGAAATGCCAACAAGTGGATGAACCGGGTTCTGTGGCACCTCGGTGAGGCGGTGGACCTGCAAGTTGTCCGGATCGACGGCGGTGGTTTGCGGAATGCGATCCCAAGGGAATCGGTGGCTATCGTCAACGTATCCGGTGCCGGGCTCGATAGCTTGCAGGAGTTGATTCAGCTTCAGGCTGGCGAATTGTTGGAGGAATACAGGACCACCGACCCTTCGGCAGAAATCCTTGTCGAGGAATGCGAGCGGGTGGCCGCTGGCCTGACGGCCGATTTTCAGCAACGGCTTCTGGCCGTTCTCTACAGCTGTCCCAACGGCATTCATCGAATGTCTCCCGAGATTGAGGACCTGGTTCAGACTTCCAATAACCTGGCGAGGGTTCTGTTGGACGGAAACCAGTTCCAGTTGGGCTGTCTGACCCGCAGTTCTGTCAACTCCGAGCGCGATGATCTGGCCAATTCGATTGCCGCATCCTTCCGGTTGCTGGGTGGGGAAATTCAGTTTGGCGGGAAATACACCGGTTGGACGCCCCTGCCGGGGTCGAAAATTGTTGAATTGATGAGTGGGCTCTACGAAGAACTCTTTGATCATCCACCTCACGTGGCTGCATGCCATGCGGGTCTCGAGTGTGGGATCCTGGGACAGAATTACCCCGGGATGGAAATGATTTCCTTTGGCCCCAATATCCGGGGTGCCCATTCTCCCGATGAAAATGTCCAGATCTCCAGCGTGCAGAAATTCTGGAGGTATCTGTTGGCTGCCCTGCAGAGAATTCCGATCGACGGATGAGGGTCGGTCCGTTTCGTCCGTTTGGAAACCAGCCCTGGCGATCGCCGCTTTTCCTCCGCCGGATTCCCGTTAAGATATCGATTGAGTCATTGAAAAGGTGACGTATTCAGACAGCGGGAATTTAAAGCGGGAATCTAAAGCGGGAATCTAATGAGTGACGGAAAAGTCCAAGGCAAAGTTCACCTTATCGAAGAGACAAAAACCTACGGTCAAAAAGGATTTCGCAAACGCCTGATTGTGCTGGAACAATCCAAGGGCCGTTTTGAAAACTACATTCCCATCGAGTTTTTGCAGGATGACTGTGACAGTGTTGATGAAATGTCGGTGGGGAACAATGTTGAGGTTTCCTACCGTCTGAGCGGACGCAAGTGGCAAAAGGATTCCCGCAGTGACGTCAAATTTTTTCTCAACCTCGAAGCGACCGATTTCCAGATTCTTGACGGCGCGGGCGGTGGCCAGTCTCCCGCCAAAGTCGGTTCGGCCAACGATGCTTTCAACGAGGCGGCTGACGTGGACGAAGAGGACATTCCCTTCTAGCCACCCGTTCGTTGCTCGAGTCGGCGGACAGCCAGGATTTGCAAGGCAGGATTTGCGTTGTGCCGACAGCCTTCCTGTGTCGACAGCCTGCTTGCGAGAGCTTGCCGGCGAATTCGTCTTTTGCTGGTCGGTCTTGCCATCTGAAGGTCTTGCAACCTGACGGGGACCGACGGGTGAGCCATACCGGTTTAAAAGAGCTTGTAGGCCAGCAGGCAACGATTGGCATTCATTTCCGGTTTTTAAACGGTTCACTGGCCACCAGTGCCCGCAGGATGGACTGCATCGAGTGATCCGAGGATGCCGTGTCGGCAACGATTTTTTCGATGCTCAGTCGGTCGCGTGGTGAGAGTTTTCGTTCGAGGGCAAATCTCATCAGGTGTTCGGTAAAGGCTTTTGCGAACCGTTTTTTTTCGCTCACGATTGCCTGCTTGAAT
The DNA here is from genome assembly GCA_036336715.1 of Planctomycetota bacterium. GTDB lineage: Bacteria > Planctomycetota > Planctomycetia > Pirellulales > Pirellulaceae > JABAAE01. Next base: position 11,846 of record JAYZFP010000110.1, read on the forward strand.
TCGACCACGTCTGCGAAGGGGTAGCGTTTCATCAGTTTTCCTGACATGTCGATGTCCCTGCCGTTTTCGTAACGTTCCCTCCAGCGTCCGGTGATGTCAAAGTTCTCCATCGCGAAACCAAGGGGATCGAGTCGCGAGTGGCATCCGGCGCAGTCCGGATTCTCACGATGAACCTGGAACCGTTCCCGGATGGTCAGGTTGCCGTCCCCGCTCTCTTCATTCCGGGGGGGGACGTCGTTGGGTGGTGGGGGCGGTGGATCATTGAAAACGACTTCAATCATCCAGGCTCCTCGGGCAATGGGGTGGGTGCGGGTGGGACCCGAGGTCATGCTCATGATGGCAGCGTTGGTGATCACACCCCCGAAACGTGGATCCTCATTCGGAACACGAACGAATTTCCGGTTCCTCAACATGCCCCTGATACGGTTGTCATACCCGGTATTGGCTTCTTTTTGGGCCTGGGCGGGATTCCGGTTGGCAGGCACGCGCTTGAGGGATTCCTCGAGCTCCGCCTGGGCAGATTTCAGTGCATCGTGCTGCTCCCGTTCCGGGGGCGTCATGGCCTGCATCACCTCCTGCCGGGAAACAAAAAAACCGTCACCCCGATTGGCAAGACGGACCTCCTCGGCGGTCAGGGCCCGATTGTAAAGGCGGGCCCTGTCGATACTCACGTGCAGGTAACGGTTTCCTCCGGCTGGCAGATGCCGCAGGCCGAAAATGACCTTCGACCGATTTTTGGGAAAGACCGCCCTGGCCTTGCGAAAGGGTTTGCCATACGGTTGGCCGTTCCGGTAAAGAAGCGTCGTGCCATCGGCGCGATAGACCATCACCAGGTGAATCAATTCGTCCGCTTTGGGCTCCGGGGTTGAGCCGGCAAAATCGAGTGTTCGGGCAAACCCGTTGCTGCCGGAGATCCAGTGTCGAGGTTGCCTTTCTCCCAGGACAATCGTGTCGAAAAAATCACCCTCACCCTGGATTCCCATCAGGCCACCGCCATTCTGGTCGAGGTTATGGGGAACACACCAGACTTCGAGAGTTTTTTCATTTAAATCAACTGCCAGCGGTGGACTCAGCAGGTAGGACCGGTTGAGGATGACCCTGCCGTCCCGAAAGGCAATTTTTCCGGTTGCTGCCAGGTCCAGGTTGCCGAGCGTGCTTTTCAGGTCGCCGTTGAACTCCCAGGCAGCAATAGGCATCAGGTCCACCGGTTCGGCCTGCTGATTCTTCTGCTTTGCTGCCAGCAGTTTCTTCCGTAACGGTTTGACCAGATTTTCGAGCTCCCTCTTTGCGGAAAGGATTTTTTCATTCAGCTCTTTTCGCTGCTGGTCATTTTTCCGGTTTTGATCCGTGATCGCCTTTTTATCGATGCGGGGCGGTTTCAGTTCCGAAGTGTACCAGGTGCGAAGAAAATCGCTCTGGTAACTGGTCTCCGGCTGAATCAGCTCGATGACCGGACGGTCTTCCAGGAAAACCGAGTCGAAAAGCAACAGGGGTTCGAGCAGCATTTGCAGGCTCGCCGGGTGTTCCTTGTCGAGGTTGAAGAAACGTTGTTTGCGGGGATCGGGAGTTGCCGCCAGGACATTTTCCAGTTGCATCCACTGGACCGGAAAGGTGTCAAGGAAACGCTCTATTTTGGGATCGGCCAGCATCCGCTTCAGGGTGCGATCCAGAACGGCCGGATCGGATAGTTGTCCCTGTTGCGCCAGGTCAAACAGTTGTGGGTCGGGAAGGCTTGACCAAAGAAAAAAAGAGAGATCCGAAGCCAGTTCAAATTGTCGTTCGGTCTCGCCCTGGGAGCGATAGCGAAACAGGAACAGCGGCGAGGAAAGAACCGCAGAAGCGACTTTCTTCATCGCCTGATCGTAGGGGACACCCGCTTCGATCTTTCCAATCGCGTAATTGCTGTACCGCTGGACCATCTCCTCGTTCACCGGTCGCCGAAAAGCCCTCGAAAGGAATTTTGAGATACGGGCTCTGGTTGTGTCCGTGAGCTGGGACCCGTTTTCAGGAACCCGAAAGAACTCACTCCAGACCCCAACATTCGATTCGTTGAAATCCGGGCTTTCAACGATGGAAACGCTCAGCCGCAGAAAAGCATCCAGTAGCAGGGGTGAGAGTGTAAGCTGATTGGCCTGGTTATTGAAACCATGGGCAGCACGCAGGTCCTTGGGAAAGGGCTTGACGTTTTTCAGGCCCGGCCTGGGATTGAGGGCCTGCGACTGAACATCCACTGCAGGCGGCATCCGGTCTTTCCGGTCCCGCACGTAAGGGGTGTTTCGTGTCATCAGTTTTTCCGAAAGGGGAAAGACTTCCATTCGGAGCTGAAACAGGTCCTTGACGGCATTGTTGTACTGGAAGCGGTTCAAACGCCGGACTTGAACAAATCGAAAATCGGAATCCTCCACGGATTTTTTCAGGGCGGCTTTCAAATGGAGGAGCATTTTTTGTCGCCGGGTTTCACTGATTTCCGGTTCCGATTCCGGAGGCATGTCACCGGAATCAAGCACGTCAATCAGGTTGCCCAACAGGTCGGGAAGGCTCAGCAGATCCTGTTCCCGGTTGATCGCCTTGAGGTTGATGTCCCCCTTGGGGCGACCCTGGCCACCATGGCATTTGACGCAGTTCTTTTTCAGGAACGGAATCAGCGGGTCCTCGGTGCGAGCTGCTGTCAGATCGGCTGGCCAGACGGACCAGGTGGCAAGCCAGCAGGCGGTCAGGCAGAGAGTCGATGGGCGAAAGTGGGGGAGCATCCTGTTCCTCAAGTCCAGAGATCGGAGATCACGTCAGTACTGTCCGCAAACGACTTCAAGTCGAGTCCCATCAGCCTCGCCACGGTCAGCCAGAGGTTGGAGTTCAGGGTGCCACTTTTGCACCTCAGGAATCGACCCTGTTTGATCTGACCCTGTCCCTTCCCGGCGACGATCATCGGCAGGTCAAAATACTGGTGGGTTGCCCCATCACCGAGGCCGGCACCGTAGGTCACGATTGAGTTGTCCAGCAGGGTGCTTCCATCGGACTCCCGAATGGTCTTCATCCTTTCAAGGATGTAGGCGTATTGCTGCATGTGGAAGATGTCAATCTTTTGCAGTTCGAGATAGCCTTTTCCTTTCTGGTTGTGAGTCATGTTGTGGTGCTGGACCGGTTTATCGAAAACACCCTCGTAAAGCAGCGTTGCATCCCACCTCTCTGGCCCGATCATGAAGGTGCTGACGTTGGTGATGCCCATCTGCAGGGCAAGCAGCATCAGGTCGGCCTGCAACCGGATGTATTCACCACGCGGCAGGATTTCGTTTTTGGGTATCTGGACGTCGGCGTCGGAAATCAGTTTCTGCAACTTCTTGATGCGGACTTCAATGTCCCGGATCATCGTCATGAATTCGTCCAGTGTCTGCCGATCCTCTGAGGCCAGCTTTTTGGAGAGCGCGTTGGCGTCGGCCAGCACCAGGTCGGTCACGTCGGTAATGTGATTGCGAAAGCTGTCCTTGAGGAAAAGCCGGTCGTACAGCTTTTGGGGATCCCGAATCGAGGGTGCGATCTTGTCTGGGCCATACCAGGAAATGTTGTTGAAGTAGATCGACTCCTTGGGTTGTTTGAAGCCGTTACAGCTGATTTCCAGCGTATTGAATACCGTTTTGTGTCCGACCTGGTCACCGATCACCTGGTCCAGACTCCGGCCGTTGGGATGTCGCCATCCCCTGTCCGCCGCCTGTTCGGGCGAGACGCTGGTCAGGTAGCACGATGCTCCCTGCGCGTGCACGTCCTGTCCGTTTTTGAAGGTCCGATCCAGGCCGGTGATCATCGTGATGTCTTTGGCATGCTTTCGCAAGGGTTCCAGGGTGGACGTCCACTGCAGGTCATAGATGCCGGGTTTGTTCTGCAATCGCCGCTGGTTTTTTTCCTTGTCGGCGTTAAAGCCCCCAATGAAACCGGGTAGATCGGCCTTTTCCTCACCCGGGAAAAAACAGCGCCTTACGATCCCGTTGGGAATGTAAACCATCACCAGTTTCCGGTCCGGTTTTTCAGGTCCGCGGACACCGCCAGCGTTCGCGAGGGATTGCAGAAAGGGGAGAGTCAGTACGGCCCCTTTTGCTTTGAGGAAATTTCTGCGAGAAACGCCCATGGGTAAACTCCCGAAAGGAAAAAGCACGGAAAGGGTGCAACTTTCATTATAGGAGGACCACCGATTGAAATGAACCTTGATGGTTAAAAAGGTGGTCGGCCGCTCCCAGGATGACCGTGGGAGTTGGCAAGGAGACCCCGTTTGTTTTGCTGACAGAGATGATTCGCTTCCTCCCTGGCCGGCATGGAGGGACCCGAAAAATGTTGTTTTTCTGGTGCCTTTTTCGCGGTTTCTTAACAAAAATAGTCAAAATGTATTGAAACAGGTTGAGGGCTTAGGGATATGCGGCGCAAAGGATTCACACTGGTCGAACTTCTGGTGGTCATTGCCATCATTGGCATTCTGGTTGCCATCTTGCTGCCCGCTGTGCAGGCCGCCCGCGAGGCAGCCAGGCGAACCCAGTGCCTGAATCATCTGAAGCAGATTGGTCTGGCACTGCACAATTACGCTTCCCAGATGAAAGTCATGCCACCCGGGAGAATGCTGCCCGACTGGGTGCAGGACCATGAAACCAAAACCAGCTATACCAATTACAACCGGGTCAACCAGGAGGCGACCGGGGGGGAATGGACCGGTTTTCGATCTGTCCATTGCCATATCCTGCCATTCATGGAACAGAACAATGTCTATGACCTGATTGATTTTGTGCGGCCGAGTACGCTGCGAATGACCCGGGGTGGGCAGCCATACAATATCAATTACGAAGCCTACGCCACGGCCCAGGGAATTTTTATCTGTCCCTCGGATGCCAACCAGGAAAGGATCATTTCCGAAAACAGCTATCGTTACAACTTTGGCGGTTCAACCCCGTACGCGGGGGCAAGGAACACCTACAACCAGACAGACAACTATGCTTCTCTCAACGGTTTGAGTTGTCTCGGGACGGGAGCCTTTACGGCCGGCAGGTCTCTGCGACTGGCAGCTTTTCGGGATGGCACATCGAATACTGTCATGTTTTCGGAGCGTTCCATGGGCAGTGGCTTCAGTCCCGGTGGGGCCCTTCCCAAGCCATCGGATATCGTGACCATGCCGGGGCGGACCAACAATCTGCTGGACCCGGATGACATGCTGCAGAGGTGTGGCGAATATGTTCCCAGGCCATCGCGATTCAACTTCACTTCCCCGGGGCGTTGGTTGCCGGGGAGTGATTACTCCAATGGTTGGCCCTTCGCAGCCTACTCGTCAACGATGTACAACCATGTTGCGCCCCCCAACTGGTCGGGCCAGGATTGTGGCAACTGGAGTGCGATTCCGGATACCCCGGGGGAACACGCCATCGTCTCGGCACGCAGTTATCATCCGGGCGGCGTCAACGTGGCGTTTGCGGATGGCAGTGTCACGTTTTTTGCCGAAACGGTTGATCTGCAGGCATGGCGGGCCTTTGGAACTCGGGCCGATGGAGACTCCGTTGCGTTTCCCTGAAATTGAAAGCAGGTACCGCAGGACGCCCGTCCTGCAGTGGGCCTGGTGTATTTCCTGTTGGGTGTTGATCGCAGGCTGCTCCGCCCCAGGCCCTACCGCGACCGATAATGCCCGTGCGCAGGCCAGCTTTGACCGTGGGTTGGAGCTAATGGCGGGGCAGGACTGGGAGGCCGCAATCAGAGAATTCGACGCGTGCCTCGAAGCCGGAAGCATCGGTCCGGATCAGGTGGGCGAACTCTATCTTCAAAAAGCGTTTGCATTGGCTGGCCTGGGGCGTTTCGCCGAGGCGGAAAGCGAGATGAAGCGGGCAGAGGAAGGGGCCGACCCGGACCTGATTGCCCGGTTCAGGCAGGAAATCGACCAGCTGAGACGCCCTCTCGAGGATGGGGTCGCGGACTGAGAGGGTGAAGACGGACTCCCGGCCCGTTTGACTCTGGCTGGCAGGATCGCTGCGATTCCCTTAGTCTCGAATCCGGATGGATTTCGGGAACTTTCTTTTTTGACCGTCTATTTGCCATGAAATTTTTTCTGAGTGTTGTTTTCTGGCTGACCGCCAGCTGCGGTTGCTTTGCACAGGGCGAACGTCCGTTTGTCGTGATTCACCGGCAGGGCGAGTACGATTGCCATACCTTCCGCATCCCCGGACTGGCCACTACCAAAGAGGGCACGTTGCTTGCCGTTTTTGACATGCGCTATCGCAGCCGCCGCGATCTCCAGGGGGATATTGATATCGGTTTGTCCCGTTCCACCGACGGAGGCAGGACCTGGTCCCGCCCGCAGCCCATCATGGACATGGGTGAGTGGGGTGGTCTGCCGCAGGACGAGAATGGTTGCTCCGATCCCAATATCCTGGTGGATCGCAAGACCGGGGAAATCTTTGTCTCAGCGGTATGGACCCATGGCCGGCCAGGCACCCACCAGTGGCGTGGGAATGGATCCGGTCCCGGCCTGAAGCTGACGCAGTCTTCCCAGTTCATGATGGTCCGCTCCCGCGATGATGGAAAAACCTGGAGTCGACCGGAAAACCTGACGGCTCAACTCAAGAATCCAGCCTGGTACCTTTTTGCACCGGCACCCGGAAATGGCATCACCCTTGCCGATGGCACGCTGGTCATGCCGACTGCCGGAAGGGACTCTTCCGGAAAGCCCTTTTCCAATTTGATGTTCAGCAGGAATCACGGGGAAACCTGGCAGCTCTCCCCGGTCGCAAGATCCGATACCAATGAGTGCGCGGTTGCCCAGTTGTCCGACGGATCACTGATGCTTAATATGCGGGACAACCGGAATCGGAAAGATCGATCCGAATCCAACGGGCGAGCAGTGAGTATTACCAGGGACCTCGGGAATACCTGGTCGGTACACTCCTCCGACCATGGTGCGCTGCCGGAGCCGGTCTGCATGGCCAGCCTGATTGCGCACAAGCTTGCAGATGGCCGAACGGTTCTTTTCTTTTCCAACCCCCATCATCGGTCGAAACGGAGGAATCTTACCGTGCAGATGAGCCTTGACGATGGGAAACACTGGTCCAGGAAAATAGGGTTGGACAAAAACGGCGGTGCATACAGTTGCCTGACCATGGTGGACAGCCGAACGCTGGGAGTCCTCTATGAATCGTCCAGGGCCGACCTGGTTTTTCAGACCCTGTCCCTGAAGGAATTCGGGTTGTAGGAGGAATGGCAACGGGCCAACCGTCGGAGAAAGGGGATGGCTCTGCAATGCCTCCCGGGAACACGGCGGCAAGGGGCAAAAAAAAACCGCTTCACCAGACGTGAAGCGGTTTCTTATTAGAGCGGAGAGAACGGGATTCGAACCCGTGGAACGATTTGACTCGTTCACCGATTTAGCAAACCGGCGCATTCGACCACTCTGCCATCTCTCCTGTGATCGTGTTCTGATGTTCGGTCAGTCGTCGGGTTCCGCTCAACAGGAGTGGTTCCGGCAAACCGGCAGAGATCAAAAAGTGGGCGTAACAGGGCTCGAACCTGTGACCTTCACGATGTCAACGTGACGCTCTAGCCAACTGAGCTATACGCCCGAACTGGGTATCACCCTGATTCGGATAGTCCCAGATTATATTTTTATTCTCAAGAAATGCAAAGGCTGGCATTTTTGAGGAAAAAGGCCCACCCAACGCCGAATTGCCAACCGACTCCATCCGCACCCGGAACAGAATCGCCCGCAGAGGATCCAGTACGGCAGCTCTCGGAACAGTTGATATGGTTTTCAAGAATCGTGGGCTCTAGAATATCGATGGCCCCTTGGCTGTATCTTCCTCGTCGTAACAACTGACAGGTCCCCAGATGTCTTATCGTTCCGTCAAAAGACTACTAGGCGAGCAGAGCCTGGAACGAAAGGCTCACCTGATTTTCGGGACTTTCCTGCTGATTCTGATTGTTGGCACCTTTTGGTGGATCAACAGTATCTCGGAGCGAATCATCAAGGAAAACATGGTGGAACGTGCAGATGCACTGGTCTCGGTGGCCATGCTGCAGATTCACTACGAGTCCTTCGAGAGCCAGTTGGATGACCAGAAGCAGCAGGCCAAAAAAATTCTCAAGGAGATTCTGCCTGGCCAGATCGACCTGACGGTGCTCGTATCGGATGAGTCCAAGATCCACAGTCACGACGGGATGACCTATCTCTACATCAGACCGGACCGGGCGGATCCGGGTGAAAAGGAAATCCTGGAATCCCTGTTGCAGGCTTTTCACCAGCAAAAGCTGAGAGAGGAACAGGAATCCAGCCAGTCTCCGACGGATGTCGATGATATTCAGCGACTAATGAACGATAACCGCAGATCGGGTCTCTTTCCGGAGGGAGTCAGTGCCCAGAGGACTTTCAAAAACGTTTACCAGTACTACAAACCGGTTGTCTTTCAGAGAACCTGCCTGGAGTGCCATTCCGATTCTGCAATGGTTCCCGGGCAGGCGGAGCCCGCCAAGCTGTTTGCTGACGAAGCTCCCCAGCATTTTGTCCGCGTTCAGTTTCCTGCCTCAGGTTATCGCAAGGCGATCAACCGGTCCCGGGCGTCCATGATCGCCCTGGCCATCGCTTCGGCCTTTGTTTCCATGTTTGCCATGTATGTTGTGGTGCGGTACGTGGTCGTCAAACCGCTGAATCACTTGCGGTCGGTCAGCGATGAAATCAGTAAGGGAAATACCTATTTGCGGGCGGACCTGCATACCGGTGACGAGTTCCAGGAACTTGCGTCTTCCTTTAACAAGATGCTGCGTCACCTGGTCGATACCCAGTCCAAGCTGCGGGACGTCAACCTCGATCTTGATGCCAAAGTGGACGAGTTGGCACAGTTGAACCTTCAGCTGTATGACTCCAACAAGCTCAAAAGTGAATTCCTGGCCAACATGAGCCACGAGCTGCGGACCCCGTTAAATAGCATCATCGGGTTTTCCGAGGTTTTACAGAGCTTTGAAAGCCTTGACGAAAAGCAAAAAAAGTTTGCACGTAATATTCAGCAATCCGGTCGCGTTCTTTTGGAGATGATCAACGAAATCCTGGACCTGGCGAAAATAGAGGCCGGGAAGATGCAGCTCAAGCCGACCGAATTTGATCTGGCAACTGTAATAGATGCCCATTGCAAAATGGTTTCGTCGCTGGTTGATGAGAAAAATATCGAGTTGACTGCCGAAACCGACCCCGCCCTTCCGCTGGTTTTTCAGGACCAGGCCAAGTTTCAGCAGATTTTGACCAACCTGATTTCCAATGCCATCAAGTTCACACCGGAAGGGGGTGAAATCCTGGTTCGAACCCGGGCGGATGCCGGGAATTTTTCGGTGGAAGTGGAGGATACGGGTGTCGGAATCGCAGAGGAGGACCTGGAAATCATTTTTGAGAAGTTTCGCCAGGGGTCGAGTGCTACCGGCTCGTCGCTCCTGACCCGGGAATATGCGGGAACCGGGCTCGGGCTTTCCATCGTCAAGGAGATGTGTATCCTCCTTGGCGGCACCGTTTCGGTTCAGAGCGAGATAGGCAAAGGGAGCCGTTTTACGGTCACCCTGCCCAGTTCCTGCCCGGTCGAGGCGCAAAGGGATGGTGAATTTGCGGCCAGGTTCCATCAGATTTCCCGCGACCAGCAGAAGGTCAGGTAAATCGGGCAGTGGCGTTCGGATTGGTAAAATGGGGTGCTTCGGTGGCAGGAGATGCTGCTGCCCTCTCCAGTGACTCCCCTTATCACCTCCCGGGAAAACGGCGGGAGGAGGCCGTTGTGACCCCTGCATCCCCACCTGTCAGTCCGTTGGGTCGCCCGAATTTCCAATGGAGGCCGGATTGGGGAAAAGCCACCCGGAAAAATGCCGATAACTTTATTTTCCCGGGCATTTTGGGTGTTGACGAAGTAGGGGCAACCTCTTAAATTCGTTAGCTTCCCTGTGACTTTTGCAGTTGCAGGGATTGCTATTTGATAACCGAACACCTACGAAAGACAAGCTGTGGCAGGTACGCAACGTGAAGTAATTCGCATCCGAATGGAGGCCTATGATCATGGGATTCTTGATCAAAGTGCCTTGGAAATTGTGGATACTGCCAAGAGGACGCACTCGGAGGTCCATGGGCCTATTCCGTTGCCGACCCGAGTGGAGCGTTACACAGTGATCTCCAGTCCGTTTGTCAACAAAAAATCCCGTCAGCAATTTGAGATCAGGACTCACAAGCGAGTCATTGATATCGTCCAAGCGACGGCGAAAACCATTGAAGCGCTCAATAAATTGAGCCTTCCCGCAGGTGTGGATATCAAGATCAAGGCAACAACACGCGGTTAAGTTGTCGCGTGGCAGGTCGGACAGTGTTTGTTTTCTGCTGTCCCGGCGTCCGTGGATGGGTTGGCTTCTTTAGGGGCGATCCACCAGGGTGGTTATGTTTGGAAAACCGGGATAGTTGGTGCAGATTGCTGTGAGCCAGGTGGCCGCAGAAAAAAACAGTTCCTAGCTGACAATCAGATATGTATGGACGGCTTGCGGGTAAGCTTCTCTCCTGAGATGACTCCTGCAGTTCAAAACCACTTTTAACAAGGCGAAATAGTCATGGCGAAGGGAATACTGGGCCGTAAGGTCGGTATGACTCAGTTGTATAGCGAGAATGGTGATTTGACTCCGGTTACAATCATCGAAGCTGGGCCGTGCGATGTGTTGCAGGTCAAGACCTTGGAGAAAGATGGTTACGAGGCGGTTCAGTTGGGTTATCAGGACAAGCC
>JAYZFP010000111.1:0-16308 GCA_036336715.1 Planctomycetota bacterium
TTCCCGGAGCGGAAAATTGGTCGGACGGTTGAGGATCACGCCAAAGGCTCCCTCCTGATCGTGGTGGATAAGCAGCACGACCGCCCGATAAAAATTGTCATCAGGCAGTTGGGGTACGGCAACCAGTAATTGAGACTGATATTTATCCATCCAACCTGCCAACCTGTATTCTGCTGCTGTCGCGTGAAAGCTCCGAACGCATTCACCCCGTTCCGATTCATTTTATCCGTCAGTCGGGATGCGTCAAACTGCCAAAACCGTGAAACGGATGTCGCTCGGGTGATTTCGCATGTTTCATGGAGATTCTGTCGATGCAAGGAGCCCGCAAACCGGTTCCCAACCCTGCACTGCCCCGGATCAACCCGCGGCACACCAGGCTGTCCAAGGCCACACCAAGCTGCCCGGGGCTCGGAATTCGAAAAACTGTATTGGCTGGCCAATCGTGGCCCTAGTTGAAAACACGGTGGACGTTCATGGAGACCGAGAGGAAGGAACAGGACGGAAAATGTGCATCCGGCAATACCTTGTCGCCAAATGAAACCCGGATCCCCGTGTGGGTAGCCCCTTATTCGGGACAAAGAAGGTCACGCCACACACAACCGGCCCACGACCAGCCCACACCGAATCCGATCATGATCTGGTTCTGGTCCGGGCGGATTTTCTTTTCCCTTCTCATATCGTCGATCAGGATCGGTATGGTCGAAGAAACCGTGTTGCCACAGTTCTCCAGTCGTATGGGTAAGTTCTCTTCGCTCAGCCCCAAGCGATCCTGAAGAAGGTTTAACATTTTTCGTGTGGCCTGGTGCATCAGGTACAACTCGATGTCGTCCTTTTGCAGGTGGGCTTTTGCCAGGATGTCATCGATCACCCCCGGAACAGCCCCCACGGCAAAGCTGATCAGGCTGGGCCCGTCCATGTACAATTCGCTTGGCCATCGATGTCGATGCCTCGGCTTGATGGCATCCTCAGCAGCCCGATGCCCTCCCTTGGCTACCAGCAGGGTATCCCCGCCGCTGCCGTCGGTTCCAAACTGAAACGCACTTACGGAAACCTCATCGACCGCTTCGATCAGGGTGGCGACGGCTGCATCGCTGAAAATGGTTCTCAGGCTGCGGTCCGTGGGGTCGATGTATTTACTGTAAGTTTCTGCAGTCAGAAAAAGAATCCTCTTCGCAGCACCGCTCTGGATCAACCCTTCGGCAAGTGAAAGTCCGTAGACATAACCTGAACATCCGAGGTTAAAATCGAAGGCACCGATATCGGTCCTCAATTTCAGTCGATCCTGCAGCAGACAGGCGGTGGTCGGTAGAGGATAGTCGGGTGTCTGGGTGCAGAGCAGCACGTAATCAATGGTTTCGCGGTCGATATCGTGCTCGGCGAAGAGTTTTTCCGCAGCTGCCACGGCAAGGTCAGAGGAGCACTCCCCCTCGGCAGCAACATATCTTTTGGCGATCCCCGTCTTGGAGTAGATCAGGTCGATGCCCCATTCGGGGAATTCCTGGTCCAGCTCCTCGTTGGTTTCGGCCTTCTTCGGATAATGAACGGAAATCGGGCCAATGGCTGCGTGTTTCACACAAGTTCTTTCAGAAGTCAATTTTCGTGTCAAACCAGACAAAAGGGCGTAGCCCAATTCGTGCAGATCCCATTCTATACGTTCTGCGCCTTTTATATGAGCGGGGATTCCGGATTCGGCAAAACCTTTTTTGCCACAGTTTCTATCTCCTGCTGACTTGACCTATAATCCGGATGATCCCAACCCTTTTTCGAGAGACACCGATACGATGAAAAAAACAGTGCTTGCAATGCTTCTGTTATTCAGCCTGATCCCAATGATGAACGAGAACCTGCGGGCACAGGAGATGGAGAAAAAAATCATCGGTACATGGAAAGGCAGTTCCGAAATGACCGCGCAATATTGCAAGGACAACAAGCTCGAAATCAATGAACGTTTCCTGGCACAGATCCCCGACCTGGGGATTGCCTTTAAAAAGGATGGAATCCTCGAGGTCAGCCAGTTTCAGCGGACATTGACTGGATCGTATAAAGTCATCAAGAGCGATGCTGCCAAGAAGCAGATGATTCTGAAGTTCCTGCCAGGCAAAAACCCGGGACCACCTGAATCCGAAGCGATCGTGAAGTTCATCAAAGTCAAGATGAAGCCGGCGGTTCTGATTCAGCCCGAGGGTTCCGAGACAGTGGTCTTCGTCAAAGTTGACGACAAGGAAAAAGACCCCGGGAAAAAAAAGCAAAAGAGCACAGCCGAAAAAGGGTGATCCTCACCCGCTGAAAAAAACGAGCCGAAATCGGCCTGCAGGCACATTCGCCCCGAAAGGACCCCAAAAAGGTACCGGGCCCAAGAGGAACTGCCGAATCTGAACGGGAGAGCCTGTTTGAACAAGACTATTCTTCCAAGCCTGTTCTTCCAAACCTGCTTGACGAGGCGATGCTCAAGAACGGTTTTGGCGCAACCCGGTTCAGTTCAGATAAACAACCCGTTTCAGAATTGCTTTCAGCCATCCGCCTTGTCCAGAATCTGGTTCAGCACGTAGGGGAGAATGCCTCCGCTGAGGTAATAGTCAATTTCTGCAGGAGTATCCAGCCGCACCACCAGCGGCAGTTCAAAAGATTCTCCTCCGTTGGGATGAACCACCAGGCTGGCCTTCTGCATCGGCTCAATTGGGCCGGCAAGTCCGGTAATGCTGAAGGTGGAGTCAAAAAGATCTGCCACCCGGTCGTAATCAGAGCTGTTGCTGAAATTCAGGGGCAAGACTCCCATACCGATCAGGTTGGAACGATGGATCCGTTCAAAGGACTTGGTCACCACTGCGGAAACACCCAGTAGCCGGGTCCCCTTGGCGGCCCAGTCACGCGAGGATCCCATTCCATAATCGGCTCCGCCAATCACGATCAAGCTGGTCCCGTCCGCCTTGTAGGCCTGTGCGGCATCGTAGATAAACGCCGGCTTGGCCGAGCCATAGGCATCGATTTCCCGATCCGGGGCGGGCACATCACCGGGTCCGAAATACTGGGTGTAGCCACCCTCAACCCCGGCACACATCCGGTTCTTGATCCTTACATTGGCAAAGGTCCCCCTGGTCATCACCCGGTCATTTCCCCGACGGGATCCGAATGAATTGAAACGTGATTTTTCAACTCCGTGCTCCAGCAGGTATTGTCCGGCGGGAGACGTGGGTACGATCGCACCGGCTGGCGAGATATGGTCGGTGGTCACCGAATCGCCAAAAATCCCGAGGGGCCGGGCGTCAACGATGTCACTTCCTTCGGTAGCTGGGGTTCTGGAAAAACCATCAAAGAAAGGTGGGTTCTGGATGTAGGTCGAAGAGTCCTCCCAGGCAAAAGTTGGACCGGTGGGGGACTCGATGGCAACCCAGTTTGGATTTGCCTGGTCCAGATCCGAATACAGTTTGTTGAACACTTCGGGAACCAGTGCCGAATCGATGACCTCTTTCAGTTCATCCGCAGTAGGCCAGATATCCTGCAGGTAGACAGCGTTGCCATCCCGATCGGTTCCGATGGAGTCACTGTTCAGATCCAGGTCAACCCGCCCGGCGATCCCGTAGGCAACCACCAGCGGAGGGGACATCAGGAAGTTGGCTCGAATCGATCCGTGAACCCTGGCCTCAAAATTCCGGTTCCCCGACAAAACCGAGGCGCAAACGAGATCTCCCTCGGCAATGGCGGATTCAATTTCAGGAGCCAGGGGTCCGGAGTTGCCAATGCAGGTGGTGCAACCGTATCCGACCGTCTGGAATCCGAGTTGATCCAGCTCCGCCTGCAATCCGGTGGCGTTCAAATAGTCAGTCACCACCCGGGAGCCCGGTCCCAGGGAAGTCTTGACGTAAGGTGCAATCGTCAGGCCGAGTGCATTCGCTTTGCGGGCCACCAACCCGGCCGCCAGCATGACACTGGGGTTGGAAGTGTTGGTGCAGGAGGTGATTGCGGCAATCAGTATCGAACCGTGGTGGAGGCTGGTCCGGATGTCCGATTCATCGGTCGCCACCGCAACCCCGGCTTCTCCCAGCAGTTCCTGACCGACCAGTGAAAAACCGGCCGGCGATGCAAGCTCAAACTCAACCTGTTGGCTTCGGGTTTCCCCTTCCCTCCCAAAGCCACCTTCGGAAACGGGTGCCTCGAACAGTTCGTCAAATTTCTGTCCAAGATCAGAGACGTTGATCCGATCCTGCGGTCGCTTGGGTCCCGAAACGGCGGGAACCACAGTCGACATGTCCAGCTCCAGCGAAACCGTAAAATCCACCTCGCCCTGCTCGGGAATCCCAAACATTCCCTGGGCCCGGTAATAGTTTTCAACCGTCCGGCATTCTTCATCCGATCGCCCCGTCCCCCGCAGGTAGGAGATGGTTTCTGCGTCGACCGGAAAGAAACCCATCGTCGCACCGTACTCGGGTGCCATGTTGGCAACCGTGGCACGATCCGGCAAACTGAGCGCCCGGGCGCCGGGACCATAAAATTCAACGAATTTCCCGACCACACCATGCTCCCGCAGCATCTGCGTGATTTTCAGCGTCAGGTCGGTCGCGGTAACTCCCTGGGCAAGTTCTCCATGGAGGTAAACACCCACGACCTCGGGTACCAGGAAGGTGACCGGCTGTCCCAGCATCCCCGCTTCCGCTTCGATGCCACCCACACCCCATCCGACCACGCCAAGTCCGTTAATCATCGTGGTATGGGAATCGGTTCCCACCAGCGTATCGGGATAATAGGTCCCCTCCTTTTCCAGCACGCCCTGGGCGAGGTACTCCAGGTTTACCTGGTGTACGATCCCGATGCCCGGCGGAACCACGCCAAAGGTGCTGAAGGCCTGCTGTCCCCATTTGAGGAACTGGTATCGCTCACGATTGCGGATGAACTCAATTTCCAGGTTGCGGTTGAGGGCCGCCTCGGAGCCGGCAAAATCTACCTGCACCGAGTGATCAATCACCAGGTCCACTGGCACCAGGGGCTCCACGACCGAAGCATCCGCCCCGGCCTCGGCGGCAGCATTTCGCATCGCGGCCAGGTCCACCACCAGGGGAACCCCGGTAAAGTCCTGCAGAACCACCCTGCCAACCGTGAAAGGAACTTCGTAACTGCCTGGGGCCGGGGCGTTCCAGTTGGCAAGATTACTCACGTCCTGTTCGGTGACTTTTCGTCCGTCGCAATTACGAAGCAGGGACTCCAGCACGATGCGAATGGAGACCGGCAGTCGGGAAATTTTGTCGAACCCCTGCTCGGAGAGTGCCGGCAGGGAATAAAACCGGGCATCGTTTCCCGATCCAGTCTGAAATGTCTGAAGAGTTTCGCTTGCTGAAAACGGGTGGCTGGTCACTTTGGGGAGGCCTTTTCCAAAACAGAATCGTTACGTATTGAATTCCCAATTTTCCCGGCCATTGCGACCGCTGTCAACGCCGGTCGCGTTTTCGTGTAGACTGCGTGGAATGACCAGAGCGAGTTCGCCCACGAAGGTCGAACCCGAAACTGGAATCAGAAAACTGCCAACCGACGGCTGTCCGGAAATCAACGGTCAGCTGCCTCTCTGACGAAATGGAATCTGCATGACCGAGCAGGTGGACTCCTCCAACACCTCGGCACTCTGGCGTTACGGGCTGTTTGCCGTAGACAGCGAACTGTTGACCTCAAGCAAGATCCGTCTGACCGGTGAGCAACTTGGGCTGGGGGGACAACAGGTTTCACTGGATGAATTCGACCGCATCCTGGTTGTGGGGGCCGGCAAAGCTTCTGCAGGGATGGCCCGGGGACTGCTGAAATCGCTGAAACCGCTCATCGACTCCAGCAAAACCAGCCCCATGGAGATCAGCGGCTGGATTAACGTTCCCGATGACTGCCTTGAGGAGATGGGCCCCATCCGGTTGCACGCCGGCCGTCCCGCATCCCGGAACGAGCCAACCGAAGAGGGCATGCAGGGAGCCCGGGAGATGATGAAAATCGTCCGGTCCGCTGGCCCCCGGGACCTGGTGATCTGCCTGGTCTCGGGAGGAGGTTCGGCACTGGCCCCGCTGCCGGTAGAGGGAGTTTCCCTGCGGGCCAAACAGGAGGTCACCCGATTCCTGAGCACCCACGGTGCCACGATCAATCAACTGAATGCCGTTCGCTCGTCGATCAGCCAGATCAAGTCCGGTGGACTGGTGCGGAATTTCGGTGGCCACTCGTTTCATACGCTGATCCTCTCGGATGTCCTGGGAAACCCGCTGGAAGTCATCGCTTCCGGCATGACCGTTCCCTCACGGAAACAGCTGCAGGCAGCGATCGAGGTTCTCGAACAATGGGACCCCGATGCCAGCCGGGTCGATGCATCCATCCGGGCCGCTCTCCGGAAACAGATGGGCGAATCACAGGGTGGAGAAACGCAGAATGAGAAATCCGTAGCAGCCGCCGGCACCCGGCCGATTCACAATGAGATCATCGGTGACAACGGCACCGCCATCCGGGCAATGGAGACCATTGCCGGCCAACTTGGCTGTGAGGTCAGGACGCACATCCCTGAAGCCTCGGAAGGAGATGTCGCCGAGGTGGCCGATCAAATCTGGAAAGTTGCCGAGCAACGGATTCAACGGGGGGGCCTGATCCGTCCGTTTTATTACCTTTCCGGTGGCGAACCGACGGTCCAGCTCAATAACCCGGGCGGAAAAGGGGGTCGAAATCAACACCTCACCCTCCTGATGCTGGAAAAAATCAGGCAGGCAGACCTGCCCCCGACACTTGAGATTGAATTTGCCTCCCTGGGAACTGACGGGGAGGATGGACCGACCAACGCGGCCGGCGCGGTCGTCAATCGCGAGGTCCTTGCCAACGCGCACCGCCTGGGCCTTGATGCAGCACAATTTCTCGCCAGCAACAATTCCTACTCCTACTTTGATCGGACCGGCGGGCTGTTGAAAACGGGGCCAACCGGCACCAACGTCTGCGATGTTCGGGTTTTGTCGATCCGGGATCGGGAGAACAGCCCGGAAGATTCCTTTACCGGCAACTCGCTTTAGGAGACTCTACGCCACGTTAATTGGGGCTAACGGCTGTTTTGACTTTCAGGTTTGCCAATATTTCCAAATGTTTCTGAAAACACAACACACCCCAAGGGGATTCAGTCCACCATAAAAAACCGCCCTTCATTGACTGCCGGGCTTCAGGCTGATAAATTTTCAGATTCCCCAAATCGAAACAAAAGCTCCATTCTCAATCCCCTTTCAAGAGGAAATGATGTCCAACGGCAAGATGACTTATTACTTTGGCAAGACCCGCACCGATGGAACGGGGATGGGCAAAGACCTGCTTGGTGGAAAAGGCCTGAACCTGGCCGAAATGACCAGCATTGGATTGCCAGTTCCTCCGGGCTTCACCATCACCACCCAATGCTGTGCCGATTATGACACCGGCGGGAAACTGCCAGAAGGTCTGATGGACGAAGTCAAACAGACCGTAGCCGTTCTCGAATCCGAATTGAGCAAAAAGTTCGGCGACGACACCAACCCGCTGCTGGTTTCCGTCCGTTCGGGTGCCGCAGTCTCCATGCCAGGCATGATGAACACCATTCTCAACCTCGGCCTGAATGACGTATCGGTAAAGGGCCTGGCAACAGCCACCAGCAACGAGCGTTTTGCTTACGATGCCTATCGGCGACTGATCAACATGTATGGCGATGTGGTTATGGAAGTCGACCATCACCATTTCGAAGACGCTTTTTCAAAGGTCAAGGAAAAGTACAACGTCAGTGAAGACACCGATGTACCGGCCGAGGGACTGGTCGAACTCTGTGATGCCTACAAGGCCGTCTACAAGGAACATACGGGACAGGATTTCCCACAGGACCCGGCCGCGCAACTGGAACTGGCCATCGAAGCGGTCTTTAAATCCTGGTCTTCTCCCAAGGCCAAGTCCTACAGGCAGATCGAGGGGATTACCGGCCTGCTCGGCACCGCGGTCAACGTACAATCCATGGTTTATGGAAACATGGGAGAAGACAGCGGGACGGGTGTTGCCTTCACGCGCGACCCTTCTACCGGGGTGAACGAATTTTTCGGTGAATTCCTGGTCAATGCCCAGGGAGAGGACGTCGTTGCCGGCATCCGCACGCCCGAACCGGTAGCAGACATGCCCAAGTGGAATGAAGAAGTCTACAAACAGCTGATTGAAATCAAGGATACCCTCGAAACCCATTTCAAGGATGTGCAGGACATCGAGTTCACGATCGAGAAAGGGACGCTTTACATGCTCCAGACTCGAAGTGGCAAGAGAAACGGTGTCGCAGCAGTCAAGATTGCCTGCGACATGGTCAAGGAGGGTTTGATTGACGAAGAGACTGCTGTCAAACGGATCCCGCCCAATGACCTGACACACTGCCTGTTGCCGACATTTGATCCCGCAGCCAAAGGGTCCGCCAACGTTCTCTGCACTGGACTGGCTGCCTCGCCCGGCGCGGCATTTGGCAAGCTTGCCTTCACGGCAGACGAAGCGGTTGAACGATCCGCAGCCGGTGAAAAAGTCCTTCTGGTTCGTAAAGAGACCAGTCCCGAGGATGTGGAGGGGATGGCCAGCGCGGCCGGAATCCTGACCAGCACCGGTGGAAAAACCAGCCACGCCGCCGTTGTGGCACGCGGTTGGGGCAAATGCTGCGTGGCGGGTGCCGGCGCCATCCAGATCGATGAGGCCGGAAGAAAAATCACGGTGAACGGCCGGGAGTTCACCCACGAAGACACCCTTTCCATCGACGGCTCTTCGGGTGAGGTCATGGAAGGTGAAGTCGCATCCAAGGCCCCCGAGTTGACCGGTGATTTCTCGACCGTCATGGACTGGGCCGACAAGTATCGTACGCTGGGCGTACGGACCAACGCAGACTCGCCAGCTGATTCCCAGAGAGCACGCGACTTTGGTGCCGAGGGTATCGGGCTCTGCCGAACGGAACACATGTTTTTCGAAGGGGACCGGATTACCGCAATGCGGGAAATGATCATTGCCGAAACGGAAGAGGCACGCCGGGAAGCTCTGGCAAAGCTGCTTCCCATTCAACGTGAGGACTTCGAGGGTATCTTTACCGCCATGGCGGGCCTGCCTGTCACCGTTCGTCTGCTGGACCCACCCCTGCACGAGTTCCTCCCGCACGACGCCGAAGCCCAGGCCGAAGTCGCCGGTGTACTCGGAGTGGACGTGGAAAAGATCAAATCCCGCGTTTCCCAGCTCCACGAAGCCAACCCGATGCTCGGTCACCGTGGCTGCCGCTTGAGCATCACCTACCCGGAAATCCTTGAAATGCAGGTCACCGCCATTGTGGAAGCGGCCATCCTCTGCAAGGAAAAGGGAGTCGATGCCCACCCGGAAATCATGATCCCGCTGGTGGGCACGGTCAAGGAACTTGCCATGCTTCGCCGATTCGCCGAAGAGACCATCGCCAAGGTCAAGTCGGACAAGGGAGTGGATGAACTCGATATCCTGATCGGAACCATGATCGAAATTCCAAGGGCCTGCCTGACGGCCGATGAAGTCGCCGGGGAAGCCGAATTCTTCAGCTTTGGTACCAATGACCTGACACAGATGACCTTTGGTTACAGTCGAGACGACATTGGCACCTTTTTGCCGGAATACCTGAAAAAGGAAATCCTGCCTGTCGATCCTTTCGAGTCCCTCGATCAGACCGGTGTCGGTCAACTGGTCGAAATGGGCGTCAACAAGGGACGGGGTGCCCGTGACAACCTGAAAATCGGGATTTGTGGAGAGCATGGTGGTGACCCGTCGTCGATTGACTTCTGTCACCGGGTGGGCCTGAACTATGTCAGCTGCTCTCCGTTCCGCGTTCCTGTGGCCCGGCTGGCAGCTGCCCAGGCGGCGCTGAACAATGGCTAAACCCCATTCTGAAATCCAGTAAAAAACAAAAACGCCACTTCTCGGGAAGTGGCTTTTTTTTTCTCTCGGGAACAACGAAATCCCCCACTGGAGAACCGTTCCCACCCCCTGGCTCGAATCGAACCAGCCATTCGACAGCCCCAGGGGATTGATCCGCATCAGAAAACAGGTAGCGAAGCAGTGCGCCGTGAGTGGCGGGAATGGGAAAAATCCCCCGTGCTTCGCTGGAATCCCCTCCTGCAAGTCAACAACCGTTCCGTCTCTGCCTGCCCCATTGATCGAAAAGTTGTCCGGATCTTCCATTTCTCTTCCTGCCAAAACGGACGTTGCCTGCAGCCTGTTTTTTTACGTGATGTTACAGATTTCCACACAAAAACCGGGATAACGAAAAACAAACGGAACCCACTTGCGACCGCGTTCGAACTGCAGCTGCGGCCCACAATCCCGGCCGAAAGCGGTGCACGGTTGATTCGCTGAAGGAAAAAAACCAAAATCAGGTCTCAGTCCGCTCACGAACCCATCTCATCGGAATACCTGTGAACCATTCCCCCGATCACGCTGCACCCAAACGTAGCTACGGCCTGCTGTTCCTCCCCCTGCTCCTGCTGACTTTCCATTCTTCTGCAATGGGACAGGATTTGCGGGGCCGGTTTATCTGGTCGGTTGCCAACTCAAAAGTCGATATCAAACCCGGGATCGTCTATTTCCGCAAAACGTTTGAAGTCCAGGAGGTCAAATCTGCTCTTCTGGAGATTACCTGCGACGACGGCTTCCGCGTTTTTCTCAACGGGAAACTGATTGGAAGTGATACCGTCTGGCAGGACGTGATTCGATACGATGTGTCCCCCCTGATTCAGAATGGCGTGAATGCGATCGCGGTTCATGCGGAAAACGCCAGCAAAAGTCCGGCCGGTCTTTACTGCAAACTGACCATTCAGACTGGAAAAGAAACCATCACTCTCCCGTCTGACAGGAGCTGGAAATTCTCGCCTGCTGCCAAAACGGGCTGGCGGAAGCCGGACTTCGATGACAGCAGCTGGTCCAACGCCCTGGAACAGGGAGTTTTTGGTCGCACCCAACCGTGGGGCAATCAATTCGCATTCAAGTCCGCAGGGGCGTTGACCAACGCCCGGAAAAAAGCCAAGCTTCCCCGCCGCGGAACCGAACTCGTCAATGGAGATCGCGTAGTGTTCCTGGGGGGAACCTTTGTGGAAAGGCTTCAATCCAATGACTACCTCGAAAGCCTGCTGACCAGCCAGTTCCCCGATCTCGATTTGAAATTCCGCAACCTGGGCTGGAGTGGCGACAATGTTTTTGGGCTTTCCCGCGCTGTCTTCGGTTCAGCGGAAGTCGGTTTCCAGAGACTGGAAAACGACCTGCTGCTGGCGGATCCCACGCTGGTCATCGCCTGTTACGGACTAAATGAATCCTTCCGGGGAAAAGACTACATCCCGACATTCCGCCAGGGACTGGCGGATCTCGCCGCCGTGATCGATTCCAACCAGTCGGACCTGATTTTCCTCTCACCCATGTTGATGGAAAAATTGGCGGCTCCTCTTCCCGATCCCCGGCGGCAAAACGAAAACATCCGGCTCTATGCCAAGGTCATCAAGGATTTTGCCGCACAGGAGGGCTATGGCTATGTGGACAACCTGAAGCCCCTGGGCGATGCGGCACACTCCAGGACCGATGTCCCCGCCATCCGGGACCGCTTGACCGAAAACGGGATGCACCTCACCAACTATGGACACTGGCGAATGTCGCCCGCATTGACCCGCAAGCTTGGGGGACAACCGGAGGGCTGCGTTTTTGAATTTGATCTTTCTGACGGGACCTACACGACGACCGGCTCGACCATTCACGAGGTGAAATTCGACCAGGGGGTCGTCGGCTTCAGCGCGACCGATGACAAACTCGTCTATTCTCCCCCGCCGAAACACACTCCCCGTGGCGGCAGGATGATGGCCATTCACGACCGGATTCGGATAGTCGGTCTCTCGCCGGGAAAATATGGATTGCAAATCAATGGAAAACCGACCCTCCTGGCAGATGAAAAACAGTGGGCGGCGGGGGTTCTGATCAACCGGGGTGATTACCTTGAGCAACCGGAGCAGTTGCGAAAAACGATTCTGCAGAAAAACCAGATGTTTTTCCATCGACACCGGCCGCAAAACGAAACCTACCTGTACCTGTTCCGCAAACACGAGCAGGGGAACAATGCCGTCGAGATTCCCCGCTTTGACCCGATCATCAGCGAACTGGAAAACAAGATTGCTGAACTGAAAAAACCCCGGTTAGTCCGTTACCAGGTCAGTAAAATTGACGGGTCCAAATAAAGCGACTGTCCCGTTCGGCCTGGCGTTTTACCAGGTACCCAATTCCACTGGCAGCAATTCACCAAGAAGACTGGTTACCCAGACATCCAAAAACATGAAAAGTATCATGCTGAAACGTTTCCTGAATCGATCCCTTCTGCTTTTTGGCCTGTTCTGGCTCGGTATCCCTGCCGCACAGGCCCAGAGAAACCTCAAGGACATTCCCGATTCCGATCCGGAGGTCGAGCGCAAGTCCTTCATCCTGGCCGATGGCTTTGAGGTCAACCTGTTTGCGGGGGACCCCCAAATCGCCAAACCGATCCAGATGAACTTTGACGAAAAGGGACGTCTCTGGATTGCTGGAAGCAGCGTCTACCCCCACATCAAACCGGGGCAGAAGGCGGAGGACAAAATCCTGATCCTGGAAGACACCGATGGAGACGGACAATCCGACAAAACCACCGTATTTGCCGAGGGACTGCTGATTCCGACCGGGATCGCCCCCGCCCCGGGTGGCTGCTACGTTGCCAACAGCACCGAGTTGATTCACCTGATCGACACCGACGGGGATGACCGGGCGGACCAGAAGAAAATCGTCCTCTCGGGCTTTGGAACTGAGGACACGCACCACCTGCTCCACACACTCCGGTGGGGACATGACGGCTGCCTTTACATGAACCAGTCCATCTACATTCACAGTCACGTGGAAACACCCTATGGGGTCAAACGTCTGAACGGAGGCGGCATCTGGAGGTTCCGGCCGGAAACGCTCGAACTGGACATTCTCTGCGAGGGCTTTGTGAATCCCTGGGGTCATCACTTTGATCGCTGGGGTCAGAACTTTGCCACCGACGGCGCCTATGGAGAAGGGATCAATTACGTATTCCCCGGATCGGTATTCGTGACCGCTCCCGGTAAAAAGCGAATCCTCAAGGGGCTCAACCCCGGCAGCCCCAAACACTGTGGACTGGAAATCATTGGTGGCGGACACCTGCCGGATGAATTCGAGGGCAACATGATCACCAATGATTTTCGTGCCAACCGGGTCTGCCGCTTTGTGGTCTCTGAAAATGGCACCTCGGCATTCTCCTCGCGGCAGGAAACCGAACTGATCAAGACGCGGCACGTCGCCTTTCGGCCGATCGATGTCAAAATGGGCCCCGACGGGGCAATTTATATCGCCGACTGGTACAACCCGATCATTCAACATGGCGAAGTCGACTTTCGGGATCCACGACGAGACCATGTCCACGGACGAATCTGGAGACTGACCTACAAGGGTCGCAAGACCCTGAAATTGCCGGACATCAGCAACGGTTCGGTGGAACAACTCCTCGGGATGCTCAAGGCAAAGGAGGAATGGGTCCGACTGCATGCCAAGAGAAAACTGAAGGAAAAACCGGCCGGGGAAGTCACCGCGAAGCTCAGCAAGTGGGTCAACGAACTTTCGAGGGAAGAGCCCGGATTTGACCATCACATGCTGGAGGCGTTGTGGACATCCCAGTCCATTCGGATGGTGAATGAGCCACTGCTTGAATTCGCCCTGGACCATCCCGACCATCGCCTGAGAGCCGCCGGAATCCGGGTCGCGGTTGAATGGCGCAACCGATTGCAGAAACTGAAACCCTTTGACCTCTTTTCCGATGCGGTGGTGGATGATCATCCACGAGTCCGCCTTGAAGGGGTGCGGGCACTATCCCTCTACCCAAGAGCCCAGGCCGTCAGCAACAGCCTCAAGGCCTTGGATCGACCCATGGATTTTTACCTCGACTTCGCTCTCTGGAAAACCGTTCGCCAGCTGCGGGAAGAGTGGCTGCCCCGTTTGACTGCGGGAGAATTTGATTTCAATGACAACCTGGACCAGTTGACGTTCGCCCTGCGGGCGGTCGATTCCCCCCAGGTCGTTAGCCCGCTGATGAAACTGGCCGAAAAGGAAACGACCCCCATCGGAAAAAAAATCGATATCTTTTCCATCATCGGCGCCCAGGGAGATCCAGCAACGCTGGGGAGAATCGCCAGCTTCGCTATCGAACTCTCATCGCGCGATCCAGGTGCTTCGGCAAAGATCATCCGTCAACTCTCGGACAGCTGCCGCCAACGAAACATTCGGCCAAAAGCCAGCGGCCAGGCAATCGTCGATCTCTGTGACAACCAGCATCCGCCACTGTCGAATGCGGCGATCGAAGCCATCGGCATCTGGAAAATCGGGGAGGGACGAGCGAGACTTACCGAGCTGGCCCGTCAAAACTCATTAACGGCGATTGACGGCCTGGCACTGCTGGGTGGCAAGGAATCGAGGACCGAACTGATTTCAATTGCCTCATCAGACCGCCCCGTGATCGCCCGGCAACGGGCCGCCAATGTTCTGACCATGATCGACCGCCAGGCGGCGGCCGAACAGGCGGTGCAGTTGATGGTCCAGCCTCCCCAGGACCTGGATGTAAAATCGCTGATCGATTTCCTGGTGAAGACCCGGGGGGGACCCGAGGCCCTGATCCAGGCCCTGCAGTCCAAAACCATTGCCCCGGATGCCGCCAAGGAGGCGGTCCGGGCCAGCCAGGCCTCTCCCACCCCAAGCCCCAAACTGATCGCCCAGTTCAGACGAGCCGGCGAACTGGATGCGGCCAAGTGGACGCCCTCGGCTAACCTGACCCAGGCACTGCTGAATGAGGTCAGAGAGACCGGTAACCCTCAAGCAGGAGAAAAAATCTATCGCCGCGAAAACATGCAGTGCGCCAAATGCCATGCCATTGCCGGCGCCGGGGGAATTGTGGGTCCGGAACTGAACAGTATCGGAGCCAGCGCCCAGGTGGATTACCTGATTGAATCCCTGTTGGAGCCGAACAAGAAGGTCAAGGAAAATTTCCATTCCCGAGTCGTTCAGACGATCGATGGCCTCCAGTACAGCGGTGTTCCGATCCGGGAAGACGCCCGGGAAACGGTCCTCAGAACCGCCGAGGGAAAAGTGGTCACGATTCCTGCCGATGACATCGAAGCCAAAAAAGAGGGGCGTTCACTGATGCCGGAGGGCCTGGTAGACCCCCTGACCCGCAAGGAGCTGGTTGACCTGGTGTCTTTCCTCAGCCAACTGGGCAAGGTAGGCGAGTATGCAATCGGCAAACAGCAATTCGCACGAAACTGGGAAACCCTTACCTGGACTGCAGATGCCCACCGGGCCCTCAATCGTACCAGCTTCGATACCGCGGCGACGGATCACCAGGCACTGGTCTGGCGGAACGAGTACGCACTCGTGAATGGTTCGGTCGACGTGATGAGCCTGCCCGAATACCAGATCCATGGCCGCTCTCCAAAATCGTCTTTCCTCAAAACGACACTTCGCGTTGAAAAGGCTGGAAAGGTCGTCCTGGAAATGGGACCGCTGAAGGGAACTGCGATCTGGATTGACGGGAAACCAAGAAAAATTGAAAAACGCCTGCAGCTGGATCTTTCCAAGGGGCAGCACGTTCTCAATTTTTCGGTCAATCGTGAAGTCCAGAAGACTTTTCGAGTCGAATTGATCGCTGCCGAATCGACGGCTGCCCGGTTTGAATAGCCGAGGAAAGCGGAAAGGGGGCAACTCGGCAATCAGCCCTTGAAGGAAGACCGGGCGGAGGAATCCACCGCAAATAAGCCACCGCAAAGAAGCCTATGCTTGGATCTGGCGTCAACGAGATCTAACCTGCCCTTGCCGGCGGTTGCTAGGTGTTCTTCCGAAGGTGCTCGCAACCGGTGTGTTACGGGACCCGCCAATGGCACAAGGCAAATCTCCTTCCACCCCCTCCTTCACGCCCGATTCTTAGCCTGCGCCCGGTGGTTCTTTGAAGCGATTTCCTTGCACCGGTTTCCCTTCCCCATGGCTCCCGGTAAAAAACGCACCTGCGGCTTGCCCGAGATTTCAGCACCGCTCCACTGGTAGGGACAGCTGAGCCGGAAGAAGATCCCCGAATCCTATTGACCCGTTCACTTGGAGTTGATAGTTAGGCTGCGGGGGCGGTTCTCGGCAATTTCCCAGTTCCACTTTAGCCAATTACCTGGAAACTCGTGCGTTTTTCTGCAGTCCTAGCTATCGCTTCGGTCATTGCGTTTTCCTCTGAAAGCCCTGCTCAACGGATACGTTTTTCAC
>JAYZFP010000112.1:0-11934 GCA_036336715.1 Planctomycetota bacterium
CTGATCGTGCCACCACATTCAATCACGAATTCCGTCAGTTCACCGGAAACGGCCTGAATGGTTTTTTTCAGTCGTTCGCGATCCGAGAAATCGACAAAGGGCCGGATATGGGTCTGACCATGGCCGGCATGTGCAAACACCGAAGCGGTTACATGATGGCGGCGAAGTATCTTCTGAGCCCCAACGATGAATCTGTGAATGTTCTCCGGCGGAACCGCCATGTCTTCCACGAAGGGTGCGGTCGACACGGATCCTGACAGGCGGGACAGCCGGGGAATCACCCTGCGGACCAGCCTCCAGTAAAGATTGCGGGTACGGGGGTCCGTCGTGCTTTCCGACTGGAAGGCCAGGCCATGCTGACGGTGAACCTTGCGGATGATGGTTTCAAGTTGATCCCGGATCTCGGATTCCGAGTCCCCGTCATACTCGACCAGGATCATGACTTCTGCCAATGCCGGAATGATGGCAGCCAGGCTTTTTTCCGTTTCGCGGGTGATGTTGAGCAGGCGACGGTCCATCAGGTCGCAGGCGGTAGGACCTGACTCCCGGATCATGGCAATCGCCTCGGCCGCTTTTTCCAGTCGCTCAAAAAACAGGAGGCAGACTCCACGACACTCGGGGATCGGGTCCGTTGCCAGGGTCACCCCTGTCAGGATTCCGAGGGTCCCTTCGGAGCCTGTGAACAGCTTGTTGAGATCGACCTTTCCATCGGCGATGCCGGTTTCCAGCAGGTTGTAACCGGACCGACTGTTGACGCCCCGGACGGTGCGGTGTTCGATCAGGTCCCTGTGATCCTGGAGGATCCGTGCCAGTCGCTTGACCAGTTCGCTTTTGCGAAACCGGTCAAAATCGCCCTGGTGGAAATGCGTTTCGCTGGTCTCGACAATGCTGCCGTCCGCCAGCACTACCTGCAGGCCGAGTACCTTGTGACGGGCACTTCCATATTTCAGCCAGTGACTTCCAGAGGAATCAATCGATACCATGCCCCCGATGGTCGTCACATTGCGCGTGGATGGGTCCGGGCCCACCAGGCGACCATGTTTTTCGAGTTGCCGATTCAGTGAGCCAAGCACCATTCCCGGCTGGACCGATACGGATTCGCTGCCCAGGCTAAGCAATCGCCGCATCGACTGCGAAAAATCCAGGATGATTCCCCGGTTCAGCGACTCGCCGGCCAATCCGGTTCCGGCGCCCCGGGCGGTGACCGAAAGCTGGTTTTCGGCAGCGTAATTGACACAGTGGACAACATCCTGAACCGACACAGGTCGGACAATGGCCGCGGGTCCAATTTCGTACAGGCTGGCATCGGTCGCGTAGAGATGGGTGTGGATTTCGTCGGTAAAAACATCACCCGAAACCACCCCCTTGAGATCGTCCAGCAAGATCTTTCGTTCGTTGGGGGTTAACGCCGGCATCAGTCATTCAAGGGGGAAAGCTTTTATCCTAACATCGGCGAGAGATCCGGTTTAGGTCGAAATCCGCAACGTGGCTCCGTTTTCAGCCGTCGATTTTCTGTCAGAGCCCGGCCCAGGTCCCAACGGTTGGGCCCCGGCCAGGCCCCCCCGGTCACGGTGGAACCTCGCGGTAGCTCCTTGAAATCGGGGGGGGAACCCATAAACTGCAGGCTGCAACCCCGACCGCAACGCGGGCGGGATCGAAACGGGTTGGCCCCTGAAAAAGGCCCAACAAAATCCAGTCACCCGTCACAGGCGACCGAACGGATGATTCTCTCCGGTACAGAAATACAGAAACAGATTGGCTCGCGAATCAGGATCGATCCTTTTGATCCTGCAAGGTTGAACCCCAACAGTTACAACCTCACGCTCCATGAAGATCTGATGATCTACACCGACCCGGTCCTGGACATGCGGAAGCCGAATGCAACGGAACGGTTGACCATTCCACCGGAAGGTTTTGTCCTCGAGCCGCATCGTCTCTACCTGGCAAGGACCGTGGAAAAGACCGAAACCCACGACCTGGTTCCGATGATCGAGGGTCGGTCCAGCATTGGTCGACTGGGACTTTTTGTACACGTCACAGCGGGCTTTGGTGACGTTGGCTTTCGTGGGTTCTGGACGTTGGAGATGTTTGCCGTGCAGCCGATCAGGATCTACGCGGGCGTTGAAATCTGCCAGATTTTCTACCATGAGATTGCCGGCGACCAGATCGTCGAATACCAGAGCGGCAAATACCAGGATAACGACGATATTCAGCCCAGCTTCCTGTTCCGGGAACTGACAGGAAACCGGAAAGAATCTGTCTAGAGTGTCTGCCAGCCGGTTGAAGCCGTCAGTCAGAATCGACGCGGCGTTTTTTTCGCCGCGATTCTTTCAGCCCGGAATGGGGCGTCGTTTGCTGCAGCGGGGAATCATTGATAACATTCCGACTGGCATCAAGTTGGTGAAGCTGGTCGCGGGTCGACAGTGCCACCGCCTGATCGGTCCTTTCCTTTTTCTGGCCACTTTCACGGAAGGTGAACAGTTTGCCGAATGGGCCCGCCAAAATGGCCGGAAGAAAGATCAAGTCGCCAATCAGGGCCGCCATCAACAGGACCAACATCAGGATTCCGAACCGCTGCGTGGGGGTGAAGGTACTCAATCCGAAGACGCATAAACCGAGACCACCGATCAGCGTCGTCTGAGTCATTGCCGCTCCGCACCGTTTGTAAGCCAGGCGAATGGAATCGTTTCTTGACATCCCGTCCCGCAAGCCTTTGCGGAACCAGTTCAAAAAGTGAATCGTGTCATCGACCGCCACGCCCATGGCAACGCTGGCCGTCATCATCGACCCGATATCGATGGCCACACCCATGTGACCCATCAGACCGAATATCAGGACGACCGGGAATATGTTGGGCAGCATCGAAACCATGCCACCACTGAAATTGACTAGGTTGCCGGGACTGGCTTTGCGTTTCCAGTCACGCAGCAGCAACATCATGACAAATGCAATCATCACAAACGCCAGGCAGATGCTGTCGATCAGGCTTCGCAACAGGGATCGTTGGGCCTTGTAGACGATCGGGACAATCCCCGAATAGGTGGCGACAACGTTTACGTTTTTGCTGGCTTCGCCATCTCCCGCCTCCAGGTTGGCAAACCTGCGTTCCCGGCTGGTCACGATGTCGTCGTTGGACCATTCCTCGGGGAATTGATGATCCCGCGCGTCAATGAAAATCCTGGCGTTCTGCCTGATGAATTCGACGTCGTAGCTC
This sequence comes from Planctomycetota bacterium, assembly GCA_036336715.1. Classification (GTDB taxonomy): domain Bacteria; phylum Planctomycetota; class Planctomycetia; order Pirellulales; family Pirellulaceae; genus JABAAE01. Next base: position 3,215 of record JAYZFP010000112.1, read on the forward strand.
GGGTCATCCTGGATCAGGACGATGCAGTCATAGTTGTCCAGCTTTTCCTGGAGTGCCTCCCGGGTCAGTTGGACCTTGGCAGGGTTGTTGATCGCAAACCGCCGGTGGGTACCCCGCTGGGAAAAGCCCCTTTTGCGAGCCAGGAAATGGAGCAGGGAACGGCAGAATACATGGGTCTGATTGAAGTATTCCTTTTTCCAGAGAAACGAGGTCAGCTCCGCTTCCTGCAGGTCGGGTTTGGGACCGTGATTGAATCCGAGCAGGTAGACCGAACCGCTCATTTCGTCTTTGGGTTCCAGTTCCCGTCCTTCTTCACTGGCCGCACGTTCAAATTCCCGGGTCAGTTCCGTCAAGACTTCGGTCCGGTATTTCATGGCCGAGAGAACCGGTTCCACCACCCTTTTCAGATCCGAAACAAAGAGCCCGTAATCCACATCGTTCAGGGAACCCAGCCGGAGTGAAATACGCCAGAATTCGTGACCGTAGTTCTTTTCGGCCTCTTCGTCGAATTCCATTCCGAAGGTACCGGTCTTGTACAGCGTGTCCCGGTTGCGGGAGAGTTCATCATTGATGATGAATTCCTGGCTCTTTTTGACATTGCCAAAAGGTAAAAAGGCCCCGATGGAGAGCCGTTTCCCGACGATGTCCTTGCCCACCTCGCCAAATGCGTTGTCCAGCTCGTCACCAATTCGTTCGGCGGCGTCAATGCGGTCCACCCGGGAATACTTGAGGTGGGATTCCCGCAGGTTGACTTCGCCAGCCACCAGGTCCTCGTTGTTTTCGATCACTTCCTTGTCAAAACCGACAACGATTTCCATCGGCACCAGTTTGCCAAGGTTCTTTTCCATCCAGACGTAATCCTGCACCACGTTGGATTGCTGGTCAAAGAGCTTGATCAGTTGAACCGAGGTCTTGATTTTGAAAATGCCCAGGGCAGCCACGATCAATCCCAGCATCACCATTCCGGTAACCAGTGCGTGCTTTTTGATGACCCAGTTGCCAATCCAGGACCAGAACGCATTGGTCAGGTCATAAAGGGAACGCCGGCTGTTTTCCTGAATGTCCTTTCGGCGGCGTTTCCGGTATCCAGGTGGAAACAGTTTCAGTGAAGCCGGGAGGTAGGTAAACAGCAGGGTCACGGTGACCATCGTGCCGATTGCCGAGAAAAGGCCAAATTTCTTGATCGGAATCAGGTTGCTGACATAGAGAGAAATCAGGCCCAGCGAGGTGGTGAGGGCGGCAAGGGTACAGGGGAACCAGCCGTAACGCACGGCGGTTTCCGCGGCCGCACGGTGCCCATCCTCATAACAGGCCTCGCGGTAGTAGTTCACAATGTGAACCGCGCCTGACAGCCCCAGGACATACACCAGCGACGGCATGGTCAGCAGGATGGCGTCCAACTGGGAATTTCCGTACCAGACAATTCCCATGCTGGCGATCGCGCTGACGCCGCCGACAAAGAAAACCATCAAGGTGACCAGCACGCTGCGGAAACTCAGGTAGGCGATGACCAGTCCCACCAGTGACGAAAAGCCGACGAGTCGCACCAGGGTAATGGTTCCTTCTTCATCGATGGCAACATTGTCGCAGGGAGGTCCACCAAGGTGCAGCTCCTCTTTGCTGATATCACACTCGTTGGTCGCCAGGTAGCGGAGCCGCCCCATCGGCTTGCCGAGAATTTCACGCCCGACTACCCGATTGAGTTCGCCCAGTACCGGAGTGTTGAGAACCACCACGATGGCCGTCTGCCTCGGTGGCATCGGTTGCCCGATCTTTTTGAAAAAGTTGTACCAGTGCTCGAGTTTCTGTTCCTGAGTCGACCGGTTGAGGTTTGCCACGTCACCGTTGTAATCGTATTTTCCCCGCACCGGGTTGGCGACGATATCGTCCACGTACTTCTGAAACTCCTGCTCCACATCCTGGGGCAGGTTGGCCAATTGCTTGTCGGTCAGTTCGTCGAGGAAGCCCTGCTGGGACCATTCAAAATCAAGTGAGGGGGTGGGACCAAACAACGAGCCGGTGAGTCGTTTGTGAGCTTCCAGTTCGGCGTTGTCGAGCTTGTTGAGAGGACCGTCTTCACCAATCAACTGTTCCAGGATTTCCGGTCCACTCTGAATCGATTTGAAGAATCGGGCGCACAGGAGTTTGGGGTCCAGGTAAAATCGCTGGTCCGCCTCAATTTCATGGACGCGTTCCCCGGTAACCTCTATGCCGCCATAGAGGAACTGGTTGATCCCCCGCTGAGCGGTGGCAAAGGCGTTATTCTTTCCGGTCCATCGGAAGAGTTCGCCCCGCTTGGTTATGTAGTACCACTGTCCCTTGGCACCCAGGAGCCAACGTTCCCCCTTGCTGCCCCAGTTGGAATGAAACTTTTCATCGGTCTGCTGCAACGCCAACCGGTCAACCACTGCCTTGAGCGCGACTTCCCGTTCATCGAGTTCTTTTTGACCCTCCACGCTCTCGGACTGCAATTTGGCAACCAGGGCATCGTAGGCGGGCTCGCCCCGGCGACACCCTTCCCAGCTCATTGCCACGAACTGGTCACCCACAAAACGGGGCCGAAACCAGGCCAAAACTTCCGTTTCGGGGAAGTCCTTGGGAAGCCAGTCCGTCACTTCGTTGCGGATATCCTGGACTGCCATCCGGGCGCCGCGAAGCGCGAAGGGTACCAGGAAGAACACCGCGCACAGGATCATGATGGCCACATTGCCAAAAACCCAGACCGGTTTGGAGAAAAATCTTTTTGTCATGAACTTCGTGACAATATCGCTTGATAAAAGACGAGAAACAGCCGTGCGCGAGGGAAACTGCTTGTCAATCAGGTTAACCATCGGGGATGGTACCGTCCACGCCTGCCGTTGCGGAAAAGGCGTTCTTGCCTTTAATCGGCCGATTTCAACCGTATTTCGAGAACCGTTTTCCTAACCTGTAACAGTTCTCCATGGCCCCAAAAGCCCCGTGGCTGTTTATTTTAACAGGGCCGGGCCGTTAGCACAGTTCCGCCCATCGACGCTTCCAACGGCGAAAGGTGTACCAAAAGCTATCGGGTGGCTGTTTTCGCACGGTTGCAGCAACTACCGGAATGGGGGCCCTTTTCAGTGGGGATCCCCGGTTTTCGCCGGCTGGCTCCCGGAGGCCTCCAGGGTCCAAGAATGAGGGCGCAAAAAAACCTGCCCAGGGGACAGGTTCGGTGTTTCCAGTTCGTATGGCAAGCAGGTTCAGCCTGCCACCGGAGAGAGGACCTGACGGCCAATCAGTTTTTCAGAAATGCGTCGTCATCATCCTTGGCAGCTTTTTTGGCCGCCTTGGGGGCATCTTCTGCCTTGGTAGGCGTCATCCCCAGTCGATCTGCGATCTGATCGGCAACGTTTGAAATTCGCTCCACCATGGCACGGGTCAGGCTTTCCTCAAAGGAGTTTTCACCCAATCCGACCTCGGCCGCCTTGTCTGCTTCGGCCATCAGTTTTTTGAAAGCATCGATTTTCGGGGAGAGCGTGTTGTTTCCGTTGGCCCAACGCCTCAGTCCCTCAACGCTGTTCTGGCTGTCTCCGTAGGCTCGGATCAGGCTTGATGAAACGGTCTTCAGCCTGCGACGGGCCTGGGTGATCCGGTAAGCCGGCAGCTCACTGAGCTGGGTTCCACCGTTGTTCCTGGAACTGCCACCGCGGCTACTGCCCGAGCCACCACTGCCACCACCGGGCATCATGCTGCCGCTGCCCGCACCGCCACTGCCGCCGCCGGGCATCATGCTTCCACTGCCTCCACCACCGCTCATCAGGCCATCAGACCGATCATCGGCACTCGAGCCGCCTCGGCCGCCCGAACTTCCAGACGATCCCGCACCGGCGGTGGTCCGTTCTGCTCCCACCTCTTTCTGGCGGGCAGCCAGGATAGCGATCCGTTTTTGAATGCGATCCAGCTCCTTCGCTTCGGCACGCAGGACGTCGTGCATCAGTTTGGCCATCTCGGTGGACGTCGCGTCGATTTTGTTGGCGTCATAGTTGGGTGCCTTGATTTTCGAAAAGGCGATTGCAGCTTCGGCCCGGGTCCAGACAGGCGTTTTCGGGTCGGCAATCAGGCTTGCCAGCGCATCGCCGTTGGCCGGATCACCCAACAAGCCCAGCACCTCAACAGCGGATCGCTGCATCGAGCGAAACAGGTCTTCATTCAGGTCGGCCGGTTTGGCTCCCAACAGGGCGGCAAAAATGGGTTTGGCCGCATCGGCATTGGTGGTGTTGGGACTCTGGAATCCAATGGCGGCGATCCTGGCAATTCCCTTGAACGCGCCATACTTGAGATAATGAAGCTTGGGATCGGTGAATCCGTTGTACTTTTCGATCAGGTATTTGAGTGAATCCCGATACGGCTTGGGCACGGCAATATTCTGCTTGCCCGTAATTTCATCCAGCTTTCCGATTGCCAGCAGGGCGTTGTAGCGGACCAGTGGATGGTAATTGCCCTCGACAATGGAACCGAACATCGGAAAGTAGACCTGGACCACAAGGTAACCTTGTGCGGTTCTGTTTCGGATTTTGGTTCCAAAGTCCTTGAACAGGTTCTGATACCGGGTTGTCAGAGACTGAAGCGAGGCCCGGTCATAACGGGTCAAGTTGGGAACCACCACCTCACGGTAATACGTCTTGAATGTGTCATTCAGCGTTGCATTGGGCTGAAAAGAACTTCGGGATGCCCGTTGGGCCTGCGAGATCCTCTGGTTCAGCATTGCCTGTGCTTTTTTGGGGTCTCCGTTGGCCTCCGGTTCGGCCTGAATTTTTGCCAGGTCAAACTTGGCATTGAGTGGCATCACGTCATATTCCTGGCCGTTCGCCAGGGAAGAACTGGAAAAGATCACCACCAGGGTTGCAAGCGCCAGCCCGCCGAGGGTGGTTTCGAATGGACGATACATTAAAGCCTCTCCTGAATTTGCCGGCCGGTCGAGCCCATGAACCCTTCAACGGATCACCCTGTTCATTCGTCAGGGATTTGATTGAAGAAGCTCCCGTTGGAATCGGGGAACTCTGCCCGGATATTTCTAGGATATTCCAAACAAATGCCGTTTCAGCTCAGAATACCCGTAGATTGCGGAAATTGTCAATTTCTGGGCGCGGTTGGAAGCCCAAACATTGTATGACAGGGCACTGCGTAGGGAAAATGCACATAAACTGGCCTGTGACGGGTATTTCAATGACTTGGACGCACTCACGGGCATGCCGGACAAAAGGGCTTGCGGAAACCGGTTTTCTACGGCCGGTCGGTTCCAGCGGGGCAAGGATCAAAATTGGCCTTTGGGTCAGAATTGGGGCAACGATATATTGATCCCTCTTCTACACATGAAAAAAAGATCCAAGGAGATTGGGCAATGTACCTGGTGATTGGAATGGCTCTGCTTACTGGCGGAAATGGCTGGTTTCTGCCGCAGGATCCCACCAAAGATGATCCAAAACCGGTAAAGCAGGAGCTCAATCAAACGGGTAGCCCGGAGATCCAGGACCGAAAGCTCGATCAGGATTCGGTGGAGGAGATCCAGAGAATCCGAAAGCGGCTCGGGATCCGGCTGTTTGATGACCGAAAAAGCGATTTGAAATTCGAAAACCAGCTGAAAAGGCTAAATGGGGATTCCGACAAACCCCGGGAATCAGAGCTTGAAGGCACAAAGACCCCTGTTTTACCGTCAAAAAAGGGCGTCCCGCGTCCCGCGAGCTCGACAACCCGTGCGATTTCAGCGGCTTTTTCGGCAGCAAACCCAGGCGGGCATCCTCGCCGGCAGACCACGGGAATTTTATTCCAGGCGGTCGAAAATCTGGACCGGGACGCACTGGAACTGGAAAAGTTGGGAGAATTCGCAAAATCGAAAAGACTGCGTCAGCTCAGCCACCGAATTCAAAAACAGCTGCGGCAAATGCACGAATCACGTGATAATTGACAATTTGCCTTTTTTTCAATCACAATAGGTCGTGTCCGAAATCAAACGTTGGACGGCCAGTCGATAGAAAACTACGCTTTTCCGGCGGTTGCGCGCTCTTCTTTTCCTGCTTTTTCGAACCTCAAAACGGAGACCTCCATGGCTTCGACACTTCCCGGTTTCGCGGAAATACTGATTCGTCGCAAGACGATTTCCACCGATCAATTCGCGGAGGCGGACCAGGTCGCTCGAGATACGGGTGCCACGCCGGAGGATTCGCTGGTGAAGCTCGGCTATGCGACTTCTGAAGAAGTGATGCGGGCGGTTGCCGAGGAACACCGCGTCGAGTTTGTCGATATTGCGAGAACCAAGATCCCGGACGACGTGATTCAGTTGGTGCCCGAATCGGTCGCTCGCGAGAACAACGTGATGCCGATTGACGAAATTGACGGTGTTTTGAGAGTCGCCATTGGAAACCCGGCAGACGTCGACACCATCGAAAAACTCCGATTTATCCTCAACAGGGATATTCGGATTTCCCTCTCCCCCAAAGACAGCATCATGGAGTCCATCAACCGGCTCTATGGTCAGATCGAGGGTGAATCGGCTGACTCGATCCTGCAGGAATTCACCGACACCGCGATCGATTTCACCGAAACCGAAGACGGGGATTTCGGCGACGACGATGGTCTGGTCGACGAAAACAGTGCCCCGGTGGTCAAGCTGGTTCAGCTCATGATTCAGGAGGCGGTCCAGTTGCGGGCTTCCGATATCCACGTTGAGCCCTTTGAGGACCGGGTTCGGATCCGGTACCGGATCGATGGAATTCTGCACGAAAGGGACAGCCCGCCCCGCCGTCTGCTCGGCCCGCTTCTTTCGCGAATCAAGATTATTGCCAAGATCGACATCGCCGAACGGAGACGTCCCCAGGACGGAAGAATCAAGATCACCGCAGGTGAAAAGGAGCTGGATCTGCGGGTGAGTGTCATCCCGACCAACCAGGGTCAGTCAGTGGTGATGCGACTGCTTGACCCCGATAACATCAAGGTCGGGATTCGCCAGCTGGGTTTCAGTGAGAAAAACTTCAAGGAATTCCAGGGGCTGATCAAGCGGCCGAACGGAATTATCCTTGTGACCGGCCCCACCGGTTCCGGAAAAACGACGACCCTGTACGCTGCCCTGAGCGCGCTCAATCGACCAGATCGCAAAATCATTACTGCCGAAGATCCGGTGGAGTACTACCTTCCGGGGATCAACCAGGTGCAGGTTGACCACAATATCGGCCTCGATTTTTCGAGGATCATTCGCTCCATGCTGCGTATGGCACCCAATATTATCCTCGTGGGTGAAATGCGAGATGCAGAAACCGCATCGATCGGAATCGAGGCCTCGCTAACTGGACACTTGGTTTTCAGCACTCTTCATACGAACGATGCGCCCAGTGCTGTGACACGTATGATCGACATGGGGGTCCCCGGTTATCTCGTTGCCAGTAGTGTGATTGCGATCATGGCTCAGCGGCTTGTGAGGACGATTTGCCCCAAATGCAGGCAAAAATACAAGCCGAGTGACGAGGTTCTGGCCGAGAGTGGCTTTACCGAGGAACAGTTGGAAAACGCCAGTTTCATGCGGGGCAAAGGGTGTAACCATTGCAACAAGTCTGGTTTCAAGGGCCGAATCGGCATTTATGAGCTGATGACCGTCAATGGAAAAATTCGCGAGCTGATTTTTGCTGGAGCAAGTACCACTGAAATTCGAAAGCTCGCCATAAAACAAGACATGAGCACGCTTTACATCGACGGCATGGACAAGGTCCTGAAGGGAATTACCACGCTGGAGGAAGTTTACCGGGTCGCCAAAAAGACCGAGCAGGATGCCTGAGAATTGCCAAAAGGATGGTAAAAAACGGGTTTTTTGGGGTAAACTGGAGTGGGTTCCGTCGTTTTGCGGAATCCGCCAGGAAACTGGATTAATTGTTTTACGGGGCAATAATGGGTTCACCTCCGTCGGTTTTCCCTGACCCCTTTTCATCCCTCATCTAGAAATCATTTCGCGGTCGAATCCCGGCCCAATCCACCCAGGATTGAGCTGGACAGCTGGTTTTTGAAACCCCCATGCGGGGCAAAGCCAGGTCAAAAACGATCAACAGGAAGTGCAGAACAGGAATCGGTGACCACCATCGTCAGAAATCCTGGGCATTTTGCGATCGGCAAGTTTCGTCTCCCCCAGGGAATAGCGCAGCCTGCAACCTGGTTGGAATACCAACGCTGATTCGGAGCGATAAACCGGAGTTGATTGAGAAATGGCTCAAACGGTACTGATCGACAAGCTTTTGCAAGCGTGCGTCAAGCAGGGCGCCAGCGATATCCATATCACCGTTGGTCAGCCACCGGTGTTTCGTCTTCACGGCCGAATGCGAAAGCTGGAAACCAAGGTGCTGGAGGCGGACGATACGGTCGCCCTGATGAAGAGTATCGCACCCGAGCGTTGCCAGCGCGAGCTGCAGGAATCCGGTAGTTCGGACTTTGGTTTCGCGTTTGGCGAGCTGGCCCGCTTTCGGGTTTCGATCTTCAAGCAGCGCGGCAACATTGCGATGGTGCTGCGGCAGATTCCCAATGACATGCTGACCCCGGAGCAGCTCGGTTTGCCCGACGTGCTCTGCAAGCTGGTCATGCGACCGAGGGGACTGTTCCTGGTCACCGGGCCGACCGGATCGGGAAAGAGCACCACGCTGGCCAGCCTGATCAATTTTCTCAATGAAACCTGTGATCATCACATCATTACCATTGAAGACCCGATCGAGTTTTATCACTACCAC
>JAYZFP010000113.1:0-20095 GCA_036336715.1 Planctomycetota bacterium
GTCCAACTACCTGATGGGAAAGGCTCGCATGGAGGTAGGCGAGGTCGACCAGGCCATTAAAAACTTTGAGACGGCGACCCTGCTGGCCCCATCGAGGCTGGACTGGAGATACGAACTGGGGTTGCTTTATCGGGCGGTTGGCGATGTCGATTCGGCGATCAAGGCTTTTCGCAAATGTGCCAATGGGGACCCGGAAAACAAAAAATACCGGGGGGCTCTGGAAGGTTTGACCGCGGAGCTCGATTCGCTTATGCCTTGACGACCAGGATCCGGTTTCCGCTGATTTCTACCACTTTCACCTGTTCGTCCGGCTGAATGAAGGAGCCATCGGCGACCACGTCGACCGTCTGGTCACCAAACCTGACTTTGCCCGCAGGGCGGAGGACCGACTCCGCTCTTCCCCAGTCGCCAACCGAAACCACCGGGTTGCTGGAGGGAGCTCCTTTTTTGACTGGTTCATCCGCAGGAGGCAATGATGAGGGAGGGGTTAGCATGAGGTTGCTGAATATCGGGACCTTCCCGAGATAGCGACTGAGTAAAAAGGCACCCGCCAGGAAACCAGCCCCGGAACCGACGAGCACCATCAGGTTGCTCTTCAGCGTTTGTGTCTGGTAAACGGTTTTCGGGATGACAAAGTCTTGGCTGGCCATCAGGATACTGGCTGCCATCAGCATCAGTCCGGAGATACCGGCAACTCCAAACCCCGGGATTACGAACATCTCCATGGCCAGGAAAACGAGGCCCGCCAGGAATAGAATGACTTCAAGCCAGCCAGCCGTCCCGCCCAGAAAGTGACTCCAGAAGAACAGCGTAAAGCAAAGACCTCCGATCAGCCCGCCAATACCAATGCCGGGCGAGAGGAACTCCAGGTAAAGCGCAATCAGGCCAATTACGAACAGCAGCCCCGTTATCAAGGGGAAGTTCAGCCAGGCGACCGCTACATCCGTTGCTGTTTTCCTGTAGACCACGAAATCCACTTCCAGGTCAAATGCATCTTTCAGGCCATCACGATCCTCCTGGTTGGCATCGGCCAGTCCAAGTTCAACCGCCCGCTTGCCATTGACTTCCAGGAATCGTCCCTCGTTGGATTCCTCAACCAGTTCCCAGGCGTCGGGATCCAGTTTTTTCTGGAACTGGTTGGGGTCTTCCTGTTGTTTACGGTGGGGATAGCCACTGTTGGCTGCCCGCCTCGTCTCAAACTGGTTTGGATCGGCCCGCTGGCGGAAAACCAGTGTGTCCATGTCAATCATGGCTTCGGCGAGAGCGGGAGGGCGACCCTTGAACTCGGCGAGGTCCCGCGCGCGGCGGACCAGGTCGGTGATCGCTTTTTCAGGCGCGTAATGAAAAACGAATCCTTCGTCCATGAAAATGATCCCGGCGTCACCGATTCTGCCTTTGGTGCTGATGACGATATCGTCGCAACCGAGTGAGGCCAGGGCGGCGCCGCTGAGTGCCATCTTGGGGATGAAAGCGATAGTATGTGCCCAGTTGACGTCCCGCAGGATCTCGGCGATTTGCAGGCTTTCTTCGAGGGTTCCCCCCGGGCTGTCGATTTCGATCACCAGAAGATCCGCCTTGGCTGCCCGGGCCTTGGCCAGTTTCCTTTTGAAAAACTGAAAGCTGGTTGGGTCGATGGGGTCCTTGAATTCAATGATTACCGGCTTGGTATATTTTGCATTCTCGTTTGCAAATGTTGCCGAGCAGGCAACCAGTATCGAAGCAAGGAAAATGGCGACACGGGTGCTAGCGGAAGCTGTCACGAAAACGAACCTGTTGGAAATGCTTGTTTTTCGCTTATTTTAAGCGATGCAGTGGAAAAAAGTGAAGTCTCGGCAATCGGCGTTGCCAACTTTAGTCGAATCGGCACAATCTATGCATAAAGCAAATCAGAGCTGAATTCATGGATGGAATTCAGTCTGCTCGATTCACCATTCATTGGTTGGCAAAAGATTTCGCATCACCATTGAAGCATTCGAACCCGGTGGTTCCAGGGAAGGAATTATGTTCGTTCGTCGCCCCGTTTTGGCTGGTATTTTTCTACTTTGTCTGCAAGGTTTCCAGGTTCAACCACTCTGGGGACAGGTTCCCGGGGATGCCCGGTTTCAGCCGCAGGCCTTTTCCGGGATGAGGGTTGCCCCCGGATCACCGGCAGCTGTCCAGCCTGTAGAAATCTATTTTTTCCACGATGATTCTGAAGCCCGGGACAGAGGTTCCGATGAGGCAATCGCTTATGCAATGGAAACCGGGTTTCGAATCAGACACGTTGCGGCCAAGAGGTTTCCCCGGCTTGTCGAGCGGTTCAAGATCCGAAAGCTCCCCTCTTTGATTCTGCTGCGAAAAAACCGGGTGGATGATCGGCATGAGGGCCGTTTTGGTCTGGCGAGGATCCGGGAAATGCTGGCTCGAGCTCGTGAAAACCGGTCCGTCCGCCGTGACAGGGTGCGAGAGTTGATCGCCGGACGGGGAAAGGGAAATCGACTCGATGCGCCTGCTTCGATCATCCCGGAAACCGTCCCTCCCATCGCGCCCGCCTACATTCCGACCACCGCATCCAGTGGTCCAGTCAACAAAAGTCTGCAGCTTGCCGCTGTCCCCAAGCCGCTCGATCGAAACGGCCGCTACCCGGTAGCCCATCAGCCAAGCCGGGCGGAACAAATGGCCTACCAGGCAACGGTGCGATTGCGGGTCCGTGACCTTGCCGGGACTTCACACGGTACCGGGACCGTGATTCACACTAGTGGTAACGACGCGTTGGTATTGACGTGCGGGCACATCTTCCGGGAGTCCCACGGCCGGGGTGAGATCGAAGCGGATCTCTTTTTCAAAGGCGAAAAGACAACGGTTTCCGGACGTTTGATCTCCCATGATTCGAGGGCTCATGATATCGCCCTGTTGACCATCCGCGCCCCCGTTCCGCTGGTGGCGGCTCCGCTTGCAAAACGGAACCGGAAAGAGAGCGGAATGGCAGATGTTTTTACTGTGGGTTGTGACCGCGGCAGCGTTCCTTCCATTCGCCGAAGTCACTACAAGAGGCTGGCAATTTACGATGGTGTCGAAAAATCTGACGTCTTCGGTCGCCCGATTGATGGTCGTAGCGGTGGTGGCCTGTTTAACCAGCGGGGAGAGCTGATTGGAGTCTGCAATGCCGCTGCGGTTCACACCGATGAGGGGATCTACTCTGCCCTGAAAACCATCTATCACCAGTTGTCGATTTCCCACCTGGTCCATCTTTTCGAGGGCCAAGGCATGAGCCAGCAGTTGCTGGCTGGTGGGAAAAACGGCACCAAAGTAAAGAGTGATTACCAGGCTCGCTTTGTGGATCTTCCTGGTGAAGCTTCTCCCGGCAGTGGACTCGAATCCGCACGGGCCGGGCAATGGACGTCGGCTCGGCAATCACCCCGGCAATCACCCCGGCAATCACCCCGGCAATCACCAAGGGGAAATTCTGGCACTGTGGATGCTGCGGCTCCAGGGTTGAACCTGCTTGGCAATTGTGAGACCGTCAGCCCGTCAGACAGGGACAAGTCCAGTAGCGATTCACCCCGAATTGCGAAATTTCATCTGCTGGACAGGCTGCAGGACTGAGTCTCATCGGCACGGTTGTTTTCAGATGGTTGAGGTTGAGTCGTCCTTTGGCGGAATGATTTTTGATCGCTTGCAGGGAGTCCCGGTCGTATCGGGTGGCAGGCTGTGCCTTGCACCATGTTCGGGCAAAAGCGGTCATGCTAGATTAATTTTGTGTGCCCAAAATGACCCCTGCTGCCACTGCGGAAGATTGTCTTGAAAATCCAGAATGAATTCCTTGAGGTCGCTTTACAAGCCGCCAGGACGGGAGGAGAGATCTGTCGGGATTTCTTCGAGCAGGAATTCGTCATTGAAAACAAGGAAACTTCAAACCTGGTCACCCGGGCTGACCTGGAATCCGAAAACGCGATCGTTCAGGTCCTGAGCCGTGCTTTTCCCAATCATGCGATCCTGGCGGAAGAAAACCAGAAGGCTGACCTGGATTCGGAGCATCTTTGGGTGGTGGATCCGCTGGACGGTACCAATAATTTTGCCCACCGCATTCCCCATTTTGCTGTGTCGATCGGTTATTGGCGCGATGGCAAGCCCGAATGCGGTGTGATTTACAACCCGGCGAAGGAGGATCTTTATTACGCCTGCCGGGGTCAGGGGGCGTTTGAAGGAGAAAAAAGGTGCCGGGTATCTGCGGAGCCGACCCTGGCCGAATCCATCATCGGTTGCGGATTTTATTACGACCGGGGGGAAATGATGAGGGCAACCCTAAGGGCTGTCGAGGCCTGTTTTGAAAAAAACATTCATGGAATCAGACGGTTTGGTACGGCTTCTCTTGATTTGATCCAGGTGGCGTTGGGGAGGTATGGAGGATTCTTCGAGTACCGGCTTGCTCCCTGGGACTTTGCAGCCGGCAGGCTGTTCGTCGAGGAAGCCGGCGGGAGGATCAGCACCTGTCGTGGCAGGGAGCTTTCCCTGGAGGAATCAACGGTGCTGGCTTCCAATGGTCGGATCCATGGGGAGCTGCTGGAAATTGTCCAGGAGTTTCATCCCTGAACGGGGTGGCGGTCAATATCCACCGCGGCCAGAAAGTGCTAGGTTACAGAAGGTCAGGTTCATCGCCCAACATGGAAAATTCATGATTGCCAACTCCTCAGTTGTCGATGTGCGGGTAGACACTCCCAGCGCAACGATCGTATTGAATCGACCAGCGCGCAAAAATGCCCTGTCTTCTGAATCCGTCGAACGATTGCAACAGGTCTTTGATGATCTTCTGCGGGACAGGAAGGTCGCTGCTGTGATCCTCACCGGTGCCTCGGATGCCTTCTGCTCGGGTGCAGATCTCAAGGAAATGGAGGCTCACCTCGAAGAAGAAGGTGCTCAGGAAAAGTGGTTTCAGCAGACCATGGCTCTCAACGAACTGATCGTCACGATGCTGCGTTTTCCCAAGCCGATTATTGCGGCCGTAAATGGCCCGGCCTTGGGATGCGGATTTGCCTTGGCGCTGGCTTGTGATGCGATCCTGGCCTCGCCCTCAGCCCACTTCGGCTGTCCGGAAGTCGAGAGAGGGCTGGTGCCTGGACTCGTAACACCCTTGTTGGCTTTTCGTGTCGGTGCATCCAAAGCGGCAAGGTACGCCCTGTCTGGCGTCCGACTGGACGGGAACGCCGCCGTGGAGGCCGGAATCTGCCACGAAAAGGTTTCGGGGGATCACCTGCTCTGGGCACGGGCCCAGGAGTGGGCAACGGATTATTCAGCCAACAGCCCGCAAGCGCTGCAAATGACCAAGCAACTGATCAATGAAACGATCGGAGAGCAGTTCCTGACCCACCTGAGCCTGGGCACTGCCAATACGGCTGCTGCCCGTACGACCGATTCGGCCAAGGAGGGAGTGAGGGCTTTCCTTTCCAAGCGAAAGCCCGATTGGAAGTGACCTTGGGCCGCAGCCTCGTGAGGGGCTCCCGGATCGCTCAAAACCATTGCGACCAGGCGGGATGTGTCGCAAGGGTGGGCGTCTGCAGCATCCGGTGATGAAAAGGCGGAGCATCGTAAAGCAGGGGGATGATGGGTGATTTGGGAAGTTGCGGAATTGATATGTTCCGATTGGGGCAGGGGAGTAAAATGGTTCTTTGTTAAAAACCCCTTAAAAACTGGTTGATGGGAAAACGGCTCTCGCACAGCAGTGATGTGGTTGAGGCGTCTGGCAAAAGGCCTTTTGTCTCTACTCCGCGTTGGAAGTGCTCGTAATGAGCCTCCCGTCTCCGTGATCCTTGGGCTTCCAGGCTCGGCAGTCATTGAGCTTCCAGGCTCCGTGGTCATTGAGCTTCCAGGCTCTGTGGGTATTTTCCAACCCAGCCATTATTTTGAACCCAATGATTATTCAGGGGATTTTCGCTATATTCTGGGATTCCCGCTTTTTTTTTGTGATTCCATCTCGGTGATTCCATTCCTGGTCGCGTCGGCCATGGTGGACCAGCTTTCCGGTTTGGCTTCCCGGACTTCTTTTCAGAAAATTGAATGTCGCAGATTACGACGGAACAGATACGAAACTTCAGCATCGTGGCGCATATTGACCACGGAAAAAGTACCCTGGCAGACCGGTTGCTTGAGTTTACCGGGACGGTCACCAAACGGGAGATGCAGGACCAGTTGCTGGATGACATGGAGTTGGAGCGTGAGCGCGGCATCACAATCAAGGCCCGCAGCGTCTCGATGAATTATAAACTCGACGGTCAGCAGTACCAGCTCAACCTGATCGATACTCCAGGTCATGTCGACTTCCAGTACGAGGTGTCCCGTGCCCTGGCTTGTTGTGAGGGGGCACTCTTGCTGGTGGACGCCTTCCAGGGAGTCGAGGCACAGACCGTGGCCAATGCCTATTCCGCCATGGAACATGATCTTGAGATCGTACCGGTGATCAACAAGATCGATTTGAAGCACCAGCGGGCCGATGAGGTCACCGTTGAAATGGAACAGTCGCTGGGTGTGAATCCGGAAGATGTGGTCCGTTGCAGTGCCAAGACAGGTGTGGGAGTTGAAGACCTGGTTCGCAAGATTATCCAGACAGTTCCCCCGCCGGTAGGAGATCCTGCGGAAACCTTGCAGGCCATGGTTTTTGATTCCCATTACGACGAATTCCGTGGTGCGATTACCTATGTGCGAGTCATGAATGGTTCCATACGGAAAGGGCAGAAGATCCGGTTTCTCAGGCAGGGTACCAATCATGACGTTCTCGAACTGGGGCGGTTTACTCCCCGGCAGACTCCCTGTGAAGAGTTGCGGGCCGGCCAGGTGGGCTACCTGATCTGCAACCTCAAATCGCTGGACGATGTCAATATTGGTGACACGGTCAGCATACCGGGCCCCGAAGGTGCGGAACCGCTGCAGGGATACCAGGAGCCCAAACGGATGGTTTACTGTGGCCTTTATCCCTCAGACGGCCAGGATTTTTCCGAACTGCGGGACGCCCTGGCAAAGTTGGCGATCAACGATCCCAGTTTCGATTTTGAACCGGAATCCAGCGATGCACTCGGTTTTGGTTTCCGCTGCGGTTTTCTCGGCCTGTTGCACATGGAAATTGTCCAACAGCGACTGGAGCAGGAATCGGACATTGACCTGGTGCAAACGGCTCCCAACGTGACCTATGAAATCACCACCAAGAGTGGTGAAGAATTGACCATCCGTCGCCCACAGGAGGTGCCGGATTCAGGTGAGATCGAAGAGTTTCGACAACCGATCGTCCGGGTGAACCTCATCCAGCCTGAGGAATTCGTCGGCCCGGTCATGAAACTCTGCCAGGAGAGACGTGGCATCCAGAAAAACACGGAATACCTGTCTGCCAAGCGGGTGATGTTGACCTACGACCTGCCGCTGGCGGAAGTAATCTATGATCTGCATGACAAGATCAAATCGGTAACTCGCGGCTATGGAACGATGGATTACGAGCTGGTGGGCTATTTTCCTGCTGACCTGGTGCGCGTTGACATGTTGGTCAATGGGAATCGAGTGGATGCACTTTCCATTATCTGCAACCGGGGGGATGCCGACCGCCGTGGGCGGGCCGTGGTCAAAAAACTGAAGAGCGAGATCGAGCGACACATGTTCGAGATTGCCGTGCAGGCGGCCATCGGCACACGCGTGATCGCCCGGGAAACCGTCAAGGCGATGAGAAAGAACGTGACCGCCAAGTGTTACGGTGGGGATATTTCGCGAAAGAAAAAACTGTGGGCCAAGCAGAAGGAAGGTAAGAAAAGGATGAAGTCGATCGGCTCGGTCGATATCCCCCAGAAAGCATTCATGGCCATTCTCACGACCGGCGACGAAGGGTAACCAGGCAAAGGGACATGTTTTTTTCGTTCGATGGAATTGACGGGGCCGGTAAGTCGACGCAGATGGATCTGTTCTGTGATTGGCTGGTGAATGAAAAAGGAAAAGAAGTGGTCCGCTGCCGGGAGCCAGGTGGGACACCGCTGGGCGAAAAAATCCGTGATCTGCTCCTGATCCAGAAAGAATTGCGACTCGATCTGGAAGCGGAAATGTTTCTTTTCATGGCCAGTCGATCCCAACTGGTTCGCGAAGTCATCCGGCCTTCGCTTGCAGCTGGCAAAGTGGTTGTTTGCGATCGGTTTCAGATAGCAAGTGTGGTTTACCAGGGGCATGCGGGCGGACTGGACCCGGATCAGGTACGTCAGGCGGGAGAGTTGGCAGTGGACGGAACCTGGCCGGATCTGACATTCGTTTTTCACCTCGCTCCCGAGATTGCTTCCGGGCGGGTGGGTGACGAGACGGACCGGATCGAATCTCGAAGTGATCAGTTCCTGGAAAAGGTGGATGCCGGTTTTCGCCAGGAAGCGGAAACGGCCGACATTCCCATGGAGTTGATTGATGCCACCCTCTCAATTGAAGAGATTCAGCTTCAACTCAGGAGCATGGCCGAGTCCCTGATGAGCAGGATTTGAAACGTTCGGCAACACCCGGTTTCGTCCCTGTCTGGAGCGGGTGCTCCCGGCCACCGGAACCCATAAAGCTGGAATCCGTAAAGGGATGCTGGGGCACCGGTTTTCCGTTCGCTGCTAATCGCTTTGGGTAGGGAGATTTTCCGGCATCGCTCCCCCATCGCCATCCTGGGGCATCACACCATCCACAATGGCAGCCCCAACCGAATCGCCAAAAGCATTGACCGAGGTTCGGAAGCGATCCAGCAGCCAGTCAATGGGGAGGATCAACCCGATCAATTCCAGGGGAAGTCCTACCGCGTTGAGGACAATCAACATGGTGACCAGGCCCGCTTCCGGTATGCCTGCGGCTCCGATAGCTGCCAGCGTTGCAGTGAGGGCAATCACGATCTGTTTGTCGAGTGTCAGGACGAAAGAGGGGTCAATGATGGCATAGGCCTGTGCGATAAAGATCGCGGCTGCCGCTTCGTAAAGAGCAGTGCCGTCCATGTTGATGGTTGCACCCAGCGGCAAAACAAACTCGGTGGACCTGCGGGAAACGCCGGCGTTGACTTCAGCGCACTCCATCGAAACGGGAAGGGTGGCAGTCGAACTGGCGGTTGAAAAAGCGGTCAGAACTGCCTGCGACATCTGGCGCATGAACTGAAACGGATTCCTGCGTGTAAACAGCCACAATAGCAAAGGCAGGGTCACCAGACCGTGGACAGCCAGGCCGCCCAGGACGCTGGTCATGTACCACGCTTGCGTCTTGATCAACTGCAGGAATTGTCCATCCAGTTGTGCCTTGCCAAAACGTGCCGCCACCAGGCAGAAAATTCCAAGCGGAGCGAATTGCATCAGGAACAGGATAAAGGTCATCAGGGCATCGTTGATACTGACTACCAGCGAATTGATGGTCTCAGATTTTCGCCCCATCGTCGTCAGCAGTCCGGCAAAAACAATGCTAAAGATGATCAGGGGTAGGAGGTTGATTTCGACCATCGACTCAAGCAGGTTGGCCGTGAAAAGCATCAGCATCAGGTTCTGAACGATATCCGCGATGGTCGGAGGTCCCGGAATGATGAAGGCCTCGATAATGCTTCTCTCTCCTCCCTGTTGTTCGACGAACTCGATACGAACGTAGCGGGCCCCTTCGGGTACCGGGACAGGTGAAGCGGTGCGGTAGATTCCCGGTTTTTTTTGCCCATGGAATTCGCCGATTGCGGGGGCCTCGGCGTCGGTTTCCTGCTCCAGGTGCTTTCGCTGAATGGGTACGAAGGAATTTCCGTCGCGGCTCCACTTGACGATTGCTTTTGCGGGAACCGTCGCTTCGCCAACCTGGTCGATGATGACTTTTACATTCCAGCTGCCCTCGGCCGGTACCGGGATGTTTTTACTTTCCCCGGAAACTTCGGATCGGTCACCTGTCACGTTATGCCATGCTATTTTTCGCTCATCCTTACCGGCTGCATGCGCCACTGTCTGTTCGCCTTCGCTCCTGGCATCCTCTACCAGCTTGCGATCGATTCCTTTTCCAGGGTTGACGATATTGACCACGATCAAGCCGGTCACCACGGCGAAGATCGTTGTGCAAAAGTAGTAGCTGATGGCATAGAAACCGGGCTTCCCAAGTTTTCGCACGTCTCCCAGCCCGAGAATTCCACTCATTACGCTTGCCATTACCAGCGGGACGACAACCATTTGCAACAGGCGGAGAAAGATCTCCCCTCCCACATGAAATTTCAGTGCGACATGGGGGGCGATCAGCGCCAGCCCAATGGCCAGCAGGATGGCGACACAAATCCAGAGGGTCAGGTTTCCATGGCCTTTTTTGGTTTCACCCATCTTCTTTTCCATGAGAGGAGGTTACTGGCGGAAATCAAAACAACAGTTGCCGTCGCAAAGAATCCTTTGGGATGGTTTTTTCCGAAAGAACCATGGTCATGGCAGATTGGGGCAATCCGGTGGAAGCACGATAGCCCGCGGCATGCTGGCCTGTCATCAGTGTAATGGATTTCGGCTGGGGATTGCCGGTTTTTACCAGGTGGAGGAACACGGATGATCCGGCTGAAACCGTGTCATTCATTTCCAGCGGCATGGTTGCGTCTTCAGAGTCAAGTTCGTACGGCATCGATGGATCTTGCCCATAAATTTGGTCGTCACCTGGCCGCAAGAATTCGGCCGGGGGACTTCTACCTGGACTGCAACAGTTGGATGGATATAGGGGCAACATGCACTGGGAGGGTCGAAATCGGTGCATCCGTCCGAGGACGGGATGAACGGGCATGCGTTGCGATGGTGGCTATCCCAGTTCGCTGAGTGGTTCGTCGGCATCCCCAAAAGTCTTTTTGGGGACTCCCATCCTGTTCATCATGGAAAGGTAAAGGCGACACATCTGGCGATTTGGTTTTTGACGGTAGTCGAGGTTCAGGCCCCCCTTCAATTGTCCACCGGCGCCACCAACCATCACGACCGGGAGTTGGCTGGCATCATGGTGTCCGGTGATCATGCTGGAGCAGAGCATGACCATTGAGTTATCGAGGGCCGACCGCTCCCCTTCCTTGATCGCATCAAGGCGGCCAGCGATGTAGGCCACCTGTTCCAGGAAAAACTGGTTGACCTTGAGCCAGTCCTCGGTGTCACTGTGCGATAGCAGGTGGTGAATCATGTAATCGACACCCAGGTGAGGGAACCGGAGGGTTCCGTGATCGTTGTTCAGCTTGAGTGTGCAAACCCGGGTCATGTCTGTCTGAAACGCAAGGACCAGGATGTCGCACATCAGTTTCATGTGTTCAACGATGTCCTGGGGATAACCATCTTTCGGGCGGGGCATGTCCGGTTTTTCGAGGGTGGGTTTCCAGCCCTGAAGCTCCCCCCGTTTTCCGGCGTTCTGGATTCGGTTTTCTACTTCGCGAACCGAGTTCAGGTACTCATCCAGTTTTTGCTGGTCCGATCGACTGATATTCCGACGAAAGTCGGATGCATCTTCCAGGACGGCATCGAGGACACTTTGGTCCCCTTTCTGGTTCCGGTTGCGGAACAGCTGGTCGAAGGCAAGTGCCGGGTAGACCTCCAGCGGTGTCGGCGTCGTGGGACTGCTCCACGAGATATGTGAACTGTAGAGCATCGAGTAGTTCTTATGGACCGAAGGGTTGGATTTTTCGCAACCCAGGACCATGCTGGGGAGCCGGGTCTGTTTCCCAATCGCCTGGGCGACCACCTGGTCAACACTGGTGCCCGACTGAATCTGCCCTCCGGACAGGAGCGGCGCACCGGACAGCAGGTTTCCGGTTTGAGAACTGTGAATGTTTCCCTTAAGCGCTTCTGCGTTATAGAGTCCACGAATGAATGTCAGCCTGTCGCGGTAGGGGAGCAGGGGGGTCAGGACCCTTCCGAGTTCCATTTCAGGGCCCTGGCCGCGGGCCCACCATTCCCTGGAATGGAATCCACAACCAGAGAAAAGGATCGCCATTCTCACCGGGGCAGGGGCCGGTTGATGGAAATTCCTCCTCGGCATTCCCCAGACATTGGCGGATTCCATCCAGGGAAGAGCCATGGTTGCCCCTAGACCCCGCAGTATCGTTCGGCGTGAAATGGGTTTCATTTGTGGTTCCTCGCTTTTGCTGATCCTGTATTGAAAAAAACGGTTCCCTCTACAGGTTCCGTTGATAAAAATTATTTCGGCCGGACATAGTCCTGGTCCCGGACGTTCCGAAAGGGTTGACTGCCAAGGATGGTCCGAATGGCAGAATGCACCCGGTAATCGTCCTTTTCCAGGTTTTCCAACATTCGGTCCAGCAGCGGTTGGTCGGAAAGCTGAACTTCGCGACCGAGCGAATAGCCCAGCAATTTCCTGCAGAATTGGCGGACAAAATCCCGCTTTCGACTGGTGAGCAGGTATTTTTTAAGGCCCGCCAGGCCATCGACCTCCGTTCCATCGACCAATTGGACCCGGGTGTTGACTTTGGTCTTTCGGTGACGTCCCAGCGGGTCAAAGTTCTCCAGCGCAAATCCGTAGGGATCGATGCGAGCGTGGCACTTGGCACACTGGGGTAACTCGCTGTGTTTTTCAATCAGCTGCCGAGCGGTCAGACCACTGGGGACGTCCTCGGGAAGCTGGGGAACATCCGGTGGCGGTCGGGGGAGTTTTTCTCCGAGCAGGGTTTCTGAAATCCAGTTTCCCCTCAGGATCGGGCTGGTCCTGGACGCCCCGGACTGGCTGGCCAGAAAAGAGGCCATGCCCAGCACTCCACCCCTTCCGGCGGACTTCCATCCATCGCTTCGGCCTGCATGGATGGAAACCCCTTCAAGGCCATAGTGCTGAACCAGCCGCTTGTTGGCATAGGAATAATCGGCGTCGATGATGTCCAGAACGGATTCGTTTCGACGGAACATGTTTTCAAAAAAAACAACGGTTTCTTCGTACATGTCTTTTTTGAGGGATGCAAATTCCGGGAACCTTTTTTCGTTTTTGTCATTGTTCTGATCGAAATTCCGCAAATGCAACCATTGGCAGGCGAACTCGATCGCCAGGCGTCTGATTTTCGGGGATTTCAGCATCCGTTCCGCTTCAGCGTTCAGAACAACCGGATCGCCCAGAAGGCCCTTTTCCGCTTTTTGGATCAATTGCGTATCCGGAGTAGAGGACCAGAGAAAGTAGCTCAAGCGGCTGGCAAGTTCCAGCTGGGAAACCGGTGAATGCCCATTGCCTGGATTTGATTTTTCGCGACGGTAAAGGAAGGCAGGTGAAGCCAGGATCCGGGTCAGCAGGAGCCGTATCGAGCTGCCGTGATCGAGTTCCTGTTCCCGGAGCGATCGGTAGAATTCCTCCAGCCCTTTTTCTTCCGCTTGTGAGAGGGGGCGTCGCCAGGCTCGCGCTGCCAGCTCCAGGGACCTCCGGACATGAATCTTCTCGGCGTCCTGTCGACGCTTCAAAAAGGCATCTGCCCGTTGACGGGTCGGATCAAAAAGTGTTTTGAATTCGACCACCAGGTCAGGACGGTCCTGGGTTGCGAACTGGTACAACTGCTCAAGTGCGACAACTTTCTTGAGGGGTTCCTCGCTGACAAAGATCAGTTCCCGCCAGAGTGCATCGAGTTCCCTTTTTTCCGAATCGGAAAGGAAAAGATCGACCAGTGGCTGGTCCTCGCGGTAAAACAGGGTCAGCGTGACGACTTCATCGATCGGGACTATTTTTTGATAGCAAAGTGCCGCGGGAAAGAGTTTTCTGAAACTCTGGAAGGCCCGCCGTACGGTGGATTGGGCGGCGGAATGCTGGGAGAGGGATAGGGGCTGGCTGGCTATCTGCTCTGCAGGAGAACTGGATGCCAGGTGAGCCGAAAGTTGCACCACCTCCTCCGGCAAATCCGATTCGAGTATGGCCGTGAGCACGATTTCACGACCGGCAGCCAGTCTCGTGGGAATGGTGAATTCCAACTGGGCCCGGGTGCTTGTGTAAAGGTCGCGGTTTTCACGTTTTTCACCTTGGGGTGTCTTGCCAAACCTGGGGTCGGGCCGCAGTCCGGTGCGGAGCCTTTCGTCCTTGAAAGGATCCAGCAGGCGGCGAACTTCTTCCACCATCGTGCGGTCCGCAGCCGCGATCTCCGGCGATGGTTGATTGACGGTTTTGTGTACCATCCGGGCCAGGCGGTTTCGCTCCGCTGAAGATTCTGCCTGCAACCATCGATCCAGCTGGGAACCAGCCGGAATCCGGGGCCGGCGATTCAGTTCGCTGAGGAGATTGTCCCAGTTTCCCTTCGTGAAATGCCAGACGGCCGGGTTCCCAAATTGATCTGCTGCCGGGTTTGCCTTCAGCAGGTTAGGGGAAATTTCCCGGGCCAGGTCCCAGGTTTTCTTCGATCCTCGCTGCCTCATGTAAAGGTTGATTTCGGTCAGGTCGCAGGCATGGCTTTTTTGTGAGGGGCCCACGTAAAAAGTGACCAGGTCTCCCTTTTGGAGTGCCAATTTTCGGCTCTCCATTTTGGAATTTCCGGCTTTGGCAATGGTTCCGTCCCAGATTTTTGTCGATCGCGTCGGGGTCTGATGGAGGATGACCCACTCGACCCCGTTGCCGCATTCGGGGTGCTGATCGGAAATCGCCGCAACGATGTCGTACTGGCCCGTTTCGGGAGCCTGCCAACCGACGGCCGAGTAAAGCGTTGGCGACGGATGGACACAAATCGATCGAGGTCTTGAGATTCCCGGAATCCGCACTTCCTGTTCGGAGGAATTGGCAATGACTGATGGCGTTGCCCCGGTTCCCCAGCCGTTGACAAAGGAGTAGTTGTTCGCGTTTCGCAGCTGTTTCCGGTAATGCCCACTGACCGCTACGGGGCCGTTGTGAAAAATGCCAAGATAGTTGAGCCATAACTTCAACTGTGGCAGAGCGATCTGTTGGGAGCTGGCAAACTCATCGACGAGTGCTTCCGCTTCGGTGGCTGATTTTCCCTCTATTTTGCCCCGGATCACATCGGCCGCCTGCAACAGGAGTTCCGTTTTTTCGAGCAATGCTTGCCGTTTCTTTTCGCCCTCCTCGACCAGGCTTTCCAGGTCCCGCAGCAGGAGGTCTCCCTGTCCACCACCGGTGATGCGGGGCGATTCCCATTTGACATGTCCCTGCCTGGAATCGGTCAATGGCTGGCTGGCAAGGGAAAGGGTCACCGTTTGCTTGGTGTCCGCAGCCTGGGCGGGTATCGGAATCCGGAATTCCCGTCTGCGGGTCAGCGGTTCAGCAGGCTCCATCCAGGATTTGGCACCTCCCGGACGACCAATGTGCCCGATGGTGTTGAACTTCCAGAGCCGCTGCTGCCAACGATGAATGTCTGCCACGATTTGGGGGATCTGATCAGCGTTTGCGGTCCGCATCCTTTCACGAAGTAAGGCCAGGATAAATCCGGGGTCCTCTACGGGCCCTATCAGCTGGTGCCAGAGAATATTCAGGTACTTGGGACTCAGGGATGCGGAGCGTGCGAGTTCATCGAGTGCGATGTCCTTTCGGCCCGCTGAATTCCGTTTCTCCAGGATCAACCTCAGGTAGGGTTCGATGGGCAGTCGACCACCCGTGTTGGTGTCGAGCCGAATCCCCTGCAAGTTGACCGGCGTTCCACCTGCGTTGTTTGCGTAGCGACCGTAGAATGCCTGGATTTTTCGGATGTATGCATCCGATCGGTCCCGACGGCTGACCTGCGGGGTAAATGCAATTCGATCCTCCAGCAACATGGCGTGCCTGGCAACCTGCTTTGCGGCATCCAGGTATTTTTGGAAAAGAGCCGGCGACATCACCAGGGCATTGCCGGTATTGGTGAATCCTTCACCCGCTGCACCATCAACAGGAAACTCGCGCGTCGGATCGAGTGATGGAATGCCGGTGAGGTCCTGTATGGAATAGTTGTACTCCGCGTGGTTCAACCTTCGCAGGATGACCGGACCCGGGTCACCGGAAAATTTCTCTGCATGGAATCGGAGCAATTTGCCGGACCAGTCCACCAGCCTCTTCCTTTCGGAGGGAGTGGGCTGTGCAACATCCGGGGGCGGCATCTGGCCGCTCTTGAGAATGGAATGAAATAACTGTAAATCCTTTAGGTGTTGTCCTACTGCCTGCTCGTCGGTCCATTCCAGCAGATTGAGATCGGCCTCTGCGACCTTCTTGCCATGGCATGCAACACAGTGTTTTTTCAACAGTGGGAAAATGGATTCCCGGAAATCTTCCCTTCCATCCAGCGGAGGCAGCAGGAGTCCGGAAAAAAACAGGCCAAACGTCAGGACAATCCTGTTGAGGAATCGTGTGTGATGGGTGGTGGGAGTACGCATGACAGGGGATCTGGGAAGGGAAGGGGGCCCGATGATCACCGCCCAAAGCCTGAATGCTGCGGAGGGGAGTCATCCACCGAGTCTACCCATTATGGTGGTCGGGACCGATCTTCGTCAAACTTTGCATCCCCTGGCGGGCGGGCGATGACTTGCCGAATGAAAAAATGATCTAAAATGGTAACGATGACTGTCGATAAATACCTGAAGCCCGAGGCAATAAACCAGATCAAGCGACTGGATCTGCGCGCCCAGTTCGTCGTCCGGGGATTCATGCAGGGTCTGCATTCCAGTCCCTACCAGGGGTTTTCGGTCGAATTCAGCGAGCACCGCAAGTACACCCATGGTGATGATCCTGCCGATATCGACTGGCAGGTGTTCGCAAGGACGGACAAGTATTACGTCAAAAAATTTGAAGCCGAAACGACCATAACGGGTTACCTGATGCTGGATCTCAGCGAATCAATGGGTTACACGCGTCGCCAGCCAATGAACAAGTTCGATTATTCGATTTGTCTCGCCGCGTCGCTGGCCTACCTGATGATTTCCCAGCAGGATCCGGTTGGAATGATCACATTTGATACCAGGATCCGGGAAAGTGTCCCTCCCCAGTCCAAGCGGTCCCAGTTGGGGAACATCATATCACTCCTTTCGCGAGCCCAGCCTACAGGTGAAACAGATGTCGCCCATTCAATTCATCAGCTTTCGGCAATGATTCGCCAAAAGGGGCTGGTAATGATCTTTTCCGATTTACTGGTGGACCCTGATCCGGTGATGGAGTCGCTTCATCACCTGAGACACGGTGGCCATGACGTGATCCTTTTTCACGTTCTGGATGAAGCCGAGGTGCATTTTCCGTTCAACGGGATGTGCTATTTCGAGAATCCCGAAACCAGTGACAGGGTAAAGGTGGATGCACACGGATTCCGAAAGGACTACCTGGCCGAAATAACCCGTTTTCGCGAGCAGTATCAAGTGGGGTGTCAGCGGGCTGGCGTGGATTACGTACCACTGGACACCTCGATGCCATTCGACAAGGCCTTGCTGGAATATCTGCTGAAAAGACGGGTGCGAGGCAGTTGATGGGATTTTTGAATCCGTTAATGCTGATGGTTGGGGCAGGGCTGGTTGGACTGCCGATCTTACTGCATCTGATCATGCAGCAAAAACCGAGGGAATATCCTTTTCCAGCGCTGCGTTTTGTCCAGGAGCGTCTTTCCACCAACCAGAGACGGTTGCGGGTGAGGCACTGGATGCTTCTGTTTTTGCGTTGCCTGGCGATAGTGCTCCTGGCACTTGCTTTTGCCATGCCGAGCGCTGCCACCAACCAGTTCGGTACCTGGCTGACCCTCGGGCTTCTGGCATCGGTGGCCCTCGTTTCCCTGTTGATCCTGGTCGCGACACTTGTGCTGACCAGACCCTGGAACCGGATCCTGCTGGCGAGCCAGTCGGTTATTCTGACTGCGCTGATCATTTCAATGGTTTCCGTTTATGCTTCCTTTGTCAGTCCCTCGGCGGTGGTAAAACCCGGAATGGACCAAACGCCGGTTTCGGCGGTTGTTCTCGTGGACACCTCCCCACGCATGCTTTACGAGCTGGCTCGGGAAGACGAACAGGGGACGGTTCAGTCCGAGTCGAGGCTCTCGCAGGCGACCGGCCTTGCGGATTGGCTGATTCGTCAGCTGCCGGACGACAGTGACGTTGCGGTGATGGATGCCTCCGGCAGGGAGCCTTTTTTTTCCGTGGATGTGGCTTCTGCTGCAAAGCGACTTTCTTCTCTGGCGGTGAACTTCGACTCCCTGTCGCTGGTTGAAAATCTGGAAATGGCTGTGGAGTTTCTCGACTCCCAGCGTGAGGAAAATCTGAAACCGCTTGAAATTTATGTTTTCACCGACCTGACACGGGAAAGCTGGAAATCCAGGAGGCAGAAACAGCTGCAATTACGGCTCGCCGAGGTAGAGGACCTGTCCGTCTACCTCGTGGATGTGAGTGTTGAAGACCCTGTCAATTACCAGATGGACGATTTGGAACTCAGCTCCGAGTGCATTTCGGTGGGGGGCCAGGTAAACTTGAGCGTCCGGGTCCTGAGGCATGGGCCTGCGGGCGAACGTCCCATTCACCTCTACCTCGATAAGCTTCAGCCTGGGAAGCCTTTCCGCCAGGATGGCAAGACGGTCTTTCCGGATGAAAAGCTGGTACGGATGGCTGCGGTTTCGTTCGGGGAGGATGGTGTGCAGCAGGTGGGAATGACGGTCAAGGATTTGCCGGTCGGCATTCATCACGGGGTGGTACGTCTCGAGGGAGCGGATTCCCTGGTTTTGGATAACGAGCGTTTTTTTACGATTCAAGTCCGCCCCCCACGACCGGTCCTTCTGGTTGGACCCGAAAATGAAGACGCTGCTTATCGAAATGTGGAGGTGGTTCTCGCTCCTGACGAGCTGGTGGAATCCGGAGAGGCAGCTTTTGATGTGACCAACCGGGTTCAAAGCCGGCTGCTGGACGAAAAACTGTCGGACTATTCGTCTGTCTTTTTGCTTGACCCGGGACCGTTATCCAGCGTCGAATGGAGCAGCCTGAAGAAGTTTGTAGAGGCTGGTGGGGGGCTTGCCGTTGCGTTGGGCGAAAACGCGAAATCCGGTTTTTCCATCGACTCCTCATTTTTGGGTGAGGAGGCCCGCGAAGTTCTGGGGGTTGAAATTGGTGAGGCGTGGACGCCCCCCGAGGCTTACTTGACGGTCTCGGATTACAGCCATCCTGTTTTTCAGCCCTACAAACGATTTGAAACCGATGATGTGTGGCGGGATTTTCCGGTTTACCAGCACTGGGGTTTGGAGCCGGGTAGCGGAACCGAAGTCCTGGCCCGTTTTTCGACACGTCAACCAGCGGTCACCTCGAAAAAACTTGGGGAAGGGACCGTGGTTTGCGTGGCGACCCCCCTGAGCGAACCCGGACAGGTGAAGGGCCGGAAAAGGTGGAATGACCTGACCACCGGTCAATGGTGGCCTACGGCTCTTTTGATCGATGAAGTCGCCAAGTACCTGGTTGCTGCCGGTAACAATCGACTGAATTACCGAGTCGGTGAAAATGTAATTTTACGGGATGAAAAGCAGAAGACCTCCGAATTCCTGATGTACCCGCCCCGCAATGAAGAGCCGTCCGAACTGGTGGATGAGAAAGGTGAACTGCGTTTCCGGTTTACGGAGACGGTTGGTAACTACCGGATCAAAGGGATCGGGGCGCCCCTTGCCAGAAAGGGGTTCAGCGTCAATTCACCGAGAGAGCAGACCAATCTGGAATCGGTAGATGAGTCGTTGTTGGAAGCTTGCCTGGGAAAAGGCCGATACAAGCTTGCCCGTAACCGGGAGGAAATTTTGCGCGAACAGAGTTTCGTTCGACAGGGGAAGAAGTTTTTTCCCTTGCTGATCACCCTGTTTGGTGTGATCCTACTGATGGAACTCATTCTCTCCAACCGGTTTTACCGTGGCCTTTCCTGATCTTTTTCAGTTGGGGCGTTTTCCGGATGGACCGTTGGTTTTCAAGCGGGGGCGCTGGTCGAAAAGGAACCGCTGTGACTGTATTGAACCTTTCTTTTTTCTCCGGCAGTACTGTCGAGGTGGCCAGGAAACTGATTGGGAAGGTCCTCTGCCGGAGATCGGGCAACCTGTTGATGAAATGTCGCCTCGTGGAGGTGGAAGCCTACCTGGCTGAAGGGGATGCCGCCTGCCATGCTGCCAAGCGAAAAACGCCGAGAAACGAGGTCATGTTTGGTCCTGCTGGGCTGGTCTACGTTTATTCGATACACGCGAGATATTGCATGAATTTTGTTACCGAAAAGGCGG
>JAYZFP010000114.1:0-74176 GCA_036336715.1 Planctomycetota bacterium
CGAAAAAACCGGTTTTGGCGTTGCTTTCCACGGCGACAAGGGAACGCTGATTTTGCTCGACAAGAAGTGGGAAATTTACGATATCCGGAACAAGTTGGTCGAATCGAAGGACCATGCCATGAATGATGCTCCCCATTTCGATGACTTTCTTGGTTGCATTCGAAAAGGAGGCGAGCCGAATGCCAACATCAGTGAAGCCCACAAGAGCACTCTCCTCTGCCACCTGGGCAATATCGCACACCGTACCGGTCAGGTTCTCGAAACGGACCCTGCCAACGGGCACCTGAAGGATGAGCGACTTTCGGCACACTGGTCCAAGGAATACCGACCGGGATTTGAGCCAACACTCTGAGCCAACACTCGGGGCCGCTCCTGACTCGGGGGGGCTTTCTTCCGCCGCATGTTTCAAAACAGCGGCGGACAGAGGGGCAGGACCGGGGTTCCTTTGACAAACAGCGGATCCAAAAACGCGGGATTCGCTGGAAGCGAGGCAGCTTGCGCCCCTGTTGGAGAACCAAAGCGGTCGCTGGCTGCTACTCCTTTTCCCCGTCGCGATACCCTTCCAGCATCTTCTTGGTTTTTTCCCTGCCGATTTTCAGGTCAGCGATCTTGAGGTCCATCCCTTCCCTGCGGATGATCCCCTCGTAAAAGCCCGCCAACTGCTCGCTCCATGCTCCGGAAACCACATCCAGGGGCGTTTCACGACGGCTGTTTCTCTGCGTTTGTGACGCTCCTTTGGAGAGGAGAAATTTGCACATTTCTTCACGGCACATGAACGCTGCCAGCAACAAGGGAGTGTTACCATCATTGTTGGCCCGATTGACTTCAGCTCCCTTGGAAACCAGAAAACGGGCAACCTCCAGCCGACCATGAAAAGCAGCAACGGCAAGCGGGGTCATGCCCCCTTCCTCACGACGGGCATTTATTTCGGCACCTTCTTCAATCAGTCTCCGGGTCGTCTTCAGATCCCCCCGCTTCACGGCATTGGCCAGACGTCTTCGCACCAGGCGTGGATTGAGCCGATTGCGCAATTCCGTGGCCTTGTTTGCGTTTTCGGCCGCGTGAAAAATAAAGTCATTGCTGAACAATCCGTCACGGTTCTGAATCTGTAAAAAGTGAATTCCCGGTTCGGGCAAAGAAGCCAGGCTGACTTCGACGCGGTTACCCTGCTTGAAGGCAAGCTGGCCGTCGACCCGACGACCGTCCACAATCAGGTTGGCATCTTTACGAACATGGATCGCATTGAGTTCCATCACCAGGCGTTCACCATGAACCACCGGAAAATCCTGACGACCACTCTGGGCGTGGATGGGTGACAGGGTCCAAAGGCCGGGTTGGGGATGCTCAATATCATCGTTTTCACCATGCCTGGCAGTCAAGGTAACCAGCAGCTTGCCTGCCGCCGCCTGGGCAACCAGTTCCTCGTGGGAAAAAGCCTGCCCTTCGCCAACGTACTGCTTGCCATCAAATTGCAGGGAAACAGGTTGACTCTCTGCACCCGCGAGGAGAACGGCATCCGCTTCCAGCACGATCGCCTCCTCGGCGGCTGAGACTTCCAATGCCTGCAGCATGTCCATCAGGATTTCGTCTTTCACGGTCCCACGGTCCAGCGTCAACTGGCGTCCCAGGGAACCCGAGTACCCGGTGCTTCCCTCGAGAACCATTTCCCAGACCGGATCGAATGCTCTTCGTCCCCCCCATGAAAATTGCCAGACACTTCTTTCGGGAATACCCCGTTCCGCGACAGCGGCATAAAAGGGAAAGTCAATAATATTGAGTCGCCCCTGGGGCAGAATGAGAAAGCGGTCGTAGGCGCCCCGCCACGTGGGAGCATCCATTCCTGTCCCGGGTGTGTTGGTGCTGACATAAAACGGCATGCGGTGGCAATTGCCACAGAGGTTGCCTCCGGGAGTGCCACCGGCATCCCCAATGATGTGAAAAAGCTCAAAGCCCTTCCTGGCCCTTCGGCTCAACTGGTTATCATATGCCCTCCGCTGGGCAGGCGGATAAGTTACATGAAGGAGAAACTTGGCCATGTCGTCCCGTTCACGGGCCGTGAGATAACCATCCTTTCCCTCGTCGTTTTTCGTTTTGTCCCCTTCCAGAAACATGGTGGATGCCAGCCCTCCGTCGATCAGGTGTCGCGTGGTGGACTCTGGTCGTTCCACGTCCGCATTGGGCTTCACGCGCGTGTAGATATTGGCACTGTTGTTACCACCGTAGGGATCCCCCGGTATCCCGTCCCAATGAAAGGGAGCGGTGTCCCGCAGACCGCGCAAAGGCATGGTAGACCGGGGCATGATCTGGTTGCCCCCCGTCACAACAGGCGTTTTCAAAACCCAAAGCAACTGGTCGGTGTGTCCATCGGGATGACAACTGGCACAGGAAAAAGTGCCCGTGGAAGAAGCCCGGGCATTGTTGAAAGCGATCCGCCCCCGTTTGAAAGTCTCGTGAGTCGGGTCCTCCAGTGATATGGTCGCTTCCAGCCGGGGTTGTCGGACATCGCTGACGTCCACCCGGGATACGGTATTGGCGACGGCGTTGAATACCCAGGCCTGCTTGCCATCGGAATCCAGGGCGATCCCACGTGGTACCGCATCCACCTCGAGCCGGCCGAGCACTTTTCCGCTGGCAGCATCCACGGTGAACATCCGGTTGGATCCTGCCGCAGAGACATAAAGCGTTCGATCATCGTCACTTACCTGGATGGCAAAGGGAGTCGCCAGCGCATGATCGGGTTCCGGTTGCTCGGGTGGCAAAGGTTCAAGATCGATAAACCGTGGTTTTTCAGGTTCATCTCCACGGAAATCTACCGCAGTGATCTGGTTAAGGAAGGCCCGGTTTTCCAGCTCCTTGAGCGAATGTTTTTTGGTCCCGGATCGACCATTGACTGCATTCCGGGCATCGGTCTGGGCAATGTAAACTCGTCCTTTCGAGTCCACCGTCAAACCGTAAAGCAGTGTTCCGAGCGTATCGACGGTTTTTACCAGCTTGTCGGTTTTCGTATCGAAAACGTAGAGATCCCGGTCAGGAACCTTTGGGTTCTTGACGATATCGGTCACATGACCGATTGAAAGGACGTTATTGACGCGAATCGAATGCTCCCAGGCATTGAAGGTCACCAGATCGCCATCGATCTCGTTTCCCCCGGAAAGCTGCGTCCTGTTATTTGACTCAAAGGGAATGACGTAAAGACGTTCGCCCCGTACTACGATGTCCCGGGGATCCTGGGCAGTGATGTCGAGCTGCTTTTCAACCCTTCGGGTCTGCACGTTCACCACCGCGATTCTGTTCTCCGAGGAGAGCGCAACATACGCTTTTTCATTACTGGCAAAGGCGATCGCGACCGGCTCGTCAAAACGGGTCGATTTTTTTCTCCGGTCAATGTCCTGGACCGTTGCAATCACCTGCCGAAACGTCGGAGCGGCAGAATCAAGGTCGATCACGCTCACCGAATCAGAGATGTGATTGGAAACCCAAAGCTCTTTCCCATCCGGACGAACCGCAACGCTGACAGGATCAATGCCGACGCGAATTCGGGCGGTCACCTTTCCGGATTTGCGATCGATAACGTCTACCGTGTCCGAGGGCGTGTTCACAACATAAACGGCGTCTCCATGAACTGTAATCGGCTTGGCATGCGGACTGAGAAAAGAGGGATTCCCGACTTTCCTGGAGCGGGCCGCCTGGAGATCATTCGTTGCCGGGTGGACCAAGCCGGTCCCTGCCGGATTCTCGCCGGTGACTGGTGGTTGGGAGGATTTCAGCACGACCGGTTGGGTCAGTGGCGCCGCGGCGATGGATTGCTCCGCTTTAAACCGGCCCAATCCAACAAAAGACCCGATGAGGATGATCAAAAATGTGGTAATGATCGCTATTCTGGCCATCTTGATTTCCTTCTCTGAAAGAGCTTTGACTTCTTTTTGCGAGCCCATGGTTCCTGCCCCAACTGATCCAAAAGTTTTCCGAATCAGAAATCGCTTTTCCGGGTCAGAGACCGCCAGGTCAGGCTTCCAGGCTCAACATTTCCTGAAAAACCCAAATCCCGGAACCATCCCTTTGCCGAAAATGCCGTACCGGGAAACAGGAATCCCGACCGGGGAGGACACTTGGAATGCATCAATGGTTTCTCACCCTGACGGCGTCTTTTCGATTGTCATTCTAACGATCCGTGGCGCGAAATACGTCAGCAAATCCAGGTAGTTACAAAACAATACAGCTGGACCCTTCTTTTGCGGAAACGGATACACATTTGTGGCAATCGATGGCGACCTGCATTCATCTGTGCTCTGATAAAAAGGTCTCTCTTCTCCTGCCTGGATATCCCATGCGTGGATTGTGTTTTTTCCTTTACCAGTCTTTTCATCTGGTTTTTTTCGCCGCTTGAGAAACCTCCCGATGTTGCTGGTTCTCGCCATGATGTTTGTCCTGATGAGTGTCAAGGCAAGCTACGTTCTGGGCGCTCCCTACCTGTTCTGGCACGACCACCCCTTCACCTGCATTCTGGCGCTGGTGGCCGTGGGTGCTTTCCTGGAGGAGTGGGTCTACGTAGCCGTGCTGCTGTTTACCGATGAAAACAATCCGCTCAACAGGCGTGAAACAGGGCCTGAAAAGGTACGGGGGAT
The DNA here is from genome assembly GCA_036336715.1 of Planctomycetota bacterium. Classification (GTDB taxonomy): domain Bacteria; phylum Planctomycetota; class Planctomycetia; order Pirellulales; family Pirellulaceae; genus JABAAE01. The sequence continues at coordinate 4,626 of JAYZFP010000114.1, forward strand.
CGGCATGCTGGAAGGTGTGCGATGCCACCTCGGCATCGAAGGCTCCAGTCAGTTGGCCAGTTCGCCACCGGCAACCGGCACCCTCTCTGCCAAAGGAGAAACCGACGAGGCAAAAATTTTTTCAACGGTGCGGTTGATTCACTCCTTTGCGACATTTGGCATGATCTACGTTTTCTCCCTGGCCGCCGCGATGACCTACCAATGCTGTAATGAAAACCTCCTTTCTGCAGGAACTGTCAACCAGCTGCTGGGAGCAATTCTCTTTGCCCTGATTCCGCTGATCCCCGTTTATCCCCTTTTCTGGGTCCGTCGATGGATCCTGGCAAATTCCCTTGCCCTGACCCGGGTTTTCAAGGGACTGAGTCGCCTACTGGCGCGGATTCCGTTTTTTGGCAAAACGATGGGGCGTTGGTTTTTCGCAGAAGTGACCAATGCCAATAACGTCTTCCAGACCTTTCACCTGATTGCCATGATCAAGAACCTGTTGGGCGGGTTGCTCCTTCTCATGATCTGTGTTTTCTGCTGGTCCGGCTGGAACGGGGTCCTTGTCCAATCTGTCGCCCTGACACTGTGCATCCTTGTCGCCGGCGGTACCGGATTCTACGGTTGGCTGGTTTATCAACGGAGACGCCTGCAGTACGAAATTTTTGTTCTGCTATTTTTGACGACCTTTCTGCTGGCCACCTGGCTGAGGTTGGAAAACGGAACCCGTCAAGTCCGCCTCGCCCTTCCGCCGCAGGCCAGGATTCCGGATTCTCCACAAACGGCGCTGGACGAATTCAGTAAAGCTGCAGCAGTGCAGACCCTGCAACGAAAAGCATGGAAGACCGACCAGCAACCGCCAGCAGAAGAAAGCGGGCCGCACACCGAAAGATCCATCCTGGAAAACTGGAAACAGCAGGCCAATCACAGCCTGGTTGATTCGTGGGGAAACCCGGTCGGCAGAACGGAAAAACCCATTCTGGTCCTGGTCTGCCACTCGGGAGGCGGCATCAAAGCCCAGGTCTGGTCAACAACGGTGCTGAGCGCCCTGGAACAGAAAGTAGCCAAACTTGGCGGGAGCAACCGGTACATCAATTTTTCGAGGCACGTTCGCCTGGTCAGCGGTGCTTCCGGGGGGATGGCCGGGGCAGGTTACTGGGTTGCCACGGTGGCCGACCCCCAGTCGCTCCGCAATATCAACCAGGGCAACGGGCCCATGCTTTTTCACGCTGACAATCGGGCGGTCAAACTCCCGTTCACCCCGGAGTCGATGCTGTCCTCCATGTCAGCTGACTGCCTGAGCCGGGTTGCAAGCCAGGGATTCTGCAATGATCTCCTCGGTTTCCCGCTGAAACTGGCGGGCCATGTGTTTCCTGCACGGGGAGAGGAACTTGAAAATGCGTTGATGGAATACGGGCCCGCTCTTCAGATGGAATTCGGGGAACTGGCGGTAGGCGAACAGGCCGGCTGGAGACCTTCACTGATTTACACCCCAACGACGGCAGAAGATGGCAGACGATTCCTGATATCCAATCTCCCTGTGGAGTACCTCTTTCATTCGCGATTCGCAGATGAACCGACGGCCCAGGGAGCTGCCCCTCCAATGGAACAACGCCAGGAAGGGCCCGAAAATGCAGCCGGTATCCCACCGACGGTTGACAGGAATGACCAGGAAAGCACTGCCCCCTACTCATGGCGACTGAGTTACGGCCAGGGCAAAATGAAACTCGCCACAGCGATCCGACTCAGTGGAAATTTCCCGGTTTTCCTGGACGCCCCCTACCTGCCATTCGAACAGGCTTCCCACCGGGTTCACCTGATAGACGCTGGCTAAAGCGACAATCACGGCCTTTGGCCGCTCGCCGTATGGCTTCTGGAAAACAGGGACTGGGTTCTGCAGCACACCAGTGGTGTGTTATTGGTACAGATTTCAGCAGGTCCCCTGCAGAGAAATGTCAATCTGACACCCCGGGGAACCGAATTCCCCCAATCATCCGGCTTCCTGAACGCGAGCTTTCAAAAGCCCCTTTTTCATGCGGACCGGGTATTGTCCAGGGTGGCCCATGAGCTGAACGGTTCCCGGAAAGATTTCTTTAAACTGCTTACCTTCGACTACCGAGGTGAAGCTTCGCTCTCATGGTACCTGAGCAACGTCGAAAAACTCTCCCTGCTTTACCCGTTTCTTTCGGACGAACAGGCGAAAGCGTTGCTGACAGACCCAAGCCTGCTGCAGAAGTCCCAGAGCGAGGAGCTGATTTCATTCAAGGAGGGGCGACAATCCGCCCTGCTCCGCGGAGCCTCACGGTACCGAAAGGAGAATTTTCGGCGATCGGAAGAACTTCGATCCCAAATGGACCGGCAATTGAATGAACTCGAAAAGTGGTGGAAAAACCACCAGCAGCCCTTTAACTAGTGGCTTGGGCGCGATCATGCGCAACCTGGAGTGCGTTCAACTGTCTCGTGTTTTCCGGAAAGCGGGTTTTCCAGGAAGCAGGAATTCGAGGCTGCGGAACTTTCAGGAAAAGGCCTTCCCCGCATCCGACCCTCCGAAGACTATCCCTTTTTCTTTTCGGCAGCACCCTTTTTCTTTTCCGCCGAGCCATCCTTTGCTGTGTCATCCTTGGTTTCTTCGGCACTGCCTTCCACAAGCGATTTCAGCTTTTTCATGTTCCGGTTCAGCTGGTCCTGGATCGACGTCCGGGCAAAGGGAGCCATGATCCGGTAAAGGCCCTTGAACTGGATGCGGTAGGTTTGCCGGACCACCACAATGTCACTCGACAAACCTGCATCGTTTTTGAAATCCAGCTTGAAATGCTGGACAACGTCAAACAGGTCGGAGGACAATTTGAATTCCGTCTCCTGGTTCAGCCTGGCTTTGGAAACCTCCTGCGTCATGTCGAAGGAGTTCCCTCCACTGGACACCGTCACAAGAGATTTTGCCCCCACCCGGTACGCGTCGCTCTGATTCTCGTCTTTCCCATCCTTGATGGGCTCGATCTTCTCGACACCTTCGACCCACTTTTTGACTTCTTCCGGGTCAGTCAGCCGTTTATAGATGTCCTTCCGCTTGCCATTTATTTCCTGTTCCACCTGCAACTCCATTTCGTTGCTGCCGATGGCATACAAAACACCGACACCGCCGATAGCCAGGACCAGCAGCAACAAAAACAGCTTGGCAATGGCCCCCACCGGCGAGACGGATGAAGAAGCACCGGAATCCCCTGAAGAATCAGGGGAACCAGCTGGCTCAGACGGAACGGATTCGGATGAAGATGTTTCAGAGGTCATGATTTACGCCAATTTGGATTTGATTTCATTTAACAGGGAAACCGCACCACCGATCTCTGCCTTTTGCCGCTCCGGGTCCTGGGGAATTTCCCGCTCGATGGTCAATGGACCAGTGTAACCCAGATCTTTGAGAGTGCTCAAATAGGTCTCCATGCCCACATCCCCCTCGCCCAGGGCGACTTCGGCACCCCATTCCTTACCAGGCTGGTCAGCCCAGGTTGCGTCCTTGCAGTGGATGCTGCGGACGTATTGCCCAATCTTCTTGAGGGCTTCAATCGGTTCACCGGTACCGTAAAGAATCATGTTGGCCGGATCAAAGTTGACAAACAGATTGTCTCTCTCGACATCCTGCAGGAACTGGAGCAGACCATCCGCCGTTTCCTGTCCCGTCTCAAGGTGAAGCGCCTGTCCATTTGCCCGACAGTGATCGCAAATCTCACGTGTAATTCCCAAGATCTCCTGGTACAGCTCGCAGCTTGTATCATGCGGCACAAAGCCGAGATGCAGGGCGACCACGCTGCAGTTGAGCAATTTGGCAAAATCGGCAATTTCCTTCATTTCCTGCGTTCGCGCGGCCCGTGTTTCCCCTGGCACCAAACCGACGGTTTTCTCCACCGTCGGAATGTCCGCGTAACTTTCGCCTTCAAACCCTCCGAAGACTGCGGTCAGGGTGATTCCAAGTTCAGCGAGACGGGCCAGGAAGGCCTCTGCATTCTCTGGAGTCCTGGTTTCCTGCGCCGGGGCATGCAACTGGATGGTTGGAATGCCAAGCTCGCTGGCTACCTCAAGTTTGACACCGAGCCCGGCATCAATACTGGCGAAAACGCCAATGGGCCATTTTTCCATTTTTTCCTCGATTTCGATTTGGGAACACTCGAATTGAAAAGTGTTACGATTTGGCGGCCGCCACAACGTTGGCAACGGTTATTCCAAAATGCTCATAGACCTGCGAATAGGGAGCGGATGCACCGAACGAATCCATCCCGATAAAGTGGCCACCTGAACCAATGTATCGGTCCCAACCCATCCGGATTCCGGCCTCGACCGCTACCCTCCGTGTCACGGCAGCAGGCAGAACCTCTTCCTGATAACTGGCTTCCTGTTCGTCGAACAGTTCCCAGCAAGGCATGCTGACGACCCGGGATCGGACCCCCTCGGCCGCCAATTGCCGGTGAGCCTCAACACAAAGGGAAAGCTCGCTGCCAGTCCCCAGAAGGATGACTTCCGGCGTACCTTCGCAATCGTACAGCACGTAGCCTCCCCGGCGGGCGGAGCAGGCAGTCCCCCCCTCGGTCCGGTCGAACGTGGGTACATTCTGGCGGGTCAGGACCATGGCAGAAGGACGGCGAGAGTTTTCCAGTGCCGCCCTGTAACACTCGGCAACTTCATTGGCGTCACCGGGACGCATTACCAGCAAACCTGGAATCGACCGACAGGCGGCAAGGTGCTCAACCGGTTGGTGGGTGGGTCCATCCTCGCCGACTCCAATGGAATCGTGCGTAAGGACATAGGTCACTCCAAGGTTCATGATGCTGCTCAATCGCATCGATCCCCGCATGTAATCAGTAAACACAAAAAACGTTGCCCCGTAGGGCCGCAGTCCACAAAGAGCCATTCCATTACAGGCAGCAGCCATCGCGTGCTCCCGGATCCCGAAGTGAAAATTCCTCCCGCCGTAGTTGTCGGGACCGAACTCACCAGCACCTTCATGTTCGATCAGTGTCTTGGTCGAAGGAGCCAGATCGGCAGAACCACCAATGAACCAGGGCAGGTCAGGACCGAATCCGTTCAACGTCTTGCCGGACGAGGCCCGGGTGGCCATCCCTTTTTCATCAACAGGAAAGTCGGGAATCCCGGCGTCCCATTCGTCAGGCAATTCGCCCGACCAGATTTTTTTCAACTCGGCTGCCAGCTCCGGGTTGGCCCCCTCGTATTCGGCAAAGGCGGTTTTCCAGGCAGAATAGGCCTCGGCACCCCGGGCACCGACCCGTTCTGCAAAGTGTCCGGGCACTTCTGCGGGCACCAGGAATTTTTCGTCTGGCCATCCATAGACCTCCTTGGTCAGCCGGATTTCTTCATCACCCAGGGGGGCACCGTGAGCACCATGGGTGTTGGCCTTGTTGGGAGAACCGTAACCGATAATGCTTTTCAGAATGATCAGCGTCGGCTTGTCGGTGGTGGCCTTGAATTCATCCAATGCCGCACGAATGGACGACAGGTCATTGGCATCTTCAACGGTTACCGTATGCCAACCGAGTCCCTGGAACTTGGTTGCCATATCTTCACTGAAGGCCAGGTCGGTTTCTCCTTCAATCGTGATGTTATTGTCGTCGTAGACCCAGCACAGATTGTCCAGTTTCAAGTGGCCGGCCATGGACGCTGCCTCACACCCAACCCCTTCCATCAGGTCACCATCGCTGCAGAGGACATAGGTATCAAACCCGAACAGATCACTACCATCCCGGTTGTAACGGCTTTCAAACCATTTGGCCGAAATGGCCATCCCGACACTGTTTGAAATTCCCTGGCCCAGCGGGCCCGTGGTGGTTTCAATCCCCTCAGCCTCACCAAATTCCGGGTGTCCGGCACAGGGGCTGTGGAGCTGCCGAAAATTGCGAATGTTGTCGAGCGTAATGGAGAGTTCTCCGGTGGGTTCCCCGTTTCCATCCACCTTGTTGACACCAGCCAGGTGAAGCACCGAGTAGAGCAGCATCGACGCGTGGCCACACGAGAGAACAAACCGGTCGCGAGCCGGCCAGTGCGGGTGGGCCGGGTCATAATTCATCGCTTCCTGCCAGACGGAATAGGCCACCGGTGCGAGGGCCATCGGGGTTCCCGGATGGCCGCTGTTTGCGGCCTGCACCCCGTCCATGGACAGGGTACGAATTGTGTTGATCGCAAGGTTTTCAATGGACGCGGTCGCCGTGGACATCTCTCTACTGTTCCTTCCTCTATTCTGCAATGTATTTCAATCGGTGTATTTCAATCGGTTCCCTGCGGAGTGCCTGCCTTTGCTGCGGTAAAACCAAGGGGCGGGGAGAACCTCTGCGGTGACATGGATGATCCCCCATTAGAAAGTTGACCGACGGTAGACACAATACGGGAGAATTGACGCCGCTGAATCCCCCATCCGGGATTTGCTATGGCAGCTTTCTCTGCATAAATTAGACTGTTGGTTGCAAAGTTCCCTCAAGTTGATTTTTTCACCCGAACCCATGAACAAAGCTTTCCCATTTATTCTGTTCGCACTACTGATGTCGATGGCATCCGGATCGGTTTCGGCCCAGCGCATTGACGACCCCAAGGAGGCCGAACCGGACCAACTGGTGGATGCGCGGACCCGAAAAGCAATCGAACGAGGTCTGAAATTCCTGGCCCGCAAACAGATCAAGACCGGAAACAACAAGGGAGCGTTTGGAACGGGGGGTTATGCAGGCGGTGTTGCTACCTGCGGCCTGGGTGGCCTGGCCTTCATGTGCAATGGAAGTGCTCCGGGGGAAGGAAAATACGGGAACGAGATCAACCGGTGCGTGGAATACCTGGTCAAGTGCACCAACGATACCGGCTATGTTTCCACAAACGCCGGTTCGGAAAACATGTATGGCCACGGGTTCGCCACCCTTTTCATGGCTCAGGCCTACGGGATGACGCAGAAAAAGGAACTGGGAATCAAGCTTCGCTCCTCCGTCAAATTGATCGTCAACACACAAAACGCTGCCGGCGGTTGGCGGTATCGTCCGGTGAAAAGCGATGCGGATCTTTCAATAACCATTTGCCAGATCATGGCGTTGCGTGCGGCGCGGGACGCCGGCATCAATGTTCCGGACGAGACGCGTAAAAAATGCATCGATTACGTCAAGAAGAGCCAGGCGGCCGACGGCGGATTTCGTTACACACTGGGCGGTGGTCACACCAGCTTTCCATTGACCGCCGCCGGGGTGGTCTCACTGTACAGTGCGGGCATCTACGAAGGAGAAGCAGTTGAAAAGGCGTTGAAATACATCAATCGCCATCGCCCGGGATCCGGCGGATCTTTCAGCAGCAGCTATTTCTATTACGCGCACTATTACGCGGTGCAGGCAATGTGGCACGCCGGGGGTGAAAATTGGAAGCAGTGGTACCCTGCCATCCGCGATCACCTGCTGAAACAGCAGCAGGGAGACGGTTCCTGGTCGGACAGCCACGGGAGTGAATTCGCTACCGCCATGGCCTGCATCATTTTACAGATGCCCTACAACTACCTGCCAGTCTTTTCACCCTGATCCGCCGTTCGCAGGTCTCCATTTGCAGAATGCATTTTCGATTACCGAGACGCACTGCATGAGTACCCTGTCCGCGTGGCAGTGAATTCAGGCCTGGCAACCAGGCTCGAACAGGGTACCCGCACTGACCTCCGGGATCCACCTGTTAAAATCCGGCAGGAAGGCATTCAATGTCCAGGAAAAGAACCGGCAGCTGAGCACTGGATTTTCCTGAATTGTCGTGCAACACCCCGCGGAATCCCTACAATCTGTGATAAAATGGCGGTTCCCGCCACGCCGCCACTTTGAACTCCGTAAAGTGGTATCAAGACGCATTCCCACCTGCTCCATCGGTCAAAATGAATTCAAGATTTATTCCTGCCTGCCTGCTGGTTCTTTTTTCTTTTTCCTGCTCCCGGGCCGACGAACCCGATTTCAACAGGGAGATCCTTCCTCTTCTCTCGGAAAACTGCTTTGCCTGCCATGGTCCCGATGAAAACGTTCGCGAGGCCGGTCTGCGACTGGACCTCGAAGAATCCGCGCTGGAAAAACTGGAATCGGGTAACCGGGCAATCGTAGCTGGCCAAAGTTCCCGCAGCGAGCTGATCACGAGAATCTTTTCCGAGGACGAGGATCTGCTGATGCCTCCACCTGACTCCGGGAAAAATCTCTCTCCCGCGGAAAAGGAAAAAATCCGCAAATGGGTTGACCAGGGCGCCGCCTGGTCCAGGCACTGGGCTTTTGTGCCACCGAACAAACCGGAAATCCCACCTGCCAGGAAAGGGTGGCAAACGCATTCACCGATCGACCTTTTGATCCAGGCGGAACTCAGGAAACAGAATCTTTCACCCGAAAAAGAGGCTTCGCGGGAATCCCTGATTCGACGTGTGACCCTGGACCTGATTGGCTTGCCACCCACCGTGCAGGAGATTGACCATTTTCTCGACGACCCTTCACCGAATGCCTATGAAAAAGTGGTCGACCGCTTGCTGGCATCGAGAAAATACGGGGAGCACATGGGACGGATCTGGCTCGATGCGGCTCGCTACGCTGATACGCACGGACTGCACCTGGACAATGAAAGGGAAATCTGGCCTTACCGCAACTGGGTCATTGACGCCTTGAACAGCAACATGCCGTTCGACCAGTTCACCATCGAGCAACTCGCGGGGGACCTGCTGCCCGAACCGACCCTGGAACAAAAGGTGGCAACCGGCTTCAACCGCTGCAACGTGACCACCAGCGAAGGGGGATCGATTGACGCGGAATATTACGTCCGGTACGCGGTCGATCGGGTCGAAACCACTTCCACCGTCTGGCTGGGGCTGACGTCCGGCTGTGCGGCCTGTCATGACCACAAATTTGATCCCCTGACCCAAAAAGAGTTCTATCAGCTCTTTTCATATTTTTACAGCCTTACCGAGAGGGCCATGGATGGGAATGCCAAGCTCCCTCCCCCGGTAATCAAGGTCGCCACGGAGGAACAGAAAAAGGAACTTGAAAAGTTGAATGCCGAGCTGGCGTCCATTGCGAAATCACTGAACGAAAAGCAGACGGCACTGGTCGCTAACTACAGTGACCCTACGCCCGATGGCAAACTTGGCAAGCTCGAACAGGCTGAGAAGGTCTGGTTCGACGACGCTTTACCGGAGGGCGCCCGTCCCGAGGGAAACGAGGGGGGCAATTCGTGGCAGTTTGTTTCGGCACCGGAGCACCCGGTTTACAGTGGCAAAAAGTCCACCCGCCGATCCGGCAATGGGCTGACTCAGCATTTTTTCTCATCGGTCAAGAACAAGCTTGCCCTGGGCAAAGGGGACCGCTTGTTTGCCTATGTCTATCTCGATCCGAAGAATCCCCCCGAAACCGTGCAGCTGCAGTTCAACAACGGCACCTGGGAACACCGGGCATTCTGGGGAGCTGACAAGGGACACGGTGCAGGCCGTAACAATGCTTCCAACCTGAAAATCGGTCCTCTGCCGGAAACAGGCAAATGGGTGCGACTGGAAGTGGAAGCCAGCCGCGTAGGCCTGCCGGAGGGGTCACAGGTCAATGGCTGGGCATTTACCCAGTTCGGTGGCACAGTCTACTGGGACCGACCCGGTCGCATCACCACCCAGGGGCTGAATCCGGAACAGCAAAAATCGTTGGCGGTCTGGGAACAGTATCGCAAACAGGTCAAACAGCCCCCCCTGCCGGCACCCATTCAGAAAATCCTGGACACCGAATCCGGGAAAAGAAACAAAGACCAGGTAAAACAGCTGGTCGATCATTTCGTACGTAATGTCCATCCCGAAGCCGTTGCCGCGATAAAACCCTTCCGGGATCAGCAGGCAGCCGTTCGCACCCGAGTGGATGCCGTCAACAAAGCGATCCCTTCGAGCCTCATCATGGAGGACCGGAAACAGAAGCGGCAGGCATACGTTTTGGAACGGGGAGAGTACACGCAGCAGCGGGAAAAAGTAGATTCACGAATCCCGGAGTGGATCTCACCTCCCGTCAGTGGCATGACGGAAAATCGGCTCGGGCTGGCAAAGTGGCTGGTCAGCAGGAACCATCCCTTGACCAGTCGCGTGACCGTCAACCGGTATTGGCAGCACTTTTTTGGCACCGGAATTGTCAAAACCTCCGAGGATTTCGGCATCCAGGGAGAACGCCCCACGCACCCCGAACTACTTGATTGGCTGGCCATCGATTTCATGGAACATGACTGGAATGTCAAACGCATGCACAAACAACTGGTGATGTCTGCCACCTACCGACAGTCCTCGCATGTCACCCCCGAAAAACTCCGATTGGACCCGGAAAACCGGTTGCTGTCCCGCGGTCCCAGGTTTCGACTGGATGCCGAGGTCATTCGAGACAGCGCTCTCTGGGTCGGCGGCCTGATGGTGGAAAAGATCGGTGGCCCCAGCGTCAAGCCGTACCAGCCTGCAGGACTTTGGAAACCGGTTGGTTTTGGCGGCAGCAACACCGCAGTCTTCCGACAGGACAAGGGAGAAAAACTGTACCGACGCAGCATGTACACTTTCTGGAAAAGAACCTCACCGCCACCCTCGCTCTCAACTTTCGACGCCCCGGACAGGGAAACCTGCCAGGTCCGGCGTGCCAGAACCAACACGCCTCTGCAAGCGCTGGTGTTGATGAACGATGTCCAATTCGTGGAAGCAGCCCGGAAATTCGGCGAAAGGATCCTTAAAGAAGGAGGAGAATCTGCGAAGAGCAAAATCGAATTCGCATTTCGCTCTGTCTTGACGCGCAGACCCAGTCCAACGGAATTGCAGACGCTTGCCAATGTGCACGCCGAGGCCAAGGACGAATTTCGCAACAACCCCCACTCGGCGGCGGAGCTCCTGAAAATCGGTGAATCGCCGACAGCCGACGGCCTGGACGCCAATGACCTGGCTGCCTGGACCCTGGTGGCTCACGTGATCCTGAACCTGAGCGAAACCGTCACCAAGAACTGAAACCTTTCGGAACTGAATCATGAATCCCATTCGCGAAGCGGAGTTGATTGAAACGCGACGGCATTTTTTTGGAAAGGCCGCGGGTGGCATGGGGAGTGTTGCACTGGCTTCGCTGCTGAACCCCGAGTTGCTGGCAGGTGCCCCGGCAAGGCCAGCGGCAATCCCCCCATCGACCGCGACCGGTATCGATGGGCTGCCGCACTTTGCCCCCAAGGCCAAACGGGTGATCTATCTCTTCATGTCCGGGGCCCCGTCGCAGCTGGACATGTGGGATTACAAGCCCAAAATGCAGGACTGGTATGACAAAGACCTGCCAGACTCGGTCCGCAACGGCCAGCGGATCACCACCATGACATCCGGCCAAAAACGTTTCCCGATCGCTCCCTCAATTTTCAAATTCAATCGATTCGGCAAACAGGGGGCCTGGGTCAGTGAGTTGCTTCCCCATACAGCAGGAATGGTCGATGACCTGGCGGTAATCAAAACCGTCAACACGGAAGCCATCAATCATGACCCGGCAATTACCTACATCCAGACCGGATCCCAGATCCCGGGTCGGCCCAGCACCGGTGCCTGGCTTTCCTATGGACTGGGAAGCATGAACGAAAACCTTCCCGCTTTCATGGTTTTACATTCAACCGTCAATGGCGGCTTCGGTGGACAGGCTCTTTATGCCCGACTTTGGGGCTCCGGATTTCTTTCAACCCGGTACCAGGGCGTCAGCCTGCGGTCCAATGGAGACCCGGTTCTTTACCTTTCCAACCCCAATGGCCTGTCGGCCAAAATGCGACGAAAAATGCTGGACAACCTGGCCCAGTTGAACCGGGAGCGTTACCAGGAGGTCGGTGACCCTGAAATACAGTCGCGCATCGCCCAGTACGAGATGGCCTACAGGATGCAGACCTCGGTCCCCGAGTTAACGGACATTTCAGGGGAATCCCAACAGACCCTTGACATGTACGGTCCCGAGGTCAAGAAGCCGGGAACCTTTGCCGCCAACTGCCTTCTCGCCAGGCGGATGGCTGAGCGGGGGGTCCGCTTCACGCAGGTCTTCATTCGCCAGTGGGATCAACATGGCAACCTTCCCAACGACATTCGTCGTCAATGCGGGATCATTGACCAGCCCTGCGCGGCCCTGGTCCAGGACCTGAAACAGCGGGGCATGCTCGACGACACGCTGGTTATCTGGGGCGGCGAATTCGGGAGAACCATCTACTGCCAGGGGGGTCTGTCCAAGACCAACTACGGCAGGGATCACCATCCCAGGTGCTACACCAAGTGGATGGCAGGGGGCGGAATCCAGCCAGGAATCGTCTACGGAGAGACAGACGATTTCAGTTACAACGTCACCGAAAACCCGGTCCACATTCATGACTTGAATGCCACCATGCTGCACTGCCTGGGAGTTGACCACGAAAAGCTGACCTTCAAGCACCAGGGGCGTGATTTCCGACTGACAGACGTTCACGGCAATATTGTCCCGGACCTGTTGGCTTGACCCGTCCACTCGCGGATCAGAACAAAGCGGTGGTTCCCTGGAATGGATTTCGCCCTGACGATGCTTTGAACGTCGTCATATTTCCCGGCAAATGGAGGAAGCACTCTCACCCGCGACAAAATTTCCCGGGGACCTGCCTGAAGCGGGAAACGGCCGCATGGAATGCAGGACATGTTCCACGACATTGACAACGGTCGCGGGCAACCTGGACCGAATAGCCTTTCCACCGCCGTGAAACGATTGGCAGATATCCTGCACACCGCCAGCGGCCGTTTATAATAGAGACATTCCTTTCAGCCCCGTGAGACTTGAATGCCCACCTTCCGATCCCTCTTCGCTGCAGCACCTGTTGTCGCGGCAACGCTCCTTCCGCCATGCGACGAATTGCCGGCGCAGGGCCCAAAACCAGTCGTGGTGGCCAAGGTGACCGAACAGCAAATTCAGTCCGGGCAGCGGGTCATCGGCACGGTTCACCCCTTGAAACGGAGTACCATCGGAAGCGCCGTGGATGGACGCGTACGGAGATTTGCCGTCAACCAGGGGGACCGCGTCCAAAAAGGGCAGACTCTCGCGCTGTTGCGAACGGAGACTTTGCTTATCGAGCAGGCAGCCGCCAAGGCGGAACTGCTTCTGGCAGAGCAGAGCCTGGCAGAACTGAAAAACGGATCGCGGCAGGAGGACATCGACGAGGCCCGGGCCAATATGCAAAGCGCCCAGGCACTATTGGACAATGCCGAAGCCAAGCTGAAACGCGTCCGCTCCCTGGCCACCACCCGGGCCGCAAGTGAGTCGGAACTGGAGGATGCAAGGGCGAGGGCAACGGCTGCCCGATTCGTGGTGGCCGCCACAACCGCCCTGCACAAAAGAACCACGGCGGGCGCCAGGCCGGAATCCATTGCCCAGGCAGAAGCCCGCGTCGAATTGCAGAAACAGAAACTCAACCTGATCACGGACCGGATTACCAAGTACAACATCGTCGCTCCCTTTGACGGATTCGTGGCGGCCGAATTCACCGAGGAGGGAGCCTGGATTAAACAGGGCGATCCGGTAGTCGAACTGATTCAGATGAACGAAGTCGAAATCCAGGCACCTGTCACCGCGGAAACAGCAGTTCACCTGAGGAAGGGAACGGTGGTGCGGGTGGAATTCCCTGAACTGCCCGATGAACTGCTGACAGGTACTATCGAGAGAATTGTCCCCTCGACCGACAGTCGTTCCCGGACCTACCCCGTCCACATCCGCCTGGAAAACCGGATCCTTGACGGTGTCCCCCTGCTGTTGGCAGGCATGTTGGCAAGGGCGGATTTTCCAGCCGGACGGCCACAGAAGCTCCCACTGGTCCCCAAGGATGCCCTCGTATTGAACGGAAACCAGAGGTCAGTCTTTGTCGTGGAAGGAACCGGTGAAAAGAGGAATGTTCGGCGAGTTTCCGTTGAGCTGGGAGTGGCACTGGATGACAGGATCCAGGTATTGGGTGACCTGTCGGTCGGAGACCGTGTGGTGATTGTGGGTAACGAGCGACTGACGCCCGGCAGTGAAGTCACCATCCTTCGGGAAGAACCTGACACGCGGAACAGACGAGATCAGCCCCAACCATGAACCTGTTCCAATCGTTTATCAACAATCCCGTCAAGGTCTCTGTTGGCGTATTGATCGTCGGTCTGTTTGGCACGATTTCATTGATCAACATGCCCAAACAGATGATCCCGGCGGTTGAAAACCCGGTTCTTTCGGTCGAAACCAGTTGGCCCGGCGCCAGTCCCCATGAAATTGAACGCGAAATAGTCCAGGAGCAGGAAGAACAGCTGGCATCCATTGAAGGCCTGGTAAAAATGTCCTCCAGCTGCCGGGATTCGCAAGCCGACATCACACTTGAATTCGCCGTAGGCACCAACATCGAAGACGCCATGATGCGTGTCAACACTCGGCTGCAACAGGTGAGCGATTACCCCGTCAATGCCCGGGAACCGGTGATCGAAGCATCTTCAACCGAGGACAGCCCGATCGCTCGATTTGCCCTCACCGCCCGTCCGCCGACGCTGGAAAAAATCAGGGACTTTCAGGCATCCCATCCCAACCTCGCTGAATCCCTGCAACCCGCCATCACAGCTGCCAATACCGGCCTCCGCGTCTACCGCCTGGGAAAAATCTACGAACAGCTGGGCAGCGAATTTCCCGAGCTCAAGGAACTTTTGCCGGCGGACGTGGACCTGCAGGAGGTCCGGAAGATTTCCGAGGACATTATCGAAGCCCGTTTTGAACGGGTACCCGGTGTTTCCGAGGCGGATACCTATGGAGGACAGGAAGAGGAACTCCAGGTCATCATCGATCCGGAAAAGCTGGCAGCGCGGCAATTGACAGTCGCGGACGTACGAAACGCCCTGACCGGACAGAACAAGGACACTTCGGGCGGAAACCTCTGGGAGGGCAAGCGTCGCTGGGTCATCCGCATCCTGGGGCAATTCCGCGATCCGGAACATGTGAAGCAGCAGATTCTCGTTATGGACCGGAACAACCCGGTCTATGTGGGGGATGTGGCAGACGTCAAGGTGGCCTACAAAAAGCTGGACAGCATTTCGCGTCGTTACGGCATGGCCAGTAATGGCCTGAGTATTCGACGGGCCTCGGGGGCTAACGTGCTCGAGGTGATGGACGGTGTTCGCGAGGCAACACGGGAACTGAACGAAGGAATCCTGCGCCGCCTGGACCTGGAACTTTTCCAGTACTACGACGAAACCGAATACATCCGTTCTGCCATTGGACTGGTTCAGCAGAACATCTTCGTGGGAGCGGCACTGACAATCGTCGTCCTCTTGCTCTTCCTGCATCTCGGTCGACGTTCGCTGCTGGCAGTCCCCCTGATCGCTGCCAGCGCGCTGGCCACGGTATTTCTCTCTCCCTGGTTTTTCCTGGTGACCCTGACGCTGATGATCGGAGCAGGCTTCTGGTTCGGGCGTGGAGCACTGGTTGTTGGCCTTGCGATTCCCGTCAGCGTAGTGGGTACCTTCCTGCTGTTGGGCCTGATGGGAAGATCATTGAATGTGATCAGCCTGGCCGGCCTCGCCTTTGCAGTAGGAATGCTGGTCGACAACGCGGTTGTCGTGCTGGAAAACATCTATCGTCGCCGCCAGATGAGGGAAAACTCCCGGACCGCGGCCAGCCGGGGCACTGCAGAAGTCTCAGGCGCCGTGGTGGCGTCCACCCTGACCACGATAGCCGTGTTTGTTCCTGTGCTGTTTGTCCAGGAAACCTCGGGACAACTGTTTCGCGATATTGCTTTGGCAATCAGTTGCGCAGTAGGACTTTCGCTGCTGGTTTCCTTTACCATGATCCCGACCGCTGCAGCACGATTGTTTGCCAGCGATCATTCCATCGCCGGGCTCAAAGATGCCCTACCGGGTACCGAAGGCCCCACGACCGGGTCTGCCCAGGCAGCGGTAACCCGACCGGTTTCCACCAGTGGGCTCGAAGCCTGGCTTGCCGCCAGTGGCGAAAAATTTTCCAACAGGATCACCGGGCTGAATCATTTCATTCTTGGCAGTCGAAAACGCTCGGTGACACTTGTGATTGGCATGGTGCTGCTGGCCACCGGCCTGGCCTGGCTCCTTTTCCCCAAGGTCGAGTACCTTCCGGAGGGAAACCGCAATTTCGTATTCTGCCGACTCTCCCCCCCACCGGGCTACAACATGGAGAGATTGATGGAGATGGGGGAAAAGGTGGAAGCGGACCTGCAGCCCTACTGGAATACCGACCCGGACAGCCCCGAAGCCGAGAAACTCGATTACCCGACCATTGATTATTATTTTTACTCGGTTCGAGGAACGTCCGTCTTCATGGGCTTTCGCACCCGGGACCCTTCCCGGATCCGGGAGCTGATCCCGCTGGCCAGGCAGGTGGGGTCCCAATTCCCCGGAACGCGTGCACTGTCCAAACAATCCAGCCTCTTTTCAAGGGGCATTTCATCCGGCCGAAATATTGATATTGAAATCACCGGGACGGACCTGGTGGAACTTACGGAAGTGGGCCGACGCATCCTCGGTGAAGTCAAACGATTGATCCCGGAAGCGCAGGCGATGCCACAACCCAGCCTCGATCTTTCGAGTCCTCAGGTCCATATCAACCCCAAACTGGTCGAGTCCTCCGAAAATGGCATCTCGGCAATGGAACTGGGATACACAGTGGATGCCTTTGTCGACGGGGCGTACGCAGGCGACTACTTTGTGGGGGGCGACAAAATCGACCTGACCATCATTGGCAAAGATGCTTTTGAAGGGAGAACCCAGGACATCCTCTCGCTGCCGATTTCCACACGTACCGGAGACATTGTCCCCCTTTCCGCCGTCGCCAACGTGAAATACAGCAGTGGACCTGAAGCCATCTACCACCGGGAGAGGTTGCGGGCCATCACCATTTCGGTGACCCCCCCCCTGACAATGCCCCTCGAACAAGCGATGGAGATGATTGACGAACAGATCATTGGCAAGCTGCATGACGAAGATGTTCTGGGAAGCGAATTGCGGGCATCGCTTTCGGGCACGGCGGACAAACTGCGGCAGTCCTGGGATGCCCTGAAATGGAACCTGCTGCTGGCCCTTGCCATTACCTACCTGCTGATGGCAGCATTGTTTGAATCCTGGCTTTATCCGTTCGTGATTCTTTTCAGTGTCCCACTGGGGGCGGTAGGTGGGCTGCTGGGTCTCTGGATTGTCAACTTTTTTGTTTACCAGGCACTCGACGTAATCACGATGCTCGGGTTCGTTATCCTGATCGGTACAGTGGTCAACAATGCCATTTTGATTGTTCATCAATCTCTGAATTTCATCCGGGAAGAGGGAATGTCGCCTGGTGAAGCGGTTCCCGCGAGCGTCAGTACCCGCATTCGACCGATTTTCATCACCACCACCACGACGGTGCTTGGACTGCTGCCCCTGGTGGTCTTCCCGGGCGCGGGAAGTGAACTCTACCGGGGAATCGGCTCGGTGGTTCTGGGAGGGCTGCTGGTTTCCACGGTCTTTACCCTGTTCCTGGTCCCAGCCGTTTTCGTTTTGATGATGGATTTGAAATCGTGGCTGACCACTTCGTTCTCCAGGTCAAGGCCTACCGACGATGAACGGCCAGCGGATTTTTCTCACGGCGAGGCCCCCCCTCAACCAGTCCATCCCGTTTAAATCGCCCGCCCTGCTGTTTTGGAGCAGAACCCTGGGGGAATCCAGACCAACCAGGTCATCTCTGTACGGCGGCAGCATTGGCCGCCAGGGGACTTCAACCTGCATCGAAATTCTTCATTGCAGATCCTGTCATTCAATTTTTTCCCGGCAAACATTGGCCAATCCGGGCGAAACGCCGTCTGCGTTTGAGACCAAAAGGGCTTTTTCAATAACTTTTTCCAGGGGAACGGCTTGCACCCTGCCAAAACCCTGCTAAACTATTGAGACTGAGTCTTAATTTCAACAAAGGTAGTCATGCAAAAAAATAAGGGTTTTACACTTGTTGAATTATTGGTGGTGATCGCCATTATCGGGATTTTGTTAGCGTTACTTCTGCCCGCCGTTCAAGCGGCTCGCGAGGCCGCCAGAAGGACGCAATGTGCAAATAACCTGAAACAGGTTTCGCTGGCAGTGCACAACTACCACGACACGCTCAAAAAATTCCCCTATGCCTCGATCTGGCGAACCAAGTACTACAGCGCTTTTACTGCCATTCTCCCGTATGTCGAAAATCAGAATATTTTTGATCAGTACGACGGCAGATTCAGCGCCTTCCATCCAACTAACGGAATCATCGGACAGGAAATCCCGACCTTTCTATGCCCGGCCATGGCCCGAAATCGTGAAATCTATCCAATGAGGGGAGAAACAGGTGCGATGTCCAGCTACGCCGTAAACGTTGGCACCAACAATGCGTGGTACGGACCCAATAACGGGGCTTTCCGTTACGACACTGACCCGGAAACGATCAAGCTGGCCAGTTTCCTGGATGGAACCTCCAACACCCTGCTGGTGGGAGAACTGGATTTCGGACTGCGGAATTATTACTGGCGCGGGTTGGAGGAAGTCCGCTGGGGAGTGACCCAGTGGGGCATCGGTTACCCTGGGTATTCCATCGCCACCACCCAGGGAATTTACAACAGCGATTACCTGATCAATGGATACGATGAATTCATGACTTTCCGAAGCGACCATCCGACCGGTTGCAACTTTGCGATGGCGGACGGAGCGGTCAGGTTCATCCCGGAAACGATTGACAAGGTGGTCCTGGATGCAAGCGCTACCACTCGCGGTGGCGAAATCGAAACCGTCTCAAACCAACACTGAACAGGAGTTTGCTTTTATGGACATCGTAAAAATGATTCTGATGCATCTCGTTGTGATTGGTGGCTTTGTGGTAGTCGGAGCGATGGCAGTGGTAACCGCTCGAGTGATCAGGAGAAAAGGAACCCGATTTTTGCCAAAAACATCAATCGTCATACTGCTGTTGTTGGCAGGGTGTGGGCAAACGAATGGGAGACTCGCTGTTGTCGGGGAAGTTTCGCTCGACGGCAAGGCTGTTCAATCCGGCTCCATCCTGTTTGTTCCCGAAACAAGAGGCCCCAAGGTCGGCACCAAAATCAAAAATGGTCACTTTCAATTCACTAGCGACAACGGTCCGCTCACCGGGTCGTACCGGGTGGAAATCTTCGCAGACGAGCAAGATGCTATTCCACTGGACGATCCCTTATCATTCACAAAACAGATGGAAGAATCCCCGAAGAGGATTGTCCCCTCCAACAGTATCCCGGAAGTGTTCAATCGGAGATCCCAATTGACCGCCGCCCCAAGTCCAGGCAATCTTCAAATCAACTTCAACCTCCAATCGAGTATCGAATGAAAAATTTCGACAAATTGTTTTTTTTACAACTGCTGCTCTTTTTGACAGGAATTTTTCCCTGCGAAACCCTGACTGCTCACTTTGTCTGGATCGCGAATGACGCTCTAACCGGGGAAACCAGGGTCTACTTTGGGGAGCGACCGGAACCTGACCAAAAAATGTATCTCAAGGGTATCTCCGGAATTCGTACGTGGTGCGAGACGAAAGATCATTTCAGCCTGGCAAAGTTCGAACCAAGGGAAGACGGGGAACTTGGATGGCTGGTTGTGAATGCTGGCAGGAAACACAGCGAGGTTCTTGGCGACGTGACCTACGGAACCTTCTCCAGGGGGAAACAGGCAATGCTGTTGCATTACTGTGCCAAATACGGCCGAATCCGGAAGCAGCAATCTCTCTCGGAAAAACCCGGCAGACTCTTGCCACTGGATATCCACGCCGCAGTAAACGGCGCGAAACTGAATTTCTGCGTCACCTCGAAGCAAAAGCCACTTGGGGGTTGCGAGGTAACGGTCATGGTGAACGGAGAGTCAAGGGATTACGAGACCAATGACCAGGGGAAATTTTCCGTTGCAGCCTGCAAAGGGCGCTTTCTTGTCCGTGCAAAATCAGTGGACCCTACACCGGGACGTCATGGGGAAGAAGACTATGCCGAACGGAGGACCTATTGCACGCTTGTACTGGATGTCCTCGAGAATTCCCTACCGACAGGTAACGAACGGCAATCCGATACCTCCCAACAACAAAGCGAACTGGAATTGGCCGACATCCCCGAGGGCCTGACCAGCTTTGGTGGTGCGGTGGCGAACAACCGGATTTACCTGTACGGAGGGCATACCGGAACGGCTCACAATTATTACGAGTCAGGTCAAAACAAAACACTTTACGAACTGGATCTCCGCAAACCAGATCGTTGGAACCGTGTCGCGCAGGGACTGGGACTGCAGGGATTGGCAATGGTCACCTGCCAGGGAAAACTCTACCGACTCGGGGGATTCCACGCCCACAACAGGGAGGGCGAAAAACAGGACCTGAGAAGCGTTCCCGATTTTGCCGTCTTCGACTTCGATCAAAAAAAATGGCGTGCCTTGCAGCCGATGCCCACCGGAAGATCCTCCTTTGATGCGGTCGTGGTAAAGGACACGATCTACGTGGTAGGTGGATGGACCATGAGGGGGCAGGAGGAAGCCACTTGGTGCAAGACGGCCCTCAAATTCGATCTGTCAAAAGACGATTCCCGGTGGGAGACGATTGCAACTCCCCCTTTCCAGAGAAGGGCCCTCAGCCTGGGATTCCAGGCCGACCGCCTGGTTGCCATCGGTGGAATGCAGTCCAAGGGTGGTCCAACGCGAAAAGTCGCTTTTTATGAGATGAAAAAAAATGCATGGTCGGAGGGCCCCGATTTGCCTGACGAGGGACGCATGGAGGGATTTGGCAGTTCCTCATTCAACGTGGGAGGCCGGCTGATCACCAGCACCTACGGGGGAAACGTCTACCGACTTTCCAAGGATTTTTCGGAATGGGAATCCATTTCCAAACTGGACGATGGGAGGTTCTTTCATCGCCTGCTTCCACTGGATTCCAAACGGTTTGTCCTGGTGGGAGGAGCGAACATGGAAACTGGAAAGTTCCTGGAAGTTGAGGTCCTCTCCAGGTGAACGCATCTTCAAAAGGAAATTAACCTGCTTCAGATTAATCTTTCCGACCCATGTTCCATGCTTTGTGGTTGGTGAATGAATTCCAGCGGAAAATCCTGCAACACTCAATATTTTTCAAACAAGAAATCCCGGAATGAACCAGAAAAACACTCTCCGGAAACGTCTCAAGCAACTTATCGAATGTGGTTGCATTGACGATGCGGTCGATGAATTGACAGCCGCCCTCAAATTGGATCCAGACAACGGAAATCTCCACCAGTTGCTTGGGATGACCTACCACCTGAAAAATGACAACAGAGAAGCCATGAATTCACTGGAAACGGCTTCACTGTTAAAGCCGCTTGAAGTCGATTCCCAGTTAACCTTGGCTGAATGCTACGCCGAAGAAAACTTCAAGCTTTCGGCGGTCTGCATTTTCACCTTTCTTATGAAACAGGAAAACTTGCCCGGTGAATTTTATCCAGCGATCGCCAGAGGACTGGGCCGACTGGGACACCCTCGCCAAGCCATGAAAGCCTGCGAGTCAGCTGTGCGATTGCAACCCGAATGCGATCGAGCCTTGTTTGGACTCGCCCATTACAGGGCAGTTTGTGGGCACCCACTTTCGTCGGTCGTCGGTTTGCTCAGAAAAGCGATCAGTCTGGCGTCTGATTCGCTGGAGTACCGCATCGTTGCCGCCAGACTCTGCCTGATTTCAAAAAAGCGGGAGGAAGCAGCCTCATTCCTGTCTCCCATTACACGCCAACAAATACTAAACAATTCCTGCTCAGCTTGCATCACCAAGCTGTGCAGACTGGCCTCTTTTCTCAAGTTGCACTCAATTGAAACCCTCTGTCAACAACGACTCGACCATTAGGACATTCATGAAAATTTACGGCGCGCTCCTGGTTCCCCTCACATTCCCCCTGGTGGCTGCAAGTGACGACACCTGGAGCTCCTTTCAGAATGGGGGAAACCTGAATCCAAAAATTGTCGGCGTGGACTTTTCAGCCGAAGGTTGCTTTGAGCGCAACCATCAATGGTCCACCCGGCTGATGGGTTATGGACAATCGTCCCCGGTTTACGATGGCAAGCTTCTGTACGTGACCAGCGTCAAGGGGAAATCCAAAGAGAACTGTATCATCCAGGCCAAGAGGATTGAAGATGGAACCGACATCTGGCATTACCAGTTGAAAAACAGCTCACCGGAAACCAATTCGAATTATGTCAGCCGCGCAGCCCCCACGCCGGTATGCGATCAACGGGGCGTGATCGCGTTTTTCGAGGGTGGCAACCTGGTCGCCCTGAACCGCGATGGAAAAGTGCGATGGGAACTGGACCTCGTGAAAAAATTTGGCCCAATCCAGGCACGGCATGGGCTGGCTTCTTCCCTGGAACAGGACGGGGTAAATGTCTATGTCTGGGTAGAAAGACAGCAGTCTCCCTACCTGCTGGCCATCAACAAGGAAACGGGGGAAATTGGTTGGAAAACGGATGGGCTTGGTGTCACAAGCTGGAGCAGCCCAAGGCGGGTGCCCGTTGGAAAAAGCCACCACCTCGTCCTGAGCGGCATCGGCAAAATAGCTGGATACGACCCCAAAAGCGGGAAGCAGCTCTGGCTGTTTGACAAAATTTCGGGCAACTCTACCCCCACTCCTGTCCCGATCGGTAACGGACGGTTTCTGATCGGTGCTTCCAGCGGCAGGGGCGAATCGACCACGGGCAAGGCCGCGCAATCCAACGGCCTGGTTCAGATCAGAAGCAAGGACGGAAAGTACCAGGCGGAGTTCGTCTGGCAGGCCAAGCAGGCCACTTCCAGCTTCGGCTCGCCCCTGGCCCATGGAGGGCAGGCTTATTTTGTCAATCGAAGTGGAGTCCTTTTCTGCCTGGATCTGAAAACAGGAGAAGAGGTCTACACCGCGCGGATCAAGTCGAGCGTGTGGGCAACACCGCTGGGTATCGGAAACCAGGTTCTGCTGTTTGGCAAAGACGCCACCACCACCGTCGTGGACGCAGGCCAATCCTTCAAGAAACTGGCGGTACATACAATCTGGAAAAAGGACCAGGCCACCGAATCGGAAGGATCGGCGGCCCCCAGCTTTGGTGGACCAGTCCTTTATTCGGGCATCCTCGCGGGAAAATCACTGATCTTCAGGCGTGGAGATCAAATGGCTTGTGTCCGTTGCAAATGATCCGTTGTCAATGAAACGGGTGCTGGTCGGTCCGCGAGTCCAAACCACTTCCGCGTGAGTATTCTTGAGCATTGACGGGATCGCATCGGCGTGTCCGGCAATTCAAAACGACAAGGCAGACCGCGAATTTCAAAAAGCAGACAATCCCTGGCGAGGGTAATCGGCACCCGTTATTTCATCAGTCGGGTGAGCGTCGGTTCAATCGACTCAGCCCAGATGGTGTATCCTTTTTCACTCAGGTGAAGCAGGTCGGGCATGATTTCTTTTGACAGCGTCTGGTCCGACTCGAGAAATTCTGGACCGATATCGAGATAGGTGACCATTTTGTCCTCGGCCAGTTTGCTGACAATGGTGTTGCTCTTCTGGTTGACCTGTCGTCGCTTGTCCTGGGAGTCGCCGCCCCGGGGAAAGGTTGCCAGCAACAGGATCCTGGTGTCGGGTGACTTTTTCCGGATCTGGCCCACAATCACCTCGACGCCCTCCGCAATCTCGACGGGGGAATTGCTGCCCGAGTTGTTGGTACCAATCATGATCACCGCCGCTTTGGGTCGGATGTTTTCAAGATTTCCATTGTCGAGCCGCCAGATAACATGCTGGGTACGGTCACCACCGATTCCGAGATTCACGGCATTCCTTTTCCCATAAAACTTGGCCCAGACTTTTTTTCCACGTCCTTCCCAGCCCTGTGTGATCGAGTCCCCTATGAAAACAAGGTCGACATTTCCCTGCTGAACACGTTTGTTCATGGACTCATGGCGTTTCATCCAACCACCGGATCTCGGAACCGGGCGGATGGCAGAATGTTCCTTTTTTTCCTCCTGGCCGAAACCCGGTTGACTGAGGAGCAAGGACAACAAGATGGAAAAATGAACCAGGAACGATTGCATGGAATTTGCTCCGCGAAGATGGAATGTACAGGAGTGCACCCTATCATACCCTGAAGGAGTCGAAGGTGCATGATTGGGATTCCGCGTCCTTTCTTTCCCAACAGCGCATCAATTTCGACAGACGCTTTACAGACATCGTCGCCGGTTTCGAACCAATCCGCCGAGGTTCACCAGCGGATGACAGGCGGAAAATAGCGACCAATCAATTCCTGGTAAAAGGGCTTCAGCTTTTCCACATCCGGTGGATCGTCAGACTTGGAGTAAAGATCGTACGGATTGAATGCCCGAACCCATTCCCGACTCCTGTGATCCTGTTCGTCCATCAGGAATTCATCACCGCCCTCACGATGCCATGAATAAAACGAATGATATCGGATCATTGCCAAACCGGATTCCGGCAGGTAATCACGGGCCACATGGTACATGTATTCGTCGTGCCCCCAGGAAAGCAGTACGTTTCGCAGACCACAGCCTGGCGTATAGATTCCGCATTCGGTTTGGTATTCCGATCGTTGAGCATCCGGATTGAGAGAAAAAAAATCGTGATAGACAATGGACTCATCAAACCGGCACCCGACCGGAAACGTGTCCCCGGTAACCGACCACTGGGGTTCTCCAAACAGGCAGAGAATCTTGCCAAGATCATGGATCAGCCCGGTCAGGATGAACCAGTCCGGGTGCCCGTCTGCCCGGATCGCTTCGGAAGTCTGCAACAGGTGCTGGATCTGCGAGAGCCCGGTATCCGGATCACTTTCATCGGTCAACTGGTTGAGAAACTCCATGGCTTCCCAGATGCCCATCTCCTTCTGCCCCAGCTTCAGGTACCTTTGCCGTTTTTGCCTCACCAGTTCGACTGTCTGGTTTTGGTGATTGAGCCGGTAGAATTCCCTCACGTGATCGGGTGCCTGGGCGTAGTCCCGAAATTCCTCCTGCCGGTTTTCATCATCACTGTCACGGGTGCCACCTGAAAGCGGGTAGCGGCGGAGAGCATCTTCATCGACATCCTCTAGGGTTCGCGGGTCATCCTGACTGCGGGAATTCAATTCTATTCTCCATCTGCCGGATGAAGGGATGCTTTTTTCAGGGTCAGTTTTCTCTGGTAACGGGACTGGGCGACGTCAATCAGCACAAGGATGATGATGACGAAATAAAAGGTGCTTTTCTGCATGGCGTGAATCGGGTAGTTGAAAAACTGGAGGTGACCGTGTTCAGCGCCTTCGGAAACCAGCATGATGCCGACGATAAACAGAATAAACAGCCCCAGCACCTCGTACATCCGGTTTTTCTTCAGGAATTCGGAGACCGTATCCGCCAGCCAGATCATCATCACGCCACTTGCCACGATGGCAACCGAAATCACGTAAAAGTTGTCTGTCAGGGCGAGGGCACTGAGGATGGAGTCAAATGAAAAAACGATATTCATGATCACGATCATCGTGATCGCCTTGCCTACCGATTTTTTCTCCTTTTGTCCGTTGTGCTCTTCTCCCAGGTGTTCGATGGAAAGCATGTGGAAGATTTCCTTGAACGCGGTATAGATGATAAAAACACCACCCACCAGGACGATCAGGCTTTCCACGTTGATGTCCGCTGCCACCCAATGAAAAACCACCTCTTCCCCCTTGGAGTCGGTGGACCGGGTCGCCCAGTCGAACTTTAAAAGCGGGTTCTTGAAAACCTTGAAGAGGGAGGTAATCAACAGCAACAGGACAATGCGGAAACCGATGGCCAGTCCAATACCCATCCTGCGAACATAGGACTGACGGCTTTCTTCCACACGTTTCGACTCGATGGAAACATAAAGCAGGTTGTCAAAACCGAGAACCGCCTGCAGGAAAACCAGCATCAACAGCGTGAAGACTATTTCAATCAAACCCATATTTGCCCTACAAGTTACCAGGATGGACCTGTTAATTTATACCAGCTCGGCGGTTTTTGGCATGCCTGAATGATCCTACAATAACGGCCGTGGGATTGAATTTGTGAATCCGGCCTTGGAACTCCATCGAAGAGAAATCAGACTTTGAAAACACGACGTACCCTTTCGACGATGCTATCCAGATCTGCAGCCCAAAACAGTGGGAATCATGGAAAAAAATGGCTCAATCCCCTGGGTGGGGTGTGGAGCTGGTTGTTCGAGGATTCCTATGCGCGCCCATTGGCAGAGTCCGAAGCCCGTGTCGATGCTGATCCTGGAAAAACGGAGGAGCGTGCCTACAACGACAAAATTCAGTGGATTCGGGCAATCCCGTTTCTGCTGATTCACGTTGCCTGTCTGGCGGTTTTCTGGGTCGGTATCAGCCCCCTCGCGATCGGAGTGGCGGTCCTGCTCTACCTGACAAGAATGTTCGCAGTGACCGGTTTTTACCATCGGTATTTTTCACATCGTTCCTTTCGAACCTCAAGAGTGTTTCAGTTCGTGATGGCGACTTTTGCCTGTACTGCTGGTCAGAGGGGCCCGCTCTGGTGGGCCGGTCACCATCGCTGGCATCACAAGCATTCGGACCAGCACGAAGACCTGCATTCTCCCAGCCTGCTCGGGTTCATGAGAAGTCACACGGGGTGGTTCCTGACGCACTCCGCCCACGCAACCCCGAAAGCCCTGGTCAAGGACTGGTACCGGTTCGGCGAGCTACGGCTTTTGAATCGCCTCGACTGGTTGCCGTTTGTGCTGCTCGGTGCCGCCCTGTTTGCCTTGGGTCAACTCCTGGCCAGCATCGCACCCGGATTGGGAACGAACGGCCCTCAACTGCTTGTCTGGGGATTTTTCGTCTCTACCGTGGTTCTTTACCATGCCACCTACACGATCAACTCACTGGCACACCGTTTTGGTTCCCGGCGATTCAACACCTCGGATGATTCCCGAAACAACTTCTCGTTGGCACTGCTGACGCTGGGCGAAGGCTGGCACAACAACCATCACCATTTCCCCTCATCCGCACGGCAGGGATTTTACTGGTGGGAAATCGATTTCACCTATTACGGACTGAAACTGCTCAACTGCTGCGGATTGATCTGGGATCTCAAACCTGTTTCAGAAAAGGCGCTCCAGCGAAACCTCGTTGCCCCCGTCGGCGGCCCTCCGGAATCGACAACCGGGAAAGTCAGTTCATGAGGTCGGTGCAGGCATGAAGATCGCGATTGTTGGTACCGGAATCAGCGGCCTGGTATCTGCCTATTACCTGTCCAGGAATCATGAGGTCACCGTCTTTGAATCGGGAAGTCATGTTGGCGGGCATACGCACACAGTCGCTGTCGAGGAAGATGGTCAGACCCGCCACGTTGACACCGGGTTTATTGTCTTCAATCGCAAAAACTATCCCGCCTTCAATCGCATCCTCGAAGAACTGGGAGTTCGATCCCAACCTTCCGACATGAGCTTCAGCGTCAGCGCTGAAAACGGCCGATTCGAATACAATGGCACCAGCCTGAATCGCCTGTTCGCCCAGCGGACCAATCTCTTTCGACCCGGATTCTACGGAATGATCCGGGACATCATGCGGTTCGGCCAGGATGCGAGGAAATTCCTCGAAAGTGATGAAACGGACTCCTGTTCGGTCGCTGACTTCCTGGAGCGTCATCACTATGGCTCCCTGTTCACCTCGAAATACCTGGGCCCCCTCGGTGCCGCACTCTGGTCCTGCCCTTCAGAAAATTTCATGCAGTTTCCCATGCGATTCGTGGGAGAGTTCCTCGCCAATCACTTCATGCTCCAGGTTGGGGGCAGGCCGAAGTGGCGGGTCATTGAAGGAGGCTCATTTCGTTACGTAGAAAAAATGACCCGCGGCTTTGCCGACCGGATCCGGTTGAACTGCGGTGTTGAGAGTATCAGAAGGGATGCAAGTGGAGTCCTGATAAACCACCGCAAGGGAACCGACCGCTTTGACCATGTTGTCGTGGCCTGCCACGCGGACCAGGCGTTGCGTTTACTTGCCGACC
This sequence comes from Planctomycetota bacterium, assembly GCA_036336715.1. GTDB lineage: Bacteria > Planctomycetota > Planctomycetia > Pirellulales > Pirellulaceae > JABAAE01. Next base: position 32,618 of record JAYZFP010000114.1, read on the forward strand.
CCTCACCCTGCGAAACGGAAACCCTATCCTGTTTTCCCTACCAGAAGAATCGTGTCTTCCTGCACACGGACTCATCGGTTCTGCCCAAAAGAAAACTGGCATGGGCTGCCTGGAATGCAAAAATTCTCGATGAACCGGCAAAGCGGGAAACTTCAGGCGGCATCGCAGTCAGCTACAACATGAACATTCTTCAGTCACTCCCCGGCCGGACCGTCTATTGCGTAACGCTGAACGAAGAACAGATTATCGACCCAAGTAAAATCATTCGCAGGATTGACTATCATCACCCGCTGTTCACGGTTTCGCGGGCCGAGGCCCGTGAAAAACAGAACCAGCTGATTGATCGTAACCAGACCTCTTTTTGCGGTGCCTACTGGGGATACGGATTTCATGAGGATGGTGTCCAGAGTGCACTCCGGGTAGTGGAACAATTGCTCCCTGCACGAAAACGGGAGCTGGCATGAGAAGTGCGATCTATACCGGAGTGGTCCGGCACCACCGACTGTTGCCGGTCGAACACAAATTCTCCTATCGGCACTCCCTTTTCCTGCTCGACCTCGAGGAGCTGGATCAGGTGTTTCGCCGCACCTGGTTGGCCTCAAACGAACGATGGAACTGGATTTCGTTCCGTCGCAAAGATCACTCGGGAGATTCCACGCAGCCCTTGCATCAGTCGATCCGTGCCCTTGTGAGAAGGGAAACGGGCGAGCAGCACGACGGCAGCTGTTTTCTTTTGACCAGCCCGCGCCATTTTGGATTCGCCATGAATCCGGTCAGCTTCTATTTCTGCTATGACCGGGAACAGCAGTTACGGACGATTATCGGCGAAGTGAACAACACGCCCTGGGGGGAGCAGCACTGTTATGTGCTTCCGGTGAAAACACCCGATGCGCGCATTCACCAATTTGTATTTGACAAGCAGTTCCATGTCTCGCCCTTCATGCCCATGAACCAGGAATACAGCTGGCGTATCAGCGCACCGGATTCGCGATTCGTGGTCAACATGCAGAATATCGAAGCCAACGAAAAGAAGTTTTCGGCAACCATGGCGCTTCAGCGAAAACCTCTGACGAACTGGTCGGTTATCGGAAACCTGCTCAGGCATCCCTTCACAACCGGCAAGGTCTTCAGCAGCATCTACTGGAATGCAATGAAACTTTACCTGAAAAAAACACCTTTTTTTGCCCATCCCAAAAAGCAAAAAGCGGAATACGCAAGTCGGCCCAGCGAATAAGGAGCACCCCGTGGCGCAGGCAATTACAGATTCCATCTCACGCAAACCGGCCCGATCGGCGGGGGGGTACAACCCGTTGGCCCGCCTGTCCCGTTCGGGCGTTCAGGCAGGTATCCAACGCCTGCTGGGCGATCGAGTACGGATCGAGGAAGGATCCTCCGGTGAAAAAACGACGGAGCTCGAAATCCGGGTGCATGACCAGGACTTTTATCGAAAAGTTGCCTGGGGAGGTTCTGTCGGTGCAGCGGATTCCTACATCGCTGGTGACTGGTCCACCAATGACCTGGTCGGCCTGTTTCGCGAATTCACCAAAGCGAGGAAACAGGGGCGAAATCTCTCCAGCCCCCTGGCATTCCTGCAAAATCAGGTGGAAAGGTTCCAGCATTGGTTTCGCCGCAATTCCCGGGCAGGCTCCCGACGCAACATCATGAGCCACTACGACCTGGGAAACGATTTTTTCCAGCTGGTTCTTGACCCGTCCATGACCTATTCTTGCGGCTGCTTTGACCAACCAACGCAGGACCTGGAAACAGCACAGGAAAACAAGTACGAGTACCTCTGTCAACTGTTGCAACTCGACTCGGGTGACCACCTGCTGGAAATCGGAACCGGATGGTGTGGCATGGCCATCCATGCTGCCAGGCACCATGGTTGCCGGGTCACCACCACAACAATCTCCAGCCAGCAACATCAGTACGCAGTCGAAGCTGTCAGAAAGGCCGGTCTGCAGGACCGGATTGAGGTGTTGCTTCAGGATTACCGGGAACTGGATGGCCAGTATGACAAGCTGGTCTCTATCGAAATGATTGAGGCGGTCGGACACCGGTACCTTCCGGTCTTTTTTGCCAGTTGCCATTCGCTGCTCAAAAACGGTGGCTCGATGGCATTGCAAGCCATATCGATGCCCGACAGCGAGTACCCCAGGTACCTCAAGCGAGCGGATTTCATCCAGACACATGTGTTCCCGGGATCCTGCTGTCCCTCGCTGGGCGCGATGCTCTCCGCGGTAGCAAAAACGACCCGTTTTTCACTGGAGAGTTGCAGGAACATCGGTCTGGATTATGCCGAAACGCTCAGACGTTGGCGATTGAACAGCGTTCAAAACGACAACCGCATCCGATCACTGGGCTACTCCGATGAGTTCTTGCGGCTCTGGGAGTACTACCTCTGCTACTGCGAAGCCGGATTTGCCGAAAAGTACATTGCCACTCACCAGATGTTGTTGACGAAAGGTGCCTGAGATGAACTTCTGGCTTTGGTGCTACGTAATCTGGCAGGTCAACACGGTGGTTTTTACCGGAATCTGGCTGCTGCAGAAGAAAACGAAAAACGCGGGAATCGTCGATCTGGCATGGACCTTCGGAACCGGAATTGCCGGGATGATCCTGGTCGGGCAGGCCAGTGGTCCGGCTGTCCGAAAATGGATCGTGGGTGGAATCGTACTCGCCTGGACACTTCGACTCGGGATCTACCTCGGCGTTCGGATTTTTTCAGAGGAGGAAGACGGCCGTTACGCGGACATGCGAAAAAAATGGGGAGACGCCTTTGAAAAAAGGATCTTTCTTTTTTTCCAGTTGCAAGCGATCTGGACGCTCCTGTTCGCCCTGCCCATGTATTCTGCCGCCATGAATGATGGTCCTGCCTGGCAGTGGTTTGATATCGCCGGAATTCTCCTGTTCACGGTTTCCCTGGCAGGTGTCACGCTGGCTGATTACCAGTTATTCCGTTTCAGGTCCGATGAAAGCAACCGGGGACGGGTTTGTCGCGTGGGACTCTGGAAATACTCGAGGCATCCCAACTATTTTTTTGAGTGGTTGCACTGGCTGGCTTACGTATTCGTCTCGTTCGGTTCCCCATGGATGATTGGTACCGTGGCAGGTGCCCTGGTGATGTTCTGGTTCCTGACAAAGGTGACCGGAATTCCGATCACCGAAAAGCGGGTGTCCAGCTCCCGGAAACAGGAATTCGAAATTTATCAAAACGAAGTCAACGCTTTTTTCCCCGGTCCGGTCCGCCACTCGGCGGACACTGGCAACGCCGCCGCGGGGCAGCTTCATTCTTCAAACTCCGAAGGGTAATCGACCATGTCCATTCTCCTAAAAAGTTTTCTTGGCCTGGCCGAAAACGCGTTCATGCCCGACCGGGTCATTCGTTATGGCATTCGCTACCTTTGCCGGCAGCGTTTGAAAAAGAGCGTTAGCGGGCAATCGGATGACAGCAAGTTCGTCGAACAAATGAACAATTCTCCCATTGCGATGGTGCCCGAACTTGCGAACGAACAGCATTACGAGGTTCCCCCCGAATTCTTCAAACTTTCGCTCGGTCCACACCTGAAATACTCCGGTTGCCTGTGGGACGAATCGACAAAAACGCTGGGCGAGGCGGAATCGGCATCCCTGGAGCAGGTCTGCCAGCGTGCCGCCATCGAAGATGGACACCGGATTTTGGAACTCGGTTGCGGCTGGGGATCCCTTTCGCTTTTCCTTGCACAAAAATTCCCGAACAGTCACATTACGTCGGTTTCCAACTCGGCCGACCAGCGGGGTTTTATTGAAGAAAAAATCCAACGCCTGAACCTGACTAACCTGCAGATCATCACGGCTGACATGAACGAATTCCAGACCGACAGGAAATTTGACCGGGTCGTCAGTATCGAAATGTTCGAGCACATGCGAAACTGGGGACAGTTGCTTTCACGGATCGCAAACTGGATGGATGATCAGGGCAGGATGTTCATGCACGTGTTTTCCAATCGTTCGGCGACCTACGAATTCCTCAGCGAGGGAACCGATAACTGGATGGGGCGACATTTTTTCTCGGGGGGAATCATGCCGGCGCATGACCTGATCCGAAATTTCGACCAGTCCTTGGAAGTGGAAGAAGACTGGGTGGTCAACGGCACCCATTACCAGAAGACGGCAGAGGCCTGGCTTGCCAACATGGATGAACATTGCGAAAAGGTGCTGGAAGTCTTCGAAAAAACCTACGGCTCACGCCAGGCGGAAACCTGGTTCCAGCGATGGAGAATGTTTTTCATGGCCTGTGCGGAGCTGTTCGGTTATCAGGACGGACAGCAGTGGCAGGTTTCCCACTATCGCCTTAAGAAAACTGCTGGAAATTAATGAGATGAATCACCGTTTTGAATCACCGGGCAGGCAACCCCATGGCTAACCAGGCGTTCGGTCCAACCGGAAAGAAGAAGTCATCCACAGGGTGACGATAAGGAAGGTCACGATCGCACAGGTCACGATCGCACAGGTTACGATCGCACAGGTTACGATGGTGCAGGTGAGCGGATTCCCAAGCAGCAACCAAACGGCTGCTGCTTTTCCTCGCTTTATTTTTCATCCGCAAGATTTTTCATCCGCTAGATTTTTCATCCGCTAGCGGGACAGTCGGAATGAACAAGGAACGACAGTGGTTACTGGTTCGTCCCCTTGCCGTCCGCTCTCTTTTTCCCCGTTTTCTTTGTCGGAGGTTCCTTTTCTTTGCCGGAGGAATTACCGACCTTCGTTTTGCCCCCCTTGTTATTGCGCTGATCAGTCGCGGATTCAACTGACTTTCGGTTTCCAGCCTGGGTCCCCCGAACCCGGATTGGCTTATCCGAGGCGCTTTCTCCCTTTCCGACGGCCTTTTTCTTTTTCTGTTTTGCTTTGTCGGCTTTTGCTTTTTCAGCCCTGGCTTTCTCGGTTTTTGTTTTCTCGGCCTTGGCTTTCTCGGCTTCTGCTTTCTCGGCCCTCTTACGGGTTTCGATCATTCGCTGTTCCATCTGCGCTCTGCGCATTTCATTGAAACTGTTTCCCGAACGGCTACCGCTTTTGAACATCTTGAATCGCGATTTGATCATCTTGGGAGGAAAATGGTTGTTGCTCAAATCGATGTCAGCGGTTTCGAGCATCGGGTCGAGAACAATTGACTCCACTTCATTGGAGGTCATCACCAACTTGGATACCTTTTCACTGTTACGCCGCCAGATTTCGGCCGGAATCCTGTAAATTTTTGACTTGCCGTTGGTAAATTTCAGTTCAAAAATCAGGGGCATGACCAATCCGCCGTAATTTTCAAAATCAATCACGTAGAAAAACTTTTTCATCCGGATGAATTCCTTTTCCTCATCGCTCAACGATTTCAGGTAGGACTCGTAGGATCTTTTGTCGGATTCGGTGACGTCCAGTGCATCAAAGGAATTATAGAAATCCAGCAGTTCCGGGTACTTGTCCGACCGTTTGGGCAAAGGCTGGTTGCGTTCTTCGGAAAGAGTGGTCGGCTGATTGTCACGCTGCTGCCTTAGGATCTTTTTTTCCACGCTTGGATTGCCCGTACCGATCGTAACCTCCCGAACTCCGGTAATTGCCAGATCCACATGGTCGGTTGAATAAAACCAGCCTCTCCAAAACCAGTCGAGATCCACTCCCGAGGCATCTTCCATTGTGCGAAAAAGGTCCGAGGGCATCGGCCGCTTGAATTTCCAACGACGTGCATATTCCTTGAAAGCAAAATCAAACAATTCCCGTCCCAGGATCGTTTCCCTCAGGATATTCAGTGCGGTGGCGGGCTTGGCATAGGCGTTTGGACCGAATTGCAGAATGGACTCGGAATTGGTCATGATCGGTACCTGGTTGGTACTCCGCATGTAACTGGTAATGTTCTTTGGCTCCCCCCTGCGCGAAGGATAGTTTTCTTCCCATTCCTGCTCGGTCAGGAACTGCAGAAAAGTATTCAGTCCCTCGTCCATCCAGGTCCATTGTCTCTCGTCACTGTTGACGATCATGGGAAAATAATTGTGCCCGACTTCATGAATGATCACCGAAATCAATCCATACTTGGTTCTTGCCGAGTAGGTTCCATCGCTGTTTGGACGTGGACCGTTAAAACAGATCATCGGATATTCCATCCCACCGATGGGTCCATTTACAGAGATGGCAGTCGGGTAGGGATAGGCGAACGTGTAACGTGAATAGACATTCAGAGTATGAATGATGGAATGGGTCGAATACCTGCTCCAAAGTGGCTCTCCCTCGTTGGGATAAAAGGACATCGCCATGACCTTGTTCCCTTCGCAGTCGTGCTCCCACGCATCCCAAATGAATTTGCGACTGGAGGCCCAGGCAAAGTCTCGTACATTATCTCCTTTAAAGACCCAGGTGCGTTTGCCGGCGGGCCGGTTGGATTCGTTGGCCCGCGCTTCTTCCGGGGTCACGATAAAAACAGGCTTATCGGTGTCCCTTGCAGCCGCCAACCGTTTCCGCTGGTCAGGAGTCAGGACATCCTGCGGATTCTGCAGCACGCCAGTGGCCGCTACGACATGGTCCTCGGGAACGGTGATCTTCACGTTATAATCGCCGAATTCGAGGGTGAATTCGCCGCGGCCGAGAAACTGCTTGTGCTGCCAGCCCGTGGCGTCTGTGTAGGCCGCCATGCGGGGAAACCAGTGAGCCATCTCGTAAATGTAATTCTTGTCGCGTGGAAAAAATTCATAGCCGGTCCGGCCACCGATCATCCGTGCATCGTTAATCCTGTAATTCCAGTCGATTGTCAGTGATGTCGATTCGCCCGATCGCAGCGGCTTCGGCAAATCAACCCGCATCATGGTCTTGACGATGGAGTGCTTGAGGGGGCGGTTGTTGGATGCGTCAATCACCCGGGTGATTTTGACGCTTCCATCAAACTTTTCATATTCCAGCAACCGCTTGACCGTCCTTGAATCCAGGCTGGTGATCGATGGGGCAGTCTGCGTCAGGTTCGAATCAGAACCCGGGGAAAAAATATTGTTGTCAATTTGAACCCACAGGTAGCTCAGGCTGTCCGGAGAGTGGTTGAAATAGGTAATCGTCTCGGATCCTGTGATGCTCTGCTTTTCATCATCGAGTTCGACCGAGATATCGTAATTGGCCCGCTGTTGCCAGTAACGGGAACCGGGAGCGCCGGAAGCCGTTCGATAGGCGTTGGCCGTTGGCAGGATTTCTTCCAACTGCCGAAACTTGTCCGGCTGCGAAAATTTCTCTATCTTCTGTTGCCCCTCGGAAGACACGACAACCAGAAGAATCAGCAGGATGATGTTCAATACAACTCGGCAACTAGCCATGAATAACTCCAACCGCCCGGGAGTGCCCCGGGCCTGTAAATGAATATCTCGAAATGAATAATCTTTAAACGACTTGAATATCTATTAAAATTTCGCACCCGCCCGACCACAAGGCTTCACTCCGACAAACAAAGAATTCTGGCAAAAAGCGGGACCTCCCTGGCCGCTCTTTCTCCCCTGTCGGAAATGCGTGCAATCGAAGAATCCTCGAGTTTCGCTGCCAAATCCCTACTGAAACCGATTCCCTTCGCCGCACCATCATCGATGGCGGAAATCTCCCGTCTGACAGGGCCATTTTCGATCAAGCAAACTCAAACACACACGCACCTCTGCATGGACGGAACACCGCTTTTCCCGGGAAAAGACTCGCCACCCGTTGAGTGAAGGCAAACGAATTGCCTTGGCAAGGTGACACTGGAGATCCTACTGCAAACCTGCCCCGCAACCGATCAACAGCCTTCAAGGCATAAAAAAAGGGGAACCTTGGTTCCCCTCTCATGAGTTGGCTCTGAACGAACTACCGTTTTCCATACTCGGAATTTCTCCTGGCCCGATCATCCAGGCTCCCCTTACTGGCTTACCGGGTGGGCGCCGAAATCGAAACGCGGCTTGCCTGCCTGGTCATTTCCGGGATCTACCAGGGGAGCGATTGAACTGTGGTTTTCAGCAGCAGGATCGACGTGCTTAATCGGACTGACCGGGTGATCGACTGCTGGCAGGGGCGTTGGCGACTGAAGGCTTTCGCCCAGTCGCCCGAAGTAGTCATTCTGAAAATCGCAGCGGGCTTTCTTTTTCCTCAGACCCAGCAGGGTGAACGCGTCCTGGATGCCAGTCTGCATACTTCTGCAGTCAGCCTGCGGCAGGTGAAAAGGCCGAGGCCAATGTGCCGTCACTGCTGGCAAGGAAAGGTTCTGTCGACAGTTGGAAACAGCTGCCTGAAAATCCCCCATTGGTCGACCACACCAGCCTGGCAAGGTCGTAAAATCGGGCAGGTAAGGCTTGATAGGGATCGTTCTCACACAGCCTCGACAGTTGGTGCTTTCAGCGAACCCTGCCCAAAGTTCACCGGCAGAAGGACACCTTCCACTGTCAGCGTTTGCAAAGGAGAAGACCGGTCTGCAGATTGCAGGCCCGCAACCGGCGGAACAATGAGGCAATCTGGGGCGGGGTTGACAGTCGCAATCCTGAGCTTCAATACAGTTGGCCAACAGCAGAAACGCGGTGGCACAGATTGCCAATCTGGAAATTGACATCGCAAAACTCCTTTTTCATTTGAGCCATTCATTCAGGTGACACCGTTGGATGCCAAAAGGGACGGATGCAATGTAAGGTCTCATGAAAGCTGACTTTCACAAAGTAATGGCTCTACTCCATACTCCTTTGCATTCGCGTCGCAGAAAAATAGCTCACCGTTAGCGACTGGCAATTTCGATTCCGGATTTTTTTCCAACTTCAGCACCACCGTGAAGCTTAAAACTGTCAACTCCGTCAGAACCGGACCCGAATGGCATGGAAACAAGCGGTCGTTCGGTTTGGTTTGTTTTTTGGGCGGATTCGCCTTTCCACTGACAGATCGGCCCACTTATTCGGGAGGTTTGGGCAGGATTCCCACGTTCACACCTTGCGAAAACGGCTCTTTCCAAATTCAATAGAGTATTCGAAACCTTTCACGATCCCGCGAATTATTCCCACCCAAGACCTGATATGCGGACCTTCCCAGCTTCTGTATTCCATGATTCCGTCAAAATCCCCGTTCTCCTGGTGCTCGTAGCCGGCAACGTCCTGTTTACAGGCTGTGATGACGAGGAAAAAAGCAATCTCCAAAGCAAGATCGACCAGGAAAAACTACGGGCTGAGGCCTACCAGACTGATGCAGCCAAGGCACGCGAACTTGCCCAGAGGGAAAAAGAGGCAGCCGACCGGATGCGGTTGGAGGTCGAGCAGCTGCAGCAGCAGATTGACGACTTGAAAGGGCTCAAGCAACTAAGTGACCTGGGAATCAAAATCACCAGAAACAACCGTGGAGAAGTGACCGTTTTTGACCTGCTGGGTCTTGAAGATTTTTCCAATGACCAAATACAGTCGATGAGAAACTTCAAGTCCGTTCAGGAAGTTCTGATGACAGGTCAATCCATCGACGAGACGACGTTTGACATCCTGGCAGACCTTCCCAACCTCCGCAGCCTTGAAGTCTCCGTTTCCGGTACGAATACGGCCTGCCTGAAGAAACTGGCCGGATTGAAAAACCTGACTTTCCTGCAATTGAAGCGGACCAGCGTCAACGACGAATCCATGAAAGTCCTTTCCACCTTTCCCCGTTTACAGCAGATTCGCGTCGGTCAGACGAAGGTCGGTGATGAAGGACTGAAACACCTGAAAAACTTGAAATCACTTGTGGCTCTCGACCTGACCGACTGCAACAAGGTTTCCGATGCCGGTCTGGAGTACATTGCCGATCTGCCACGATTGAAAATGCTCAAGGTGTGGGGCAAGGGAGTCACAAACAAGGGACTGGAGTCGATTGGAAAGATGTCCAATCTCGAGGTACTGGGAATGAATGACACCCGGATCGACGACGAAGGCATGTTTGCAATCAATGGGCTGACCAAGCTCAAGGAAGTCTATTTCGCCAGGACTGCGGTTGCCGATTTTGGAATCATGCAACTGACGGGCGCGACCCGAATGAAGAAAATGGTTCTCCGGGATACCAACATCACGGACGAAGGTTTGAAATTCGTTGGCAAGATGCTGGAACTGGAGACACTCGACCTGAGCGAATGCTCGTCCCCCGGTCCCACCGATCTCGGTATGGAATACCTGATTGGCCTGCCCAGGCTGAAGGATCTGAACCTCTGGTCCACCAAGGTAGGGGATGGTGCCGTGACAGCAATTTCCCAGATGAAAAATGTGGTGCGTCTCAACCTGGATGCCACCCAGATTACCGATAACAGCCTGAGCGATCTTGGAAAGATGGAACAATTGACCTGGTTGCACATTGGCTCCACCAAGATTACCGACAAGCAGGTTGCACAACTATATGGCCTCAAGAACCTGACCTACATCAACCTCTCTTTTACGGAAGCCTCCTTCAGCGACGATGTTTTTGACATCTATGATCGGCTCAAGGAATCACTGGCCGACGGCTGTACGATTGTCGGCTTGAACTAGTCTCCGGGATCACCAATCCAACATCACCAACCAACGGCAATTCGAAGGCTCTTGATTGCAGGAGTTGGATTCGCCCCCGGTGGATCAGTAGCCCGGTGGATCAGTAGCCCGGTGGGTCAGCAACCCGGTGGAGATGGAAATCGGGAACGCTTCTCAGGCGTGAAATTTCCCATTCGGTTCCTTGGCACTGCGGTTCATTGGCGTCAGGAAAACAGACTGGCTATTTGTGGCCAACCAACCGCAGGGCAAACTGCCGGGAGGAAGTGCCGGGAGGAAGTGCCGGTTCTTCCCCTTCAGGTCACACCAACGGCCTTCCGCAAACAGGAAGAAACGCCAACTCCCGGGAACTCATTCCAGTGCGGAAATGGCTTTGAAATCCTTCTTGAGGGAATGGTACAGCTGCTGGAAAAGCGGAAACCTCTGGTTGTAGGCAGCGCTGCTTTTTGCCTTACGGGTGGTTTTTTCCCGAATCTTGATGGTGGCCGTACAGGCCTCTTCAATATTCCGGTAAGCTCCGGCTCCCACCGCGGCCAGTAACGCAACACCATAGGCAGGTCCCTGTTCGGCGTTGATGGTGACCACATTCTGGCCGAACACATCGGCCTGCAACTGCCGCCAAAGTTCGCTTTTTGCTCCTCCGCCGGAAACCCGAATCTGCCGAACCGGTACGCCCATGGAGCGGATAATCTCGAGGCTGTCCCGCATCGCGTAAGTCACTCCTTCCATGATAGCTCGGGCGACATGGCCCCGACCGTGCTTCAGGGTAAGTCCGACGAGGCTTCCGCGGGCATCAGGGTCCGCGTGGGGCGTTCGTTCGCCGGCGAGGTAGGGCAGGAACGCCAACCCTTCACTACCCGGCGGAATCTGCTCAGCTTCCCGGTTGAGAACCGCGTAGGGATCCACCTTTTTCCCAAACTCCGAGCAAAGGTTTTTCACGAACCACTCCAGTGCTCCGCCGGCTGTCAAACTGACTCCCATCATGTGCCATTTCCCCCGCACCGCATGACAGAAAGTATGTAAGCGTCCAGCCGGGTCAACCTCTACCTTGTCCGAATGGACGAACATCACGCCGGAAGTACCGATGGATGTCGACAGCACACCACTTTTTACAACGCCAGTGCCCACGGCATTCGCGGCGCAGTCCCCCGCACCACCAACCACAACGCAATCCGTCGTCAAACCCAACAGTTTTGCAGCGTCTGGGGTCAGGTTTCCAGTGACTTCCTCCGATTCATGGCAAGTGGCAAACAGCGATTCATCAAGTTCCAGTTTGCTCAGCAGAGCTCGGGACCAATTACGTTTGCGAACGTCCAGCAGCAGCATTCCACTGGCATCGCTGACGTCGGTGGCAAATTCACCGGTCAGCCGTCTTCGAACGTCATCTTTGGGAAGCAAAACCTTGGCCAACTTGTCAAACTTTTTCGGCTCGTGGTTGCGTAGCCAGAGAATTTTTGGTGCCGTGAAGCCGGTCAATGCCGGGTTGGCAACCATCCTGATCAACTGCCTCCGCCCCCCGGCCCTGGTTTCGATTTCATCACATTCGGCCGAAGTCCGCTGGTCATTCCAGAGAAGGGCTTTTCTCAGTACCCGGTTCTTTTTGTCCAGGAAAACGGAACCGTGCATTTGACCGGAAAGCCCGATTGCCTTCACATCCGTCGGCTTGACCTTCGATTTTTTAACCACCGAACGGATGGTCTTTACCGTGGCGTTCCACCAGTCCTCAGGGTCCTGCTCGCTCCATAGAGGTTTCGGGTGATAGGAAGCGTAAACTTCCACAGCCTCGGCCAGTATTTCGCCCGCTTCATTGATCAGGATGGTCTTGGTGCCGGAGGTCCCGATATCCACACCCAGAAAATATGCCATGTGACGTGCCCTGTAAAAAGAAGGTTGAGATGTGTTTTACGGAATATTTGGCCGAACCGCTTTGCGGTTGCCACCAAACCGTTTTCCGATTCAATTAAATTGGCAAAACCACAATTTTAGTTGGCAAAATCAGAACAGGCTATTGTGGTAACCCCGTAGTATACGAGATTCCCGGTTTCACCCCTTTTTCAGCCATGACCCAGCCTTTTCGTTTTTTGACACTGTTTTTCCCCATACTCGCAACAGCCTTGCTGCTGGGATGCGAAAAAAGCGCAGAAGAGCAAAAGGCGGTCAAACCCGCTGAACCCAAAACGGATAACCGGCCAATCACCATCGTGATCCTGGAAAAAACTGAAGAGGACCACCTGGATCTGCGGTCAGTGATCGTGAGGGAATTCAAAGCCCTGGACCTGGGGGCACCCTCATTTGTCTCCGCGACCTGTGACCAGTTTCTACAGCAGCCACTGGAAGGTGACCTGGTCCTCTACCCTCCCCAACTGTTCGGTGATCTGGTTTATCGCGATTTGCTGAGACCGATCCCCGGGTACATTGTCGAGTCAGAACCTTACCGAATGAGCGACGTGCTGAGAAACCAACGCAGGATTTTCTGCATGCACCGAAAAGAACGCTACGCAACCTCGCTGGGAGTCACTTCCCTGATGCTGCTTTGCCGTACCGATGTGCTGAAGGCTAACGGACTTGAGGTACCAACCACCTGGAATGAATACGAATCCGTCTGCCTGAAACTGGCGACGGCACGAAAGAACGGCTCCCTCAAGGGCATGTCTCCCGACAAAACGTGGAGCCCGACCATTGAACCGCTGGCCTCCCGTTGGAAAGCAACCACCCTGCTGGCCCGATCTGCCAGCTCCGTCCGCTCGCGCAACCGGTATTCCGTCTGTTTTGACTATTCGAAATGGAATTCATTGATCGATACGCCTCCCTTCCAAAAGTCAATACAGCAAATGAAGACCGTGCATGACCTGATGGACCCCAAACACCGCGGTATGACACCCCGGGAGGCGGAGCAGGCGTTTCGACTGCAACAGAGTGTGCTCTGCCTCAGCTGGCCTCACCCGGTCAGCGAAGGAAGTGCTCTTGAAAAAGGAAAGCTTGAGGGAGCGGAAGCTCACCTGATACCCGGCTCCAGCTCGAAGTTTGATTTTTCCTCCGGAAAATGGAATCGATCGCCGGCGGACGAACGCCAGGTCCAGATGATTGGAGTTGGTGGATTTTGCGCCTCGGTCCTGCGAAGCTCTCCCCTCTCCAGTGTTGCCACAAGACGCCTGGCGCTGATTTCAGGAAAAGAACTCTCGGAACCGATCGGATTGGCCAATCCTGAAAGCGGCTTTCCCTACCGTGCCAGTCACCTCAACCGGTCCTCGGAATGGGTCTCCAGGAAATACGATGCGCCGTTTGTCGAATCCTTCTCGAAAGTCATTGAAAAACAATTCGACGCGACAACCTGGATCGTTCGTCCCCGGGTTCAGAAGGCCGAACAATACGAGTTGGCGATGGCGAATGAAATCGAGGCGGTTTTCCAGGGAAAATCGACTGCCGAAGCGACTCGGGAAATCTCCGCACGTTGCAACCAGATTTCTGAATCGGTGGATATTGAATTCCAGAAGCAGGTCAACCTCGAAAGCCTCGGTGTCAAGTAAAGTCGCCTCGGTAGCTTGAGATGCTCGTTCGCGGCTCGGGAAAATGCATTCCATCCGAGTCGGCTGATAACCGCTACGCTCAGGCAGGCTCAAGAAACTCCAACTGGGCTGAATGGCACAACTCCAGCAACTGGACAACGTCTGCCATCATTTTGTCGGCTTCTGCCTCCTGGTCAGCCACACTGTCCGAATGATTCATCAGCTTGTTCGCGATGATTTTCAATCTCGGGTTCTTGTAATGATTGGCCGCTGCCTCCAGCTTCTGCGCGTTGGCCCGGAACAGGTCAAAATCCTGCTCGTCGAAAGATTTGGTGATCTGCTCCGAAATACTGGCGAGCTGGATGGCAAAGTCCTTGGTGAATTGTCTCTTTCGCTTGGTGACTCCATCCATTTCCGGACGACTGCTCAACAGATCCACGAATCTTTCTACCAGTACCGGATCAAACTGTGTTCCAGAACACCGGTACAACTCCTCAACAGCCTGCTCCCGGGTTCTCAGCTTTCGATAGTTGCTACCACTGAACATGGAATCAAAAGCATCCGCAATCGTTACGATCCGGGCACTGAGCGGTATCTGTTCACCCTTGACCATACCCGGGTACTTGTCGCTCCCGGAAAACGGGCATCCGACGTAGCGGACGGTATCAACGACCAGCGTCGCGTGAAATGCTGCCTCGACCAATTCGCTGCCGATCCTGGAGTGTCTTCGCAGGGTCTGGATTTCCTCTTGCGTCAGGAGCCCGGGTTTCAACAGCAGTGAGTCCGGGACCGCGATCTTTCCAATGTCATGCAACAGGGCACCCACTGCTTTTGATAACGTTCAGCGTGGCACGCGTTTTTGCGCAGTCAGATTTCTCAGGTGACGTCGAGGGCTACCTCGAACCCTACCAGCAGATCGATGTGGCCACGGTGGAAACCGGGATTATCGACGCAATCCAGGTTCAGGAAGGGGCTACCGTCAAAGCAGGCCAGGTTCTTGTCAGACTGGATAACAAGGTACTGGCAAAATCCCTGGCAATCGCACAGCAGGAGGCGCAATCGGTCGGTAACCTGAAAACCACCCGTGCCGAACATGAACTGCAAAAAAACCGCCTCGCGAAACTGGAGACAATTTTTGCCAGTGGGCACGGTCGAGCCACGGAGCTGGAACGGGCCAGATCAGATGTGCAAGTCGCCCTGGGAAGAGTCCTGAGGGCCGAAGAAGAGATTGCAATCAAACAGAAAGAGCTGGAGCTTATCCAGGCAAAAATGGCCTTGCGGGAAATTTCAGCGCCCATGAACGGGCTGGTCACCAGGATTCACAAAAATCCCGGCGAAGCCGTTTCACCTACCAATCCAACCCTGCTGACTCTCGTCGACATCGGGCAGTTGAAATGCGTCATGAACGTTCCTCGCGGCAACGCCTCCGGCATTTCCAGGAACCAGCGTGTCCTACTTGAGTCGGATACCCAACAGAAAATTGTCGGCACCGTGCAATGGAAAAGCCCTTTGGTGGATGCGGAGAGTGAAACCGTAAAGGTCATCATCCGTATCGACAACTCTGAAGGCAGGTACACCAGTGGAGAGCATTGCGTCCTCCGGGAGAACGCAAAATTGGCAGAACAGCCAACACTCCCGTCGGATAAAAATATTTCCTACCGGGGCCCGGGTGGCAAAAAGAATGGAAAATGAGCGTGGATCAACCATCAAAAAAGCCGCCGGCGGATCCAGGCTCTTCCCTACCGCGGTATTCTTTGAGCAGGAAGCACCAGGCGTCAGCGGGTTCCGAACCGCCTGAGTTGACTGCATCGACCTCGCAAGGTGCATCCGCCTCTCCAAAAGTCTCTCCGCCCCACACCAAGACTTTCACACCGACGGTCAGCAACGCCAGGTCCGGTCTGGTACTCAGCGAACTGCTGAAAATGCGAATTTCTCTCGACCAGGCAACCAGCGTGGAAAACGCCTGCCAGGTACTCGCAGAGAACATCAGCAGCATGTTCGAAGACGTTACCGTGTTCGTTTCCATCCTGGATTCCAGAAATTCCCTCCGGTTGTTGGGCAAGGTTAACGAGAAAACAATCGAGCGGGACCAGGTTCTCTCGGCCCAGCGTGATGTCCAATTCGACGGGGACTCTGCCGGCTGGCCGGAAAGCAGCCTCTGGCAGCCTACCCTGACTCATCGCTCATTGACCGAAAGCGGAGATGAGTGTGCTTTTTCCTGCCTGTTTCGAGGTCCGCAAAAGGACCCGTTCGGTGTGGTTACCCTGGTCGGCAAACGGAAAATTTGCGTGTCGGCGGCCGAAAAGTTGAGCCACCTTTCCGAATGGGTCGTGCCGCACCTGGTACTATTGCAGAAAGCCTCCTGGTCGGTCGTTCAAAAACTGCAGCAGCAGGTCGGTTCCCGGCTGCCGGGTCCCATGAAATGGGCAGCCGTTTTGCTGCTGTCGACCCTGTTGCTGATTGTCAGGATTCCCAACCGCATGCAATGTGATGTGGAGGCCAAACCGGTCACCCGACGCTATGTTTCAGCGCCCTTCGAAGGGGTCCTTCGTTCCAGCATGGTCCAGCCCGGAGATTTCGTGGAAAAGGGCGATCTGTTGGCCCAGTTGGATGAAGATGAAATTCAGCTGCAGCGCTCCAGTGTCGAGGCGGAAAAGGAAAAATTCAGGAAACAGAAAAGCGCTGCTCTTGCCAAGGGGCAAACCCTGGCCATGCAGCAGGCTCAACTGGAGTTCCAGCGAATCTCGCTTCGGAATGAAATGTTGATTCAAAGAAGTCAGAACCTGGAAATCACCAGCCCGCTGTCAGGGATGGTACTGAAAAACGAGCTGAAGGACGCCGAAGGAGCCCCTCTCGCCAGGGGGCAGGTGTTATTTGAAATCGCTCCGCTGGAAAAGCTGGTCTTCCTGGTTTATGTCAGCCAGCAGGATGTTGCCTACGTAGAGGAAGGGATGCAGGTGCACGTTCATCTTGAAGCATCCCGGGAACCTCTCAACGGCAGAATCACGAGGATTCGCCCCCAGGCAATTACGTTTGAAAGCGAGAGTCTTTTCGTGGCCGAAGTGAGCTACGACAACCAGCGGGGGCTCATTCGCCCCGGCATGCGGGGCTACGCCACCATCGTTGGCAACCCCCAAACGGTGGGTTGGATTCTGTTTCGCAAGCCTCTGGGTTCACTGAAACGGCTGGCCGGATTTTAAACTGTCGACTTAACGTAACCGGAGCCCTCCATTGAGCGCAGCCGACAACCAGAAAATGGACTCCGCCGTCCTCGAGCTCAGGGCCTCGCTCCGGTTCTCCAGTCGCCGCGAGGGAAAAGCCTTGAGCTACCTGATCGAAAACCTGGCGAACGGACGTTTTTTCACACTGGGAAGTCGTGAATATGCCCTGCTGGGATTCCTGGATGGCAAACAATCCTGTCGTCAGGCATTCAATCATTACCGCCAATCCACGAATCAGGGAGAGCAACAGGCCTCCACGTCACAACCACTCAACTGGAAACAGGCTCTTCGGCTTTTTGATTTCCTGATCCGGGAGAACCTTCTTGAATCGGTCAATGGAAATACCATGAATGCCGATCATCAGGAGTCCAAAGGTGGATGGCTCCAGAACATCCAGCCAATCGGATTCCGGGTCAGGTTGTTCAACGCGGATCGAGCGGCCAAGGCGCTGAACGGAAAACTCGGCTGGCTGTTTGGACCGTGGGCATTGGCAATCTGGCTTGTGACGCTTACCTGGGCCTTCCTGCTGTTTTGGGGAAACCGGGAAAAGTTCTTTTCGGACGCAAGCCTGATCCTGGAACCTGGCAACTGGGTCTACCTGTGCTTCTGCTGGGTTATCCTGAAGATGATTCACGAAACCGCCCATGCTGTCTGCTGCCGGGCTTTTGGAGGCTCGGTGGGCGATGCGGGTATCCAGTTTCTCCTTTTCCTGCCCATGCCATTCGTCGACGTCTCGAGCAGTTGGCGGTTTGAATCCGGGCGAAAGAGAATGGGTGTCGCTCTAGCGGGCATCTATGCCGAATTGTTTGTCGCTGCCCTGTTTGTAGTCGTCTGGTCTTTGTCACGGCATCCTGTACTGGGCTTCGTCTCCGTGCAGGTTGTCACCATGGCCAGCCTGACCACCCTTCTTTTCAATATCAATCCCCTGATGAAATTCGATGGATATTTTGTCCTGTCAGATCTATTGAAGAAACCCAACCTCGCAACGCAGGGAGCACGTTACCAGAAAAACTGGGTCCGACAGGTATTTTTCGGAATCCGCAGCGGGGAAGACCTGTCTTCAGTGGACTGGATCACGCGACTCTACGGATGGCTGGCTGCCCTTTGGCGAGTGGTGGTCGCGGTCAGCCTGATCCTGGCAGCAGCCAACCTGTTCCACGGGGCGGGCATCCTGCTGGCAGCGGCAGCTGTCTTCCTCTGGTACGTCCGACCCATGCTCCTTTTTATGAGGGAATTCGTCTTTACCCGGTCACCGATGCGGATTTCGCACTTCCGCTGCCTGGCGACGTTCCTGGTTTTCCTGGTGGCAATTGATCTCTGCACTCACATTCCCTGGCCTTTTGCACCCTACGCACATGGTGTGGTCGATTTTTCCCGACCCCAGACCGTCCGAGCTCCAGCCGACGGTTTTCTGACCGAGCTGATGGTGAGTGACGGCCAACCGGTTCACCAGGGACAGGTAATCGGCATCCTCGAAAACAAGGAACTGTTGTTTCATTTCCGTTCGTTAAAAATTGACCGGCAGATTGCGGTAATCGAGGCCAAAAAAATGAAACGTGAAAAGGAACTGGCCTCCTACCAGGCAGTCCTGCGTAAAATTGAAAAACTGGACGAGCAAATTGAAATTATCGGTAGCCAAGCCGATCGGCTTTCACTAACGGCACCCTGCGATGGACGCATCGTGGCTGCCGAATTGACCGATTGCCATGGGGCCTTTTTCAGGCAAGGGCAGGAAATTCTGAAAATCGTTCCTGGCGACTCCGTAGAGATTGTCTCCGGCATCGACGAATTCCATGCTCCAATATTCCACCAGGCCCTTCAGCAACCTTTGACGGTCGCACTGGAATCGGGGCCAAAAATGACAACGACCTTGAAGAGCATTGAGCCGACAGCCATCCGCAGTGCTCCGCACCCTGCATTGAGTGCAAAAAATGGTGGGCCGTTGCCCGTGCATCCAGCCCCTCCGTCCGAAGGGACGGAATGGGAACTGGTGAACCCCGTATTCAGGGCCCATACCGCTTCCCTCCAACCGACTGCCAAACGCATGGCACTTCCACTGGTCGGCCAGCGTTGCAGGATCTTTCTCGCGAACCGGTCCCACTCCATTTACGAGGTCGCCAGCAGCAAAATTTCCTCCTGGTTCCGTGACCACTGGGATGCCATGCCTGCAAAAAATTAATCGGCAGGGCATGCAGGTTAACGGGATCCAGGACGATGATTGCAAACCCGGTCAGGCAAGGCGGCAGCCCTTTTTGCGAACAAGAAACCAAAGCCCTTTCTGAAACCGGGAACACAATCGTCCGCAGCGGCAGGACAGCGTCCTTCATTCAATCCGTCTTGAACCACGGCGTTCTCGAGTTGGTCGTAATCTCTGCATCCAGTTCCTCCATTCGACGGCGGAGTTGTGCCACTTTTTCCGGATGCGTTTCGGCCAGGTTATTCTTTTCACCAAGATCCTCGCCGAGTTGGAAAAGCAGAACCTGCTCCTGTTTTTTACCGGCTTTCTGTTTGTTCTTCTGGTTACGACGCAGGCGTGGTTTCTTCACCAACAGCTTCCAGTCTCCTTGGCGCAAACCTTCCAACTGTCCCTGCGAAGTGTAGTGCACGAATTCAGTCCTCGGGGATTTCCGGGCCGTTCCTTTCCACAGTCCGGATACATCAAGTCCGTCAATGCGTTTTTCCGGGAGGGGGACTCCGGTGATCGAGGCAATCGTCGGAAGAACGTCCAGGGTACCGGTCAATTCATGGCAAACGGAATCGGCGGGAATCCCGGGCCCCCGAATGAGACAGGGAACTCGCTGTCCACCTTCAAAGGTGGTGCCCTTCCCTTCACGCAAAGGTCCCGCAGATCCACCGTGATGCCGGAACTGCAGCCAGGGACCATTGTCGGTCGTGTAAATCACGTAGGTCTTCTGGCTCAGCTTCAACTCATCAAGTGTATCCAGCAGACGTCCCACCTCGGAATCGATATGTTCAATCGTATTGGTATAGGCGTTTTTGGGGTCGGGATCACGAACATCATCCGGCACGTAAAGCGGGATGTGTGGCATGGAATGAGGCAGGTAAACGAAAAAGGGCCTATCCCGGTTCTTCCGTACAAAATCAATTGCTTTCTGGGTGTACCGGCGGGTGACCGTTCGCTGGTCGACCGGAAGTTCGACGATTTTTTCATCTTCAAACAGGGGAGTCTTCCATTTTGTCAGGGTCGATCCCGGGTCACCCCATAAACGATCCATACCCTGCCATCCCCCCTGTGGTTTGCCCTTATTGTCCGGATGGTTCATGTCGTTGGAGTAGGGAATACCAAAATAGGTATCAAAACCATTGGCAGTTGGAAGGACTTCCCGGTGGTGCCCAAGGTGCCATTTTCCGAAACAGGCTGTGGAATAACCCTGCGATTTCAAATGATCGGCAATCGTGTGTTCCGCCGGATTCAAACCTTTTTTCGAAGAAGGAAACAGAACATGCTGGTGCATTCCCACCCGTTTCGGGTAACACCCGGTCAGGAGCGCCGCCCGCGAGGGAGTACAGACGGGGGACGCAACCATGAAGCTGGTAAATTTGCGGCCCTGCCGGGCCAGCCGGTCGATATTGGGAGTCTTGATCCGGGTGGAACCAAAACAGCTCAAATCACCGTAGCCCTGATCGTCAGCGAAGACGATGATGAAATTCGGCTTTTCAGCCACTCCGACCTGACCAAGCGGAATCAGCAGGCAGATTACGTGAAAAAAAGACCAGCGAAGAGGACCCATGAGAATCTCGCTTTCATGTTTCGGGAATGGCGGACCTGAACAATTCAACATTCGACGACGGAAATTTCGAATAACAGTTTAGCAGCAAAGGTGATGGATGTCTTTTGCTCACATCAGGAAAGGGACCACGGTTTCGCCAAGCGGACTTCCAATCCCCCGGATTTGGCTTCAAAATCAGGTTATCCCAGTTTTTGGCAAACGCCCCCGTACCGGCACCCCGCCTGCCTGCTTGGACGACAGTACTTTGCCGGTGACAAGGACACATACGGATGCATGGTCCGTACCCAACCTACCTCCAGGAGGTATTCCGTGAATCTGAAGGCCTGTTCCCTGCTACTGACACTGATTTTTTTTCTGGACTCCCGGGAAGTTTCAAAATGCATGGCTGACAACAGGATGCCCAACGTGGTCTTTTTCCTGGTTGACGACCTGGGGCAGAGGGATGTGGGCTGCTACGGAAGCCGTTTCCATGAGACACCCGCGATTGACCAAATGGCGAAAGAAGGCGTCAGGTTCACCAACGCTTATTCGACCTGTCACGTTTGTTCCCCCAGCCGCTCCAGCATCCACACAGGCAAATATCCAGCCAGAACCAACCTGACCGAATGGCTTGGTGGACGGCCGGAAAGGGACTACGAAATCCTGCACAGCGCCGAAAAAGCGATGGCACTGCCCGAAGGCGAGCAAACGTTGGGGATGACTCTGCAGAAGTATGGTTACCGGACCGCATTTTTCGGCAAGGCTCACCTGGGGAGAAAACCGGACAGCTGGGGCTTCGATGAATTCACCTACGGCTGGTACGGCTCCTATCACTTTCCCTTCCGGACACGCGGAAATGGACCGGATGGAAAAAAGGGGGATTACCTGACGGATCGCTACACGGATCTTGCTGTCGATTTCATGGAAAAAAACCGGGATCGCCCTTTCTATCTGCACATGGCTCATTTCGCCGTTCATGACCCGATTCATGGCAGAAAAGACCTGGTTGAAAAATACAGAAAAAAACTGGCGGCGCAACCTGCATCGAAAAGCCCCGATTACCTGTTGGAGGGTAATCCGGATGGTCCGGCTCTCACCAAAGCGGACCGGGAATTGCTTACCAAAGATCAATCCTTCCAAACCACGCAGCAAAAAAGGGTCTGGTGGGTAAAACAGAAGCAGGACAATATTGAATTTGCCGGGATGGTCGAGGCGATGGACCAGAGCCTCGGCAGAATCCGGGCCAAGCTCCGAGAGCTGGGACTGGAAAAGAATACGATTGTCATTTTCACATCCGATAATGGAGGCATGGCTGCTTCCAACCAGTATGTTGAAAGCAATCAAACGGTGCAAAAATTGAACAGCCGGTTTTCCACCTCCAACCTCCCGCTCCGAGGGGCCAAAGGCTGGAACTATGAAGGAGGCATCCGGGTGCCTCTGATTGTTCACTGGCCTGGCAAAGGACTTACCGGCATAACTTCCCAGACCATCGTGACCGGAACCGATTTCTACCCGACGCTGCTGGAAATGCTTGATCTGCCCGCCTTGCCCGAACAACACATGGATGGCAAAAGTTTTGTGGCCGCCCTCAGGGGAAAAGAGCTTGATCGCGGCCCGGTCTACTGGCATTTCCCGCATTACAGCAACCACGGCTACCAGAGTCCCGGCGGGGCCATTCGAATCGGACGCTACAAGCTGCTTGAATATTACGAAAAGGGAACCGTCCAGTTGTTTGACCTGCAAAACGATATTGGTGAACGAAAGGACCTCTCGGGGAAACTTCCCCAGGTCGCCGCCCGGCTCAAGCAACGGCTTCACCAATGGCGCAAAGAGGTCGATGCAAAAATGCCCCAACCCAAAACCGCCGAAAGCCGCAAAAAAGCAGCGACAGTCGACCCGAAAAAAATTCAAAGGGCAGTCGATCAGTTGGCTCCCGGCTGGAAAATCAGCCACTGCGGAGGCCCGGGAATGCAACCGGGGCGCCGGGCGGAATGGAAGGGACGAAAAAAAGTCCTCCTGACTCATCCGCTAAGCAGGTCGGTGCCCTGTATCCTCTCACGGAAAATCAGCGTACCGGCAAACAAGAAAACCTTGCTGAATTTCTCGACCAACAATCACCCCCAGGGAAACTGGCAGCTGGCTGTCCGCATTGATGGAAAAAACGTTCTGAGCAAAGCAATCGACGACAACCGGTGGAGCGATCACTCCATCGACCTCTCCAGGTATGCGGGCCAAACGATCCTGCTGGAACTGGAGAATCGGGCCAGTGGCTGGTCTTTTGAAGGGGGCTACTGGAGCAGGATCACACTTGTTTCCCAATGAATAATTTTATAACTGGTCATTTCCCCCCCGAAACGGGTGAGCAGGCGAGCCGGCCGGTTGGTCGGGTCCCGGGTTCCGGCAGCGTGGTTCCGGAGAGTCACCTCGAGAACCGGTTTTCCATTCGAACCGCAAAACGCACTTCCGGGTTTCATTAAAAACTTCAGCCTCCGAAATGATTCCATGACAATCGATCGAACAAGAAGAAACTGGATGAAAACGACCTGCGGGGCGATGGGATTATCACTGGCGGATTACCTGGGTATCCGCTCCGGGGCTGCAAATGAAAAGGACGGTACCGGGAAACTGCCTGGCAGCGCCGGTAACGGAAAGGCCAAATCCGTGATTGTTCTCTTTTGCTGGGGTGGCATCAGCCATCTCGACTCCTGGGATCTCAAGCCGGATGCACCGGCAGATATCCGTGGTCCTTTTCGCCCTATCGCCACTTCCGTTCCCGGGATCCAGGTGGGGGAACATCTGCCTTTGCTTGCCAGTCAGGTCAATCAACTGGCAATCGT
Source organism: Planctomycetota bacterium (assembly GCA_036336715.1). GTDB lineage: Bacteria > Planctomycetota > Planctomycetia > Pirellulales > Pirellulaceae > JABAAE01. Next base: position 56,397 of record JAYZFP010000114.1, read on the forward strand.
CCGTTCGGTACACCATGATTGTTCCGCCCACGGGAAAGGTATGTACTGGAACATGACCGGCCACCAGCCGCCTCAACCGGGGACGGCGGCCAACCTGCCTCCCTCTGGAAAGGACTGGCCGTCCCTGGGAGCCATGGTCAGTAAATTCAAACGTCCGCCGGATGGTTTTCCCGCATCGGTGCGCCTGCCTTATCCGTTGGTAGACAACGGAACGCTGCAAGCCGGAGAATATGGAGGTTGGCTCAGCCAGCAGTATGATCCCATTGTCGTCAAGACTCCGGATGGACGGCCGTTTGGCGGCGTCTCCCGTTCGCTGGGTGCGGCTGAGCTCGATCTTTCCGCCAGGATTGACCGGGTTCGGTTTGGAAACGTGGACAGCCTGATTCGGCAATTCGACCGGCCGGTGGGCGCTTCCGAGTCCTATCGGCAACGGGATCATTTCCGTGACCTGGCATCGGCCATGCTCGTCAGTAACAAGGTACGGGAGGCATTCGACTTGAATCGCGAGCCGGAAAAGATCCAGCGAGCTTACGGAGACCATATCTGCGGCCGCAGCATCCTTCTCGCCCGCCGACTGTCCGAAGCCGGCATCCCGCTGGTCACCGTCTGTTGTGCTGCCGGCGATCTCAACGGTGCCAAGGGGGACCATTGGGACACCCACGGCGACAATTTCAATCGCCTCCAAAAAACGATGTTACCCGCTTTCGACCGCCCCGCCTCCGTGCTACTGAAGGACCTGCAACAGCGGGGTACGCTCGACGAAACGCTGGTTGTATTCCTGACTGAATTTGGCCGTACCCCCAAAATCAACGGTGGGGCCGGGAGAGATCACTTTCCCAACTGTTACTCAGTCTGTTTTGCGGGAGCGGGAATCGAAGGGGGACAGGTCTACGGAAAGAGTGACCGGATTGGCAGCGAACCTGACCTCATGGGATGTCGGCCGAACGACCTGCATGCAACGATCTTCCAGGCACTCGGAATTTCCCTGCAATCCACCCTGCATGACCAGCTGGGACGCCCTTTCCAACTGACTGACGGGAAACCTCTTCCCATTTTTTCCTAGACAGATTTTCCTGGATAGATTTCGTGGACAGTATTTCCAGGGCAGACCCGGCAAACACTCCGGCCTGAAACCGCGGGCCGGGATTTCCGCTGTTCCAGCAAATGGGAATTCGAGTGCGGCTTCAGGAGGGACCAGGTTCTGCCAGACGAATCGCCTTGCGCAACACGTTGCGTAGCATTCGCTGGGTCAGCTTCCCCGTAAAGGTATTTTGCTGGCTCGGGTGATAGCAGCCAAGCATCTGTTTTCCATCCTTGAATTCCGCCACCTCGCCATGGCCAAAACCGGGCTTCCGGCCTTCGATCCAGTTTCTTTCTACCGCAACCTGCAGCATCGCTTTCCACGCCAACTGCCCGAGGGCGACAAAAATACGGGGATCCACCTGGTCAATTGTGCTGTCCAACCAGGGACGACAATTCCTCAATTCCTGCGGCTCCGGCTTGTTTGCAGGTGGCGCACAGTGACAAATGGCGGTAATCGCGCAGCCACGCAAACGGAGACCGTCCTCAACGGCCGTTGACTGCGGTTGGTTGCATAGCCCAACGTGGTACATGGCTTCAAAAAGAAAGTCACCGCTGCGGTCGCCCGTGAACATTCGGCCCGTGCGGTTGGCACCGTGAGCTGCGGGCGCCAAACCAACAATCAGGATCCTGGCAGACGGGTCACCCATGTTCTCCACTGGCTTCCCCCAGTAATTACAATCCAGGTAGGCCCTTTTTTTGGTTTCGGCAACCTGCTGGCAATAGGTCACCAGCCGTACGCACCGGGTGCAGCCTGTAATCTGCCGATTGAGCTGACGCCATTGATTGGAACGAGTGGATCGGGACATCACAAAATGATAAGCGGTATCCCGTGCCATGAAAATCTGTCGCGACACACCAACAGGTTACCGGTTTTCGGAAAACACAGGCTTCTGGCGTCGGCAGCCATTGATTCGGCGGTTGAAATGGAGCGAACCGGCTTCTAGGCGAACCGGTCATATTGACGGCAAAGTCGATCTGTTAAACTTTTACGGCCCAATCCATGGTGTGTACAGGCAAAAGCGTCAAATACCGATCATTCCGAATATCCCTACCTGGCGATGGATGCCCGATGATTCTCTCACCGACAGACTTTTCGCAGCTGAAACTGGTCAGCCGTCATTTTTCGAGCTGCGTCTGTTGCGTTGCCGGATGAGTCCCTCCAACTCTTCCATTCTTCCGTCAACACACCGTTTCCAGACAACACGCCCCACAAAATCGACTGAAATCCCGGATCATCATGGCTACCGATTTTCGACTCAAGGAACAGTTACCCGATCTCACCGAGCAGATTGTAGAGACCTATACGGAATGCTCGGCCACTCAATACCTTGGTCACACCCCTCTGCCCCATTACGGGGAGGTGATCTCAATCGTTGAGGACCTGACGGATATTATCTTTCCAGGTTATCGTCGGCGAGAGGGCCTCCATATTGGCAACGTCACCTACCATGTGGGGCAACTGATCGATGGACTGCATGACAAACTGACTCAGCAAATCGCGCGGGCGCTGATGCATGACCACCGAATCCGATCCGAAAACAAGTGTGCTGAACTGGTTGCCGACTATGAATCCCAAGGGCAGGCGATCGCCATCAAGTTCCTCGACCTGATTCCGGGTCTGCGAAAAACCCTTTCCACGGATGTGGAGGCTGCCCACGTAGGTGACCCCGCCAGCAAGAGTCACGAAGAGATCATATTCTGCTACCCGGGACTGCAGGCAGTAACCTGTCACCGAATCGCACACGAACTTTATCGCCTGGAAGTACCGATGATTCCCCGTATGATCTCGGAATATTCCCACAAGGAAACCGGGATCGACATTCACCCGGGTGCATCGATTGGAGACCACTTTTTCATCGACCATGGTACCGGTGTCGTAGTCGGTGAAACCTGCGAAATCGGCAAGCATTGCAAGCTCTACCAGGGAGTCACGCTGGGGGCCATCAGCTTTCCGACAGATTCCGATGGCAATATGATCCGGGGTGCCAAACGCCACCCCACTCTCGAGGATCATGTTGTCATCTACGCAAACGCCACGGTGCTGGGCGGAAAGACGATCATTGGTCATGATTCAGTGATCGGTTCGAGTGTCTGGGTCACCCGTAGCGTCGAACCATTCACCACAGTGCTCAACGAAACACCCAAGCTGAGAATCAAAAGCGAATCACCCGATTTGAGTCCCGAACAGAATTACCAGATCTGATTCACAGGCTTTCAGAAATCAGGACGCTCAGCGGGAAACGCTTTCCCAGAGTGCGTCAAAACGGGTTTTCCAGGTCGACTCCTGCCATCCCGGCGGAACTGCCTGCATGAGCTCCAAAAGGGTTCGAGCCCGCTCACGATCTCCCAGTGCCAGGTAGCATCGTGGAATCTGATACTTGGCCTCCAGCCACGGTTCACTACCGGATCGGGACTGTGCCAGGATTTTCCTCCAGATTCCAAGAGCTGTTTCGAGATCCTCCTTTTCAGAAGATTCCGCCAACACCCTGGCCAACGCTTTCTGGATGCGAGCCGACCGGGGATTGATCCTGGCAGCCCTGGCAAGTGCCAGCCGGGCCTCCTGTTTTCTTCCCAATTGCAGGTTGGCCTCTGCAAAAAATTCGACCTTCGCGTCTTTCACTGACTGCGAGACCGGCAGCTGCAGCAAGACACGGGCGATGCACTTCCGGACGACCGGACTTGCCTGGCGGTCGTCACGTTCCAATCCTTCGATCAACGCCTTCAGGTCAGCTTCGCCGAGTTCCTCCTTCAACGCCATCACCAGTTTCCGGGACAACTCCTCGTCACCCTGCAGGCAAACCAAACGAAGCCAGGATAATTTCAGTCGCGCGCCGGGTGCCTGGCGCTGCCTGATTGCCCGCAGGACCGGCCCGGCGTTTGCCGGATCAATTTCCAGAACGTAGGTCGCCCAGCATTCAAGCTGCACTTCCCGACGTCCATCGGTGGAGGGCAGCGGTCTGAAAAAACGAGTGGTATCGAGCGATTGAACAAGCTCCTGTTTTGCCTGCGGATTACCGGAAATGGCAACCAGGCATTCCTGGAATTTCAGGCAGCCAGCCAGGTACCGGTCCACTTCCCTGGGGCGGCCTTCCAGCAGGGAAAGAGCCTGCATGCAACTCAGAGCGGAGGGGACAAATTTCCTTTGTGCAAAGTCATACTCGCCTCGAAACAGTGCCACTTCGGCCGACGTCGCCTCCTGCGGCCATAACCTCAGATGTTCATCCAGCAGTTGAACATATTCCGCAATCTCCAGGTCTCCCTCGCGGACCAGTTGGGCAGCGCTCAGAATCCCCACCAGGTGCACCACAGCCGCCCGGCGGGTATCGCGGAATTCGGAAGAAATTTTCTTTGCCTTGGTCAATACCTCTTGGTGTTGGCTGAGGCTGCGATGAATCGAAACCGCCTGGAACTTCAATTCAAGTTCCAACTTGCGATTGAGTTCCTTCCTCGCCGCGGAGGCAGCTTTTTCAAATTCCTCAATCGATTGCAGGTACTTCTTTTTTCGGTAGGACTCGCGTGCCACCCTGATCAGCATTTCCGAACCCCCTGCACCGCTTGATTCAGTGGAGGCAATCAGCGCCAGGTTGGCACGACGCCCCCAGTAGGTTCCATGCAAATTCTCAATCGACTTGACTGCCTTGAGCACGTTTTGCTGAACGATCAACATTTGTTTTTCACTGGCTCCCTGGACCAGGGCAACCCTGTGACGAGCCAGGAGAAACTCGAGGATGGCAAAATCAAAGTCCCCGGAAACCACCGAACCAATCTGTCGGCCGGAAGCGATCAGGGATTCGGCCAGTTTCAGGTCGCCACGAACCAGGGCCAGACGAATTCGCTCGGCCTTGAATCCGAGTTGGACCCGGGGCATGGCTTCCTCGACGGGATAAGTTTCCAGTAAACGGTCGGCTGTCGGATATTCCCCGGTTAATCGCAGGCAGCGCAACAGGTCAAGACGACTCTCCCACCAGGCGGGATCCACCTTTTCGATCAGGGGAATCAACTTTTCGAGATCGCTGCGGGCCGTCGACAGAACAGCGGTCCTGTTGCCCGGATCGATTTCTCCATAAAGCAGGCCACGTTGGATTGCTGACCGAATTTGCTCGTAGCGCACGCGATTCTGCAAGGAAATCAGCTGGCGTTGATTCAAGATTCCACTGTCGGTCTTTCTGGGTCGGCCCTGAATCATTTCGGTAATCCCGCGATCCAGCTCCCTGAATTCCCGGGCGGCGGTTCGCAGGACCTCGAACGCCTGTTTCGACCGGTCCTTTGCATGACTTCCGGCTTCGACCTCCCGGCTCAGCAACTCACCATAACGCAAAAGAGTCATCACTTTCTGCACTTCCACCAGGATCAGATTCGGGTTCTTTGCCTGGTCGATTACGAATTGGTCGACATCCAGCAGCAGGCGTTCGATCGCTCCCGAACGGGCCGATGGCTCCAATTCAAAAGAGCTGGCCGCCATGCATTTCAGCTTTTCGATTTCCAGTAAAACCCGCTTTGCAAAATCCTGGTCCCCCAGCTTACGACTGGATTGCTGAACCTGCTGGAGGGCCAACTCATACAGGCGTCTCTCCCTGAGCCCCTGAATCACCTGCAGATCTTCCGTCTGCGAATTCAGCGTGCATGGAAACCAGCAGAGGAACAGCAGCAGGAAAAGTGGAAAACGAACAAAAACGAACTTGCCAGAAGTAACCATTCAGGGCGATGCTCCGAAGTCGGTAGCAAATTGCACTTTTTCAACACCTGCCAGCTGGGCGACATCAAAAACGTTGATAATTTCCCCCAGAGGTACATTGGATTCGGGATGAAGAATCACAATCGATCCTCTTTGAATTTCAGCGATTTTTTGCAAGCGTTGTTCGAGTTCGCCAACGTCTGCCATTGGCAAACCGTTCAAGGTGATCACAAGAGGTCCCTGCTGGAAAATACGAATCACGATTTCATCAAATTCAATTTCCGGAGGCAGTTCCTCCGGTTGGTTTTCGGCTTGCCCCAGTTGTGCCGACAGCGTGGTAGGCAATGTATCCTCCACGAGATGGAAACTCGCGGTCCAAACAAAAAAAACCAGGAGCAGGAAGACGACATCGATCATTGGAGTCATCCGGATTCCAAGGTCACGGTCCCGTTCCCGGTAGCTGGTTATTTTTTTCATGGATCCCGTCCATAGACAGCGAATGTGACGTTCCAGACCCCCGCATCAGCACAGGCCTTGAGGATGGGAGAAAGAGTCTGCCAGGAGACGCTCCGATTGCCCCGAATGCGGAGTTCGATGTCCGCTCCATGGAACGCAACAAGCTCAGAGATTTTTTCAAAAATGCCGGAAAAAGGAACTTCCCGGCCCGCGATCAAAACCGTTTTTTCCCTGGGGACATGAAGAGTGATTCGGTTCGAGTCTCTTCCGGACTGCGGTTGTCCCGAGAGGGCCGTCGGCAAATCCACTTCAACATGGGTCTCCTGGTCTGAAAGATGACTCGCCACCAGGAAAAAAATGATCAACAGGAAAACGACATCGATCATCGGAGTCATGTTAAAGCCGTTTCGGCCCCGGTTAATCAACGTGGGTATTTGCATGGATCATAAATTCCTTCAGGAAACCCCAAAAGGCAAATGGTACCTGTCCCCGGAGCAACCGTTGGATCTCAGGGACGGCCTACACCCCACCGCCCGGGAATCCTGATACCGGGAGAGATCATCAGGGATCCACCAATTCGGCAAGTAATGCCCGGGTCCCGATCCCGTAAAAGGTGTATTCAACATCATGCGCCGGATCGAGCGAAACAGCCTGAAACCCCCCCGACACCTGCAATTCTAGACTTTCCGCGAAGCGCTGAACATGTTCCAGCCGAATTTCGTTTTCGGCGTTCAAATCAACCAGGGTCAACAGACCGGTAAACGTGCTCAACAGGTCGGCCAGGGGAATCCTGGAATTGGCCCTCAGTCCGCCTTCATCCGTTTGCATTTCAGCAATCAGGTCAATCGTTCCTTCCACCGAATCCTCATCGAGAGCCTGCAGGATTTTCAGCGTTCCGATCGCCGCTGCCGTCGGGTTCGTGCCGGCCCGCTTGCTGGCCTTGATTTCCCGGAATCCACCCTCCTGGTCGTCCCTGCGGGACAGCAGGAACCGGATCACTGCATCCCGGTTTTCTACAGGCACCTCCAGCAATTCGAGGCAGAGAATCACCAGGAAGGTGTGATAGGTACTGCTGGCAAACCCCTCACTGGACTTGGCAAATCCGCCGTCCTCCCGCCGCAACGAATTCAAAAAACGGGAGACGTTGTCCGTCCAACCGGAATCCGCCGCTTCGAAAATGTCGATTCCCGCAGAGGCCTCGACCAGTTTCGCACCATAAATCAGGGACAACAGATCGATAATGGAGGTACGGGTCCGCAATTGCGAACGCAGAAAGTTACCGGCAGATTCCGCCACTTCGCCGTGCAACTCCCCAAGAATCGCAAGGGACCTGAGCCCGAACCCGGTGTAGTAAAGATCGCTGCCCCCCTCACGTCCACCGAACCCACCGTCCGGTTTCATCTGTGCCAGCAGGTAGTTCGTGTGGCGCTGCCGAAATGCTTCGGGCAATTTCCCCAACCCGGTGCCGAGACGAATTGTAAGTTCCTGCAAGTAGGTCGAAGCCATCGCTCAAATTTTCAGAAATGGAGCCAGCCTGTTGCGTATTCCTTCGGGGACCGGCATGGCCTCCATCCCCGCCGGCTCCATGCGACAGCAAGCCGCCGTGATGGAACCGGTCGCCACTACCTCGTCACCTGAATTGGCTTCCGAGACATTGCGGATAAATTCAAATTGGTACTGCACACTCTTGCCGCCCAGCTTCCCGATGGTAACCCGTACTTCAAATTCATCATCAAATCGCAGTGGGGACCTGTAGTCGCAATGCACAGACACTCGTGGCCATGAAATCCGCAATCCATCCACCTCGCACTTCAGCACATTCAACCCCACTGACCTCAGCAGTTCGTGTTCCGACTCCTCCATGTAGGTAAGGAATGCTGAAAAATGCATGATGCCAGCCGCATCGGTATCACGAAATTCAACTCGATGCCGGGCAACAAAAGGTGCGGTCATGAAAGGGATCCTTGCGAATTCCGTTAATTTCAGCTCGTCAGAGAGTTCGATGCCATCCAGTATAAGCCGATTGATCGCAGAGAGGCTGTGACTTGGTGAGGCCTTCCCTGTTGTCAATTCAAAATTCCAGACAAACTCAATGGGTTGATCTCTTTAAAATCAGCGTTTTAAAATCAATCGGCGTTTTAAAATCAATCGGCGCATAAAAAAACCTGCTGCAGCAGCAACAGGTTGCCGACACGTCCAATCGCATCAGTCAGCAACATCGTTTGTCGGTGAGTAAAGTCGTGCTGCCGTTAGCAACATCACTTGTCAGTCACCAACGTAGGGCATCAAAGCCAGGAAGCGGGCCCGTTTGATCGCCTGTTTCACGGCATTCTGGCTGGCAGCCGAACAACCTGTTTTCCTTCTTCCCACGATTCGACCATGCCGGTTGGTCAGCTTCTTCAGCAGTTCAACATCCTTGTAGTCGACATACATGGGGCGGGGACGTTCACCATCCACCCAGAGAGGATCCTTGCGAGCGGACTTTGATTTCCGCTGTTTGGCCCGTTTGCTGCTTTTTCGGGAGCCTTTAAATGCCAATTTCGTATTCCTGTTGATGATTTTTGCGAAACTACTGATTATTCAAATGCATTCCGATATTTCAAGTCAAAATCGGTTTTTCACCCACTCTGCCCCTAAAAAGTAGGGGCTTTTTTGATCCGAAGGACTGATTTACCCCATTCCATCCTTATTTTCAGGCCTTATTTTCGGGGAAGAATCGCGATAAGTGCTGCTCATCCATTCTCGGAGTCATCAGCGAAACCAACACCATGGCGGCAGTTGAGGCAAGAATCATCCAAAAGACGGGCATGGTTTCATAACCACCCACCACCACCGAGTAGGAGCGGAACTGGTCGGGCGTTTTCGAAGTGGAGTAGGCATGATAGAAGAAACCAAGCCAACTGGCTCCAACAGCCAAAACACAGGCATAAGCACCAGCCGTGGTCAGACGTTTCCAGTAAACGCAGGCAAAGACCAGCGGGAAGAGGGCGGAAAATCCGCTGAAACACCAGACGCCGAGCGTAAACACACTTGTCAAATTTGCCAGGCTGAGAAAATAGGTCACGATCACGACGCCAATAATAAAGGCCCGGGCAATCCAAACCTGCTGCTTATCGGAAAACCGGCCCGGCCTGTAGTGGTTGACGATATCCGTTGTGAACATTGTTCCGATACAGAGGAACTGGCTGTCCAGAGATGACATGATGGCCGCCAGGATACCGGCTGCCAAAAATCCTCCCAGCAAAGCACCTGTCTTGATTTTAACCAGGTAAACCAGGATACCGTTTGGACTTCCGGCGTAGGGGGTCGTCGTTCCCCAGATCCCGATCAGCACGCAAGGAACCCAGACAATCATGATGAAGATGGGGTGACAGATTACCGGAGTCTTGAAGGACTTTGCATCCTTGGCAGTCAACCAGTGCTGAAACAGGTGGGGAAACATCCCAACCGAAAGCGGAACAAACATGTAAGTCAGGAATTTGAGAAACGACATCTCCTTACGGGTGCGAAATTCCTTGACCTCCTTGAGCGGCTTGATCTTGACGGCCAGGCCGGTCGCTTCTGCCTGAGCCTCCTTATCTTCTGAGGCCGCGCCCCTGGCAATACGACTCCAGATACCGACCATTGTTTTCAACTTGGTTTCGGGCGTCACCTTTTCGGTAGCGCCCTGCAAATGGGCCATCAATCCGGATCCTTCGGCTGCCCCCACTCCCGTTTTGTCCTTGGCCCCCAACGCGAATGCCAGAAAGCAAAACGTAACGACACCGAGGATCATGAAGACAATCGTCTGGAAGGCGTTGGCCCAGGCCGTCCCGCGCATCCCCCCGAAAAAGACATAAATCAGCACAACACCGCAAATCATCAGCGAACCAAGCCACTTGGGTAAAGCACCATAGGTGGAAGGGGGCTTGGCCAGCGTTTTGGCGACTAATCCATTGATTTCTTTTTCGGAAAGGGCCTGGATCTGCTGTTCACTCAATTTTTTGTCATCTTTGAGACTCTTGAGAACTCGCTCCCGATAGCCCCAAAGCTCAATAATTTGGGCCTTTGCATTGGCCAGGTTTTTTTCCACTCCCTCCTCGTTTTCTTCTTTAAGCTCAACAAGGGCAGCCTTGTAAGAGGCTGCGATTTCGGTCGCGGATTCTGCCAGGGGCCGCGCCGTTTTCGGCAGGGTCTTTTCCTTGGTGGCGAAAGCACCGTCGGTCATCTGGTTCATGACTGTTCCGCCTGCCATGACCCCGATCAGCAGGTAGGGAATGATCAGGCCGACCAGAATGGGGAACAGAATGATTCCGATAACGTCCGTTTGAAGCCTGTCCCGGAAATACTGAATCTGTGTGGTGTATCCGTAACGCCGTCCCAGCGCCCAAAGCTTGACTCCGATCATGAAAAAACAAAGGCTGTGGATGATCCCGCTGGAAGAAGCCAGCATGCCATAAACGCCTATCCCCTCCTTCCAGGACTCACCGGAAGACCCCACGAGAGCAAAAGCTGTCATCGTGGTACCAAAAATTGACATCAGCAGCAGGAAAGGGCCAATGGAATTGCTGGCCAGCATGTAGTCTTTCCGGGTACCCCGAAACAGCTTGCTGGCAAAAAATCCCAGGAATAAAAGCAGGGAAAGGTAAACAACAATGATGACAAAGCGCGTCAGTCCGGGGTTCATTCGACCACCTCACTTCCAGTAACGGATCCCTCTTCTTCAGGCTGCACATTGTCGAGCCCCTCAGGCCAGGCAAAAACGGTAGCCAGATACCAGGTGATCCCGGCACCTACCGAGATCATCGCATGGTAAAAAAGGCCAATCGGCATAAATCCGAAAACCTGCCGGTCGGAATACCAGTACCAGTAGTCCTGGTGAAGAATGATCAGGAGGATTACCAGTCCCCAAACTACGTTTTTCATGGGTGGCTCGCGGGTCGGAAGAAAATCTCCAATTGTCGGATCGAATCAATCCGAACAGTCAATTGAGGTGGGAGCACCTTTCAGGGTGCCTGTCGAACGCCCAACAGTTTACCTCAACGCCTTGAAGCCGACCAGTAATCCAGCAAACCCGACCGCCAAACTTTCATCGCAACCTGCGAAGGGTTTCACATCCCCGTCAATGAATGATGGAGTTCCGAAAAATCGGCCCGCTTGTCAGGAGGCCGGCAGTTCGAGCCATTCTCCCGGTGAACCGTGTTGATTTTGCACCCGTACTTCAATACAAACAATTTAATTGCATTTACTTAACACCGATCAGTCAATTTATTCAGGAGCCTCTGATGAGGATAATGACCCTTTTTCTGTTGATTTGCGGGCTAGCGCTGTTCCATGCCGGTTGTGGCGGTGAAACAGGGAGTGGTTCGGGCAAAAAGTCAGGCCACGACCATGATCACGATCATGACCATGATCATGACCACGGAGATCATATTGGAGCCAACAATCCCCACAAAATTGAGCTGAAAGACGCTCCATTCAATGCCCTCTGGGAGCACGCGGGAGACCTGGTAACCATCAGGATTGTCGACAACGAGTACAAGAAGGAGGTTGCCATCAAGACGAAGGAACTGGTAGTGGCCGACGAGGGCGGAAAAAACACCTTCAGCATTCCCGCTTTGAAAGTGGAAAATGGCGAAGCTTCTGTCTTCGAAAAAGAAGACAAAAAGCTCCTGATTATCATGGACGCCAAACCAACTTTGACCGTTGAGGTCGACGGTAAAAAACACCAGACAACCATTATTCACATGCACTAGAATCGGTGTCTGGAAATGATCGCCCGCGATCCGTTGTGCCTGCAAAACGTGAGCCTGTATCGCGGAGTTATCCTCTCAAGGGGCAAACAGTAACCGCATTATCGGCGAAATCGTGTCAGAGATTTTGCGGAATTCCTGTTTGCCCATTCCTGTACGGACCAAGAGTTTTCGGAACAAAATGGTTCGGCTTTCGTTTGGGCAGCGAATGACCGATCAAGTGCACCTGTTGTCCGACTGCAGTCAACGCGGTTACCCATCCGCGAAACAGAACTAACACCCACGAAGTAGAATTCAATTGTGGGACGCATTTCGACTGGGTTCGGGTACCCGCATGTTTGCCGCAATCGGCAAGAGGCGGACGAAAGATTTTCAGCCGGAATGGTGACTCACCCTGGCGGGACGGGACCGCCGGACGGCACACACATTGAAGCGAATCACATTGAAGCGAATCACATTGACGCGAATGAAACTGAGGAGAAGCAATGGACATTCAGGATGCACAACAACTTGTACAAAAGAAATGCCTACCCTGCGAAGGAGGTGTTGAGGCATGCACCCTTCCCGAGGCCGAAAACCAGCTGGAAAAGCTCTCTGGCTGGACGCTGACGAACGAGGGGCAAAGGATCCGGAAAACATGGCTCGTTAAAAATTTCATGGCGGGCATGGATTTTTTCAACAAAGTTGCCGAAGTCGCGGAACTGGATGGTCATCATCCGGACCTGCATATCGAAGGTTACCGGAACGTGGCAGTCGAACTCTGGACGCACGCCATCGGCGGGCTGAGCGAAAATGACTTCATCCTGGCCGCGAAAATCGACCAGATTCCGGTCGAACTGCAGTCCTAGGGTCGTTGGACTTGGCAAGCGGCCGTACGGCAGCGACTGTCGAAGAGTACCGTTCCCTGGAAAGCTTTCCGCTGCATTCGGAGAGAAGTTGACGATTTGGTCGCAAGCAATCTCCAGGCGGCCATTCCGGGGTCTGCCCCGATCCTGTCTCACCGGGACTCAATTTCCCCAAGCTTGCCAGAGTGACCCGACACCTGTCTTGCTGGAAACCATTCTCGCTGAATGACCAGTTTCAGGTCGACACCGCCAAGATCTCAACTGCCGGATGACAGGCTCGCGTCTTGAAGGCAGGTCCATCCGAACCCAAAACGTGGAGATCTGTTGCACCCGGCGATCAAAAACCGCTGCTTTCTACTTCATCATCGCTTACGACGGCATCGTCCGTAGCCACTGCCAATTTGATGGCTTCCCGGATACTCCTTGCCATCCACTGATCTTCTTCTCCCGCGACGACCTGTCCTGAGGAAATGTAAGCAGCGTAAATCCTTGATGCAGCGTGCAGAACAACGGATTCACTGTGCTGTAGTTTTATATGTTTTGCCATTATGTCGACCTGACTATTTGACTTTGTAACCCTTGAGTTGATAGATGGCCCACGGCTTATTATCGGGTCCCATGAATTCACGAATCTGGAACTCCCCCTCAACGGCAATGGGACGCACCGTAAAATCGGTGGAGTTGCCCTTTTGCATTCGAACAATCATGCAGTCGTAAAGCATGGCTCCCGGACCAAAACAACATTCCATGTTGTCCCTGACCAAAATGAATTGCTTGAGGTCTTTCTGTTTGAAACTCGGACGAATGTATCCCCGGATCGTGATCCTTTTACCAACGTATTTTTTGATTTCATCGGTGATCATCGATTTCTCGAATTTCTCACCCTTCTTCATTTTGAATTTGAAGTCGTTAAAGGAAAGATTTTCCTGCGAGACCAGCGGCGAGTTAGCCCCTGCTGCAAAAAGCAGCATCCCCGTGACAGACAGGAGAGCAAAAAAGCGAAACAAAACATGCCGGGTCATTTGATGTCGTCTGCCGTTATTTCGTAAAGGTACCCCTTGCCCTCATCGTTTCGACTCAACTGCTTGAGAACCCGAAAGGTACCGGAAAGTTTCCTTAAGCGGGTACTATAGTCGATTTTGCGACCATTTTTAATAGAAACTTTGACAAGATGCGATGGTTCGGGGTCCCCTCCGAAGCAACATTGGCCAAAATCACCCACCAGGAGGAACTGGCTCAGGTTTTTTTTCTGCTTGCCGGGAAAGGTATACCCTTTAATGAACACTTTTTTCCCGTTCATCTCCAGTGCCCTGGGTGTGGGACTGTTTCTGTACTTGGGAGCCTTGATTTCGCCGAAAGTCAAACGCGTGTGGTCGGGTGGCACTTCAGTCAGATAAATGTACGTATGCATGCCTCCGGCGGCGATCAGAGTCGTGCCACAGAAAATCATCCCGAACACCGCCACGTTTGAACCGGTCAACTCCCTCGGATAACGCCTGATTCCAAGCATTCCGTAAAAGGAGGCTGCGATTCCCAGCACAGAGAAAAACACGAGCCCGGCGAAAAGGAATCCGAACAGTGAGAGGATTCCAAAGACGATGGAGAAAATCGCAGCCCGACTGATCGTCCTGTACTCGACCTCTGCGCCGGGGTCATAAGCGTTTGAATGGGATTGCGGGTCCTGGTTCATTTTTCTTCGCTAATTTCTTCGCTAACCAATTGATTCATCCGTTTTCGCGAAGAAACAGGGCACCGGACAAATCCGGCCAGACTCAGACCATGATTCTCCGGATTCTTCCACTGATTATCCCCCACATGACACAAAAAAGTGTGCCGAATACGAGGACGGGAATTCCGATCAGTCCCAGCGTCGATAATGGGCCAAAATTATCGTTATTCAACGGGTATCCGTTAGCCGACTCCCGTCCCTCGAATCGCGATGGAATGGACGGTTTCTTCGCGTACCTCTGTTTATACGTTGCACTCCGCAAATCTGGTTCGGAAATTGAAGGAGTGGAATTTGCATCGGTTTCCGAAAGGGGGTTGGAAACCTTCAGCTTGCCCCGTTCCGTGCCGGTTTCCCCAACCACGGGCTCATCCTTCGGTTTCCCTTGATCACTTGGGGCAGGTTTCGACTTTTCCGACTCCTTATCGCCAGATCCACCTTCAACGCGACTCTTCAGCGTAGCAGTCACCCCGCTTTGAGCCATACGGATCACGGTCTTGCCATAACCCCAAAGCAAAGCAGGCAGCACAAGAATCCATAAAAGAACCCCTGATACTGTCTTGGTTTTCAAATCCATTTTTCTAACCTTGTCCCCTCGGAAACTCGCTTGCAGATCTGGTTACATCAAACCGTCCAACTATTTTCCACGATTGGAATCCACTGTTTTGTCGTCTTTTTCGTCAGAAGCCGGCGATTCGGTTTTTGAAGGGTCGTCACCCGCCTTGGCATCTTCGCCCGCTGGCTCGTCTTCATCATCCCCCAAATCGTACTCTGGAAAAAATGCTCGAGCCCGCTTGAAGGTTTTAGGATCGAGCTTTTCCAATTCCGCCATGTACTTTTTGGCTTTTGGAAGCGGGCAGGCTCTCAGGTAATTAACCACTGGCATTCGCACCCAGCTGGTTTCAGGATCAGCCTCCCGAAACAGTTTTACCAACTTTTCCATCACCGACCAGTCTTCCCACCTGGCCAGGTCCGGGATGACGAGATCTGCCAGATCATCCCGGTCCAACATGTGCCGCAGGGATGCCACAATCTGTTTTTTGCTGAGAACCTTTGCTTCACTTCCATGGAATCGCAAGGCTGCAATCGCCGCAAAGGCATCCGAGTAGGAGGCTTTACGGTTGGCGAGGAACAGCCCGTCCACAGTCTTCAGCCCTTCCGGTCCCTTGAGAGTGATGTAACAGGCGATCATGGAGTCCAGGGCCGCCTTTTTACGGTCGTCTCCCGAACTCATCAGCTCTTTCAAAAAACCGGCGTCTTCCCCGGTACCGGCAATTCCGAGCAAAGTGAAATACAGACCTTTTCGAGAAGCTGGAATGTCCTTGTCTTCGATCCAGGTCCTCAGTTTTTTGCGGTCAATCAGCTCTTTCAATCCCTTGACGTCTGCAAAAGGCGCCAAGGCAAATTCGTCATAGCTGTCCCGTGCCAAAACCTCTTCACCGTCTTCCAGATATCCCAGGAAAAAGGCCAGGCGTTTCGGACCGTCCACGGGAAGCTTTTGAATTTCCGAAATGTACTCCACCACCCTCGGACTGGCTTTCATGGTCGACCAGGAAAAAGCTGGCGGTTCAACTCCCGTGACGAAAAACTGGTCACCAACTGCGGCATCGCCAAATACGTAGGCCTGGATCGTGTCGCCGGACTGCAGGTGCTTTTTGCCCTTGATCACCTGAACCACCTTCAGGTCCGATTTGCCAACTGCCGAGGGGCGGGTTGACTGAAAGCCGAGTTCATCGGCGATTTTCTTGGAGGTGGTTTCCCGTTTGCCCCGCTTGACCAATTGGGCAATCACCACGGCGTCCGTGGACTTCATCTCCTCGGCAAACGTCGGAGCAACGGGCGTGCAAAATGGACAAGCGAGCAAATTCGCGGTACCCGCAACCGTTCCCACCGCACTTGGGACTCCAGGCGAGTTTGCGGTTCCAGGCAAGTTTCCCGATGCAGCCTTGTTTGTAATTTTCAGGGCGTTCGCAGGTTCCGCAGCAACTGCGGCAACCAATAGAAAACAGGCGATTCGAGTCCAGCAGCCAGAAATATTCAAATCTCTCATTTTCGAATCTCCTCCCATGCCGCGAATTCCCGCTGCCAGAAAACAGTCCCCCGCCCGAGCCTCCGGAGAAAACGGCTTGCACATGATAATGTATTTTAGGGTTCCAAGTGCTTTCAAGCGGCCCAAGTCGCCGAAATATCACGCTTTTTCCCGATTTGACAGCAGCAAAAACCGGTTACTTGCCCAGATTTTGGCTGACATCGGTTCGATAGGCTGAAAACGCGGGAATGACTCCCACCAGAATCGCCAGGATCAGAATCCCGGGGAGGAGGAAAAACTCGGCGGAGACCGCGAGGGGTATCTGCGGTATGTACTCGTTGATCGGAGAGGCGAGGTCAAAAAAGCCAACGGAAACACCCGCATAGGAATCCACATAAGACGCGCTGGCGCCGATGATTCCATGTCCCGCCAACCACCCAAGCAGCAGGCCAAACAGGCCAAGCATGGAAGACTCCACCAGGATGATGGTAAAGATCTGCTTCCGATTGGCTCCCAGTGCCCGCATGACCGCGATCTCATTGCGGCGATCGCTCATCGAGTTGTAGATGCTGACCAGGATACTGATCCCACTCACCACGCAGATCATGAAAGTCAGCACCAGCAGCACCGTCTGAATAGGGGTGACAATGTAGGCAAAAAGCTTGTTGATCTCGGCAATCGGATAAATGCCCGAGGCAGCTTTCTGAAGGCGGGGTGGCTGGTAGTCGGTCCAGGCAGTTTCTGACTCCAGTTCCCCCTTGTTCACCTCACGAACAATTGTTCCCGAGTATGGATTGACGCCCCCGGAGTTGGCACTGGCCAGCAGAATAGCCGAGATGCGTCTCTGCTCCAGCGGCAATCGGACCCTCCTCTGGTCAAACTCCTGCTGAAAGGCTGACTCACCTTTTTCAGCGATGATTTCCTCGATTTCCTCATCTTCCAACAGCACATTGGCGTGATCATTCATGAGGAAGAACCCTTCCATGTTGACAAACACAGCCCGATCTTCCGGACGTTCGGTCCGTTTCAGAATTCCAGTAACCGTGAAATACTGCTCGTGAAGGGCAGCGTCGCCCCCCTTGGAAGCAGGGACCCCGTGAGTGATCTGGATTTTCTCGCCTACCCCGACACCTGTCTCCCTCGCTACGCGACTGCCCAAAACGCATTCAAAATAGGCATTCTGTTCGTTGAATTCTTCAAATGCCCTCCCCTCGGCAAATTCGAAACGGACCTT
>JAYZFP010000115.1:0-11063 GCA_036336715.1 Planctomycetota bacterium
TTCGACCTCGCTTTCCTCGAGGCCTTCAAGGGATTCCCCGATTTTTTTGGGGTCGGAGGTCGGGGATTTTGTTGCGATGTTCAGCCCGTCACCCGAAAATCCGACCACCAAAGATTCGAAGTCGGCATTATTGGAGTCAGGTTGGAAAAGCATGATTTCAGAAACCACTTTTTCCCTCAGCTTTTTTGCCGAGGGAGTCTGATCCAGCAGCCAGATGACAACGGTAGGATTGGATTCCTGGGATTCCTGAGCGTACTCCAGCACCGATTGAGTCAGTTGGGTCCGTCGTTGGTCACCTCCAAGGAAACTTTGGGTGGCGAAAGTATTACCTGAACCGGAGGAAAAGCTTTTCTTCACGATTTTGGTTGCTTTTTTGGCAGGTTCACCCTCTTTCCCTGATTTGGCCGCCGTTTTCTTCCCGCCCTGCGATGTTGAATCCGATTCTCCTGGCTGGCCATTTTCTTCATTCCGGTCGGCTTTACCCGAATCGGTTTTCTCACCGCAGCCACTGCAGACCATTACGGATGTCGCGATCAAAACTGTCACGGAGAAAAGGAAAAAAGACCGCATTCGTTTTCTCAAAATGTCTTTCCCGCCATTCATTCAACGCATCCCCGGCTCCTGTTTTTGGGTGCATCCAACCAGCTGGGGATGCATACGATAAGCTCCTACGATAAGGCCGTTAATCCTTGCCGCCAATGCGAGCTGTTCCGATTAAACCGGATAGCTCTCTCACCAATTTACCAGAACTTAATAAACTTCGCATATTGCCTATCTCGAATGCTGGCATCACTGTCGATACTCTTTTCGTCAGCTTCTTATTTGACCCAGTCCCAATAAGTTTCCAGCTGCTCCTGACCATCCAACAGGATTCGTTCCGACTCTGACGATTCCCGGGTGCCAGAGGCAATTGACCGAGGAGGTTGATCTAAATGCAGACCCACTGCAAACCAACAATTGAACTGAATGAACTACGCCGTTTTGTATTTAAACAACTTTGTGAGGAAAACGATTTTGAACTGGACGCTTACCAGACGACAGAACAGATTCTTCGTCGAAAAGGAAAGCCATGCGGGATGCTCTTTTGTCTCCATGGTCCCCGAAGCGTCAAATTGACTGCCGTCTGGGAAATGGAGAGAAACACCGTTCTCTTTTACCAGGCCACAGGCGAACGTTCAAAACGGATTCGACTTGCCACCACGCCCACCCTGGCCGGCTGATGCTCACAGATTTACCACTCAAATAAAATAACACGGAGGATATCATCCATGCTGGTTTTGTCCCGCAAAAAAACCCAAAGACTGAAGCTCGGATCGGACATCGTCGTAACCGTCATTGACGTGTCCGGAGAAAAAGTCCGCTTGGGCATCGACGCTCCAAAAGAAGTCACCATTCTCCGGGAAGAACTGGAACTTCGAGATCACCAGGAGCCACAGAAAAAAGCGTCGTAACCAAAACCCACGGTTGGACGATACGGGGAAATAAGGCGAAACATCAGGATTCAGGATTTTGCCTGCCAACCTCGCCAGTCCATACGACAGTGCACCTATTCGCTTTCGGGCAGAAAAAAAAGGCGGTTGTATCAACCGCCTTTTTTTTTCTTGCACCTCCGGTTTCCAATTTTCAGCCGAATGGAGAGTCTGCGGCGACTACTTTCCGACCCGGTTGATGGTCAGCCAAATGGAATTTTTCATTGACTTGCCGGAACGGGACTTCAAAGTGTAGGAAATTTGCATCTGCATGACCGGTGCCAGGTCTTCGATTTCAAGGAAAACCGTTTTGCCGTCCTGGCCAAGGGAGGCTTCCCAGACTTCCACCTCGTCCTGTCCCTTTCTCTTCGGGTTTTCAACGCTGTAGTGGGCACTCCCGTAGTTTTTTGTCCAGCGATAATTCCATTGCTCCACTGAAAAATTGTCGGAATCTCCAGCACTCTCACTGTCCAGTGCATCACTGAAGGTAATGTAGATTCCGTCTTCGGCGGTTTTCATTGCCACCGGCAGGTTGACTTCCTGCCCGGTGAAACGCACTCGGTAGAATCCTCCCGGTTGCGTCTGGTTGCTGCTCCAACCGAACAGACCACAGGTGTAAAGCTGACCGTCAACCGGATGGAACCGACCACGCATCACTCCCGTTGGGAATTGTACTGGAAAGCGAACAACGCCCCCCTGGACCTGGCCGTCCACTGTCTCGTTCAGCACATGCCATAATTTGCCGGTGCCGTAGGAAGTGCTCAGCATTTTTCCGTAGAAGGGCCCCCATTTGCGGCTGTCACACCAAAGTTGTGCGGCTGGCGATCGATCCACATTCTTGGGGAGCCAGACCAGGGGAGGATCGTATCCTGTCGGTCTCTCACCTCGGTGGAAGGAATACATGTTCCCATAGAATCCATCCCGACGGACGAGATTGATCCGGTTTGCTGGGGTCCAGTGTCCCTCCTGGTCGCTGGTCGCCATCTCTCCCTGTGGCCCGATTCCCACTCCGTTGGCTGCCCGGAACCCATTGCAGACAATCTCCGAAGTCCGTCCATCACTGGAGACCCGGATCAGGGTGCCGTGATGTGGGACCACTGAATCAAGCGCGTGACGGGCGCTTTTTGCGTAGTAAAAATTGCCTTCCCTGTCGACCTGCAAGTCCATCGCGAATTCATGAAAGTGTTCGGTGACTTCGTGGTCATTGTTGAAGGTCTGGTAAAAATCGGTTTCACCATCTCCGTTAAGATCCACCAGTTTGGTGATTTGATCGCGACAGCCAACATAGATTTCATCCTTGACGATTTTAAGTCCCAGCGGTTGGAACATGCCGGTCGCAATTCTTCGCCATGTCAGGTTTTCATAGTTGCCGTCGATTCCCGAGACGGTCCAGACATCTCCGCTCCATGTGCAGAGAGCTGCGCGGGTCGGATCCTTGAAGAAATCAAAACCGCCGATTCGCATCCAGGACTTCCACGGATTGTCGTGTGGCAGGGTCAGTTGATCCGTAACATAGGCTCCTTTGTCTTCAGCAATTTGCCCCTTTGTCCGAATGAGTTCTGCATAGTTGGTCGGGCCGCCCTCTGTCAGAGGGGTCAGGTTTTCGATCGAGGGTGTTTTTTCAACGGTAGCCCCGAATTTTTCCCATTGTTGTAGGTCTCCCCGGAAAAAATGAACCTTGAAGCGATCCCTGCCTGCAGGCACCCGCAAGCGAACCTGGTTTCCATCCACCAGCACATCCTTTTTTTCGATTCCGATGATTGCCAACTCCGAGACCGTCGGTTCGGCCGCCGCCGCCCCAGCCAGTCGGGCAACCTCTTCGTCACTCAGTCGCCGCTGGTAGAACCGAAGGTCATCCACCGCACCTCGCAGAGGTGGCGCGAAATTGGTAGCCGTGTATCCGAGGCGGAATACATGGTCTGGATGGTCTTCCGATTTCAGATTCCCCTGGCCGTCTTTTTGGCCGTCGACGTAGAGAGTGGTCTTTCCTGTGCCTGCATCACAGGTGACTGCCACAGCATGCCATTGGCCATCAGCAATCCGACGGGAAGACTGAACCGCACCGACCCAGCCGACGTCAAAAACCAGTTTGCCACCTCGAACGAACAGCGTCTTGCCCTTGGCTTCCCATTTTCCTGTTCGCGGGCCCTTGGCCGCGATGGTTCCATCCCGGGTCGTTTTGATCCAGCCACTGATGGTGAAATCTTTCGAGGCAAGGTCGATGGAATGATTGACCACGACACGTGATTTGCCGTTCATCGAAATCCCTCGTCCCCGGGGACCAGGCGTCATTCGGGCACCTTCGTTACTGGTGGCCTTGCCTTTTTTCAGGCGGTTGACAACCGATTTTCCATCCTCGCTGAACTCCCAGTTGGCGACCAGCTGGCCGGTAACTTCCGCCGGTTCTTCGGCGACCTTCTTTTTGACTTCGGGCAGTGGACCGAGGGTAACACGCACCACTCCATTGCTCTCGCTGACCTCGATTTTTTCGCTTCTCGCGGTCACCAGTTGGGTGAACAGGTCCGAGGCATTGCCGGACAGGTTGGAGGTCCGTGTCAGGTAGCCGTTTTCCAGTGAACAGCTTTCCAGGACAGTCGCCTTGCCAACGTTGAATTGAACAACGATTCGGTCACCATGGCGATAATTTCCCAGGAATCTCGCCTGGGATTTCGAAAGGGGGCCGTAGGGGAGCTTCCTCGGATCGGCAAAATCATTCTTGCTGTTCCAGCCCGGGGCAACATCATTTGAGAAAACCGTGGAACCCACGATGCCGGGATGCGTTCCGTGCGAACCGTCATAAATGACATTTCGCCAATTGAGGTCACAGTCTGTCCAGCCACCTGCCCAGCGCAGCAGGTCTTCGTCAAACAGCATCGATCCCCGATCGCCAAGTCGGATTTTCATCCCCTTGTAGGCGATGTTTCTTCCCGGCGCGTCAACCACCTGAAAGGAATGGGTCATGTTCGGGCCGTAATCCATTTCCACCCACTTTTGTGCCATGGCGTCTGGGGCACTGCCGGCCAGGAGGAATGAAACAATGCAAGCTGTGACAGCAAGGGGTGATCGCGTATTCATGATTTCCATCAAAAAGAGTCTTTAACTGAACGGTTGATTATGAGTCGCCCCGTGGCTGGTTTCAACGATAGAGGCTGTTTACCTCCGCCCCATGCAAGTAGACCGCATTCCGCTGGATTCCCTGCCAGGATTCTGTTAATTTTCTCCACCTATCGGTGCCGGTACCGATGTCCGACGAACTCCTGGGCATTTCGCAGCCGCAAATCGCCCCGGTTTTGCCGCCGGGCATCAGCTCTTGTGCGTGGGAATCCCTAAAGTCATCCAGTGGCCTGGTGAGGGCTTTGGCCCCGGCCGGTTCGTGACTTCAACCAGGTTGTAGCAGGAAAAGACAGCTTGTTCCGTTTTCTTTTGATTCTGTTGACGCTCATCGAATTTACGGGGTGCGCGCGTTGGGGGGGCGTTTTCCGAGGTCAGAGCCGGGATGATCTGCCTGAACTGCTGCAAAAATCCCAGATGTCGCCTGACAGCGTTGTCCTGGAGATCAGCATCCTGAAAGTCCCGGCCAACCGCTCAGCGACCCTACGGAAGTTATTTGATTCACTGGATGTCACCCGGATCGATCTGGACCAGCGAATTGCCTGGGACCAAAATGGGCTTCGGGCGGCCGTCAGCGGGACGACGATGCCCATTGAGTATGAGACGCTGCTTGAAAATGAAATTGTCGCAGACGACAGTGATGAGAACAGTGATGAAGCCAAAATGGCGCCCCGCAGACATATCCAGGCCCGTTCAGGAAAAACCATTCGGATTGCGACAAAGCCGGTGGAAAGTGAACTTGCCTGGTTTTATGTGGACCCCGATGGATATCGAAAAGGGGGAACCGCCGTGTCGGCGCAGACCGAGTTCGAAGTCCGTTCCTACTCGCTTGGCGATGGAAGTGTGAAACTGATGTTGACGCCGGAAATCCTGTTTGGAGAACCCCGGCAGGTGGTGACCGCTTCGAATGCCTCGCTTCGATACGAGATGAAACGGGAAGCCCTGCCCTTTTCCGGCCTTCGTATCGAAGCCGGCCTGGCCTTGGGTGAGTCGCTGGTACTTGCCCCCGATCTTTCACGCGCATCGGACCTTCCCAATGATTTTGGACTGGGGCGGACCTTTTTCCGCTCCCAGGAAGGTTTCCTGAAGATGATCGTGGTCCGCCTCGCGCAGTCCCAAAAGGACGATCTTTTCGATTCCAGTCCCCACAGCCAGCCGCTCGAATCCGTTACGGAATAGTTTGAGCCCGTATAAATCATTGCGGACCGGTTTTTTTCCCACCGTTTTTGCACCTTGTGTATCCTCGCGGCGCTTCAAATAATACGATTTCTTACACCAACTAATCTTTCAAGAAACGACCTTCCCAGGTTGCCGAGGAGAAACTGATGGCTTTAGTCCCATTGCGTGTCGTTCTGGATCACGCTGCCGAGAATGGCTACGGAGTAGCTGCCTTTAATGTCAACAACATGGAACAGATTCAGTCCATCATGGAGGGGGCAGACGAAACGGACTCACCGGTAATCATTCAGGCATCCCGGGGCGCCCGATCTTATTCCCAGGACGCTTACCTGAGGCACCTTATGTTGGCGGCGGTTGAGTTGTATCCGCACATTCCGGTAGTCATGCACCAGGACCATGGAAACAGCGTCGAAACCTGCCTCAGCGCCATCGAAAACGGATTCACCTCCGTCATGATGGATGGTTCGCTGGAGGAGGATGGAAAGACACCTGCCGACTACGATTACAACGTCAAGGTTACGGCCGAAGTCGTCAATCTCGCTCATGCCAAAAACGTCAGTGTGGAGGGTGAGCTCGGCTGCCTCGGTTCACTCGAATCCGGCGAAGGAGAACAGGAAGACGGCCATGGTGCCGTGGGACAGTTGTCCAAAGATCAGCTGCTGACCGACCCCGAAGAAGCCGAGCGTTTTGTTGCCGAGACCGGGGTGGATGCCCTGGCGGTGGCCATCGGTACCAGCCACGGAGCTTACAAATTCACCCGCGAGCCGGACGGAGAAGTGCTGGCCATGGACCGGATTGAGGAAATACACAAGCGGCTTCCCAACTGTCACCTGGTCATGCATGGCAGTTCTTCGGTTCCCCAGGATTTGCAGGACATCATCAACCAGTTTGGTGGTGATATCAAACAGACGTGGGGTGTCCCCGTCGAGGAAATTCAGCGGGGGATTCAGCACGGCGTTCGAAAAATCAATGTCGACACGGACAACCGTCTGGCCATCACCGGGGCCATCCGGAAAGTCCTGATGGAAAACCCGTCCAAGTTTGATCCACGTGACTATCTGAAGCCGGCCCGTGCGGCGATGAAGCAGGTCTGCATCGACCGGATGACGGCCTTTGGACAGGCAGGGAATGCGAGCAAGCTGCGGGAGACTGCGGCTGTTTGAATTCGGGCCTGACGGGACTCTTGTTGCAGCCGGGGAATGTCCCCGGCTTTTTTTGTTTTGACGGACAACTGCCAGGGAGGCGAATGAAGTGCAGAACTTTACCGATCGGGAGAGGATCCTGCTGGCCCCCTACGCTGTCAGGAGCGAGAATAGCCGCGGACGGAAATACGCTGAACCGATCCAGGAGTACCGGAGTCCGTTCCAGCGGGATCGGGATCGCATTTTGCACAGTTCGGCGTATCGGCGTCTCAGTGGAAAGATGCAGGTTTTTACCGGTGAGATGGGGGACTACCATCGCACCCGTTTGACCCACACCCAGGAAGTGGCAAGCATCGCGAGGACCATCGGCCGTGTTCTGCGTCTGAATGAGGACCTGGTCGAGGCTCTTGCGCTTTGTCACGATATTGGGCACCCACCTTACGGCCATGCCGGCGAGGATGCCCTCGCACAATGCATGGAGGAAATCGGGGGGTTCTCGCACAATCAGTTCGGCTTGACGATCGTTGAAGAGATCGAAATTCGCAATCCGGAATACGACGGGCTCAATCTGTCACTGGAAATCTTGGAGGGACAAACTGCCCGCATCGACAAGTCGGCATCCGGTCCCCGTCCGCCCCTGGAAGTCCAGTTGGTGGACGCGGCTGACAGCATGACCTATGACGCACACGATGTGGATGATGCCCTGAAACTGAAACTGGTTGAGATTGGGGATTTTCAGGAAATCAACCTGGTGCGGGAGTCGCTCGAATTCGTGAAAAGAAAATTCAGTGGTCTGGATTCTGGCATGCAAAGAAAGGCTCTCGCGCATCGGTTGCTGGATGTCCAGGTGAACGATCTTCTTGAAACCACCAGCCTCGCGTTGGCGGACCACGGCTTTCAAAGTGTGGAGGAGGTGACGGCGTCGCGTTACCTGATTGAATCAAGTGACGAGTTGCGTGAGAAAAAAAAGGAGTTGGAGTCCTTTCTTTATGATCGTGTGTACCGGCATGAGCGATTGATTGCGATGCGGAAAAAAGCGCAGGCCCGCATCCGGGAACTTTATCACATTTACGTACAATCCCCGGAGAAATTCCCGGAAAAGTACTCTCTGCGAGCCGGCAAAATCGGTACAAAACGTATGGCCGGCGAATACATCGCAGGTATGACAGACCGCTTTTTCGAACAAACCTTTGAGCGAATTACGGGACAGCGGATTCAGGGCTAGGAATTTGAATTCCATACCTGAATAATGGAGTTAACGGGTGGGCATTTCTCGGGATCCGGTTTTCCACATTTTCTGGTTGGCAAGATCCCTGCTGACAAGCATTTTGATTACGCTGCTGCCAATGCAAGGGGACGGGGACTCGTCCTGCTGCAAGAGGGTGTGTGCGAATCAGGGAGTCTCTGGCTCATCACGGTGAAAACGAAATTCATACGCCTCTCGCGAGCCGAAAGACGCGGGAGCGGCAAACTATCATATTTTCCCGTTTCATTTTTCTCACCGTAATCATTTATCATGGCTATCTGGATTCTTAGGGGAGTCTTTCTCTTTATTGCTCTCGGTGTTGGAACATCGATTGCGTTTCAACAAAATGTTTTCTGGACCATTCCACTGGTCCTGCTGTTGGCGATGATTGTCATCCTGCTGGATATGATCATGCCCAAAAAGAAGGTGGAAGTCGTTTCCAGCGTCTACTTTGGCGTGTTTATTGGCCTGCTGATGACCGCCATGCTCCAGCTGATCATGAAACCGCGGTGGGAAATGCTCGAGGTCAAGGGTCCCATTCCGCAATATTTCGACATCGTCGTAATGCCCCTGCTTTGCTACGTCTGCGTAAGTGTTCTGTTTCAGACGCAGGAGGATTTCCGCTTCATTATTCCCTACATCGAATTCCAGAAGGATGTCAAAGGAAACAAACCCTACCTGCTGGATACGTCTGTCGTAATCGATGGCCGAATTGCTGATTTGATGGAAACCGGAATCGTTGAAAACCAGTTGATCATGCCCAGGTTCGTGCTCGCGGAATTACAGGGGATTGCCGACAGCAGTGATAAACTCAAACGTTCACGCGGGAGGCGTGGACTGGACATTCTCAACCGGTTGCGGAACGATGACGACGTGGAGTTCCGGATTTACGAAAGGGATCTTCCCGAGAGTGAAGGCCAGCCAGTGGATATGAAACTGGTTCTGCTTGCCAGTCACCTGGACGCCAAGGTGGTCACGGGTGATTACAACCTTAACAAGGTAGCCAAGCTTCACAATGTTCAGGTGATCAACTTGAACGATATCGCCAATTCACTGAAACCCATTTTCCTTCCCGGTGAAACGGTTCAGGTGACGGTGGTCAAAACCGGTGAAGAATCGAACCAGGGGATCGGCTACCTGGATGACGGTACGATGATTGTGATCGAAAATGGTCGTGAATACGTCGGTAAAAATGTTGAAATCAATGTGACCAGTGTTTTGCAGAAGAGCGCTGGACGGATGATTTTCGGCAAATTCACAAAAGTGGTCTGGTAAAGGGTCTTCTTCCTCGTTCCACGGTTGGATGCCCAGGCCATTGACGCACAGGTCATTGACGCACAGGTCATTGACGCACAGTTCTATGACGCACAGTTCTATGATGCAAAGGGCAGGTTTGTCATGAATCTTTGTCAAAAACCTTTGTGACTCTTGATGATGCGTGCCGACGCCTGATTAGCCGCGCATCCCTCAAGCCGTGGAAGGTCTGGCCTCGGAAGGCCCTGCTGACGCGACTCCCCTTGTTAGTCGTCCACGAGGTATCCCCTGGGACGATTATTCGGAACGCCCGGTTTCCTGATTTGTATACCCGGTTTCCTGATTTGTATAAAAAGTGCTTCCCTGGAATGGAGCAATGCCAACTGTTTTGGCACTCAGCGAACTTTTGCTCTCCCTGCGATTTTCGGAACCGCTCTTCCGCACCCTGAAAGAGACGAACGGAAATGGATTTGCGTTGTCCCGCAAGTTTCAACCGGATCCATGGGGTTCCGGTGAGGAAGTTTCAGATAAGGAAATCAATTGGTCGGCCCGCGGAATCAGGCTGGATTGGACGCAAAAATCGCCAAGGTAAGCCCACTGATAAATCGAAATGAAAACTGGTTTTCGGCTCAAAAAACAGGGCAGGTTTTTATTTTATTCAAACTTGTTGAAATCTTTTTTTTTCACTGTTTCAGCCGTTGCAATCCACTGGATCGGGGACCATCTTAAGGAGCCGAAAACGCGTAGCAGCGAATACCCGCCCGGAGTGGATCGGTTGAGATTCTCGCGCCTTTGATCGGCCTGGCCGATTGGGTGATTCACCTGAAACATCCACCCAACGACGTAACAGCATGCGAAATGGGATTTCCATGGAAAGATGCAACCTCTACTTCGTTACCGACCGGGAGTCTCCCGAATTTCCCCTTCGAGCAATGTCCGCTGATTTCGTGGTCATTCGGGTTGCCCGACCGACACTCGACGTCAACTGGTTTGACTGGGGGCGTTCCGGTTGCCTGGTCTGCGAAACGGCGAACCCGGATTTTGCGATCTCGACGGTGGAGGCACTTCGTTCGAGCTGGATCAATATGCCCACGATTCTTTACGCGGCTCCAGCTGATGAAGTGCAGGTTGCTTCGTCGCCGGTTTCAGAGAGGGGACGCGGAGGAACTCTTGCGGATCGCGCCGGTTTTTCACCTCCTTCGCAAATTTCAGATTCCTCGTCACAGTGGAGCAAGTTGGCGAGCCGTACCTGCCAGTTTGCTTTTTCGAGAACATTCGAATGCGGCGAAGATATTTCCGCTGTCCGGGGAGAAATGCAGGTAGCCCTAGAGCATGACAAAGCGGGGTCACCCAGCCCATTGGAAATTCGCCAGCGATTTGGCAGGTTGGCCAATCAGGAGCGAAGGGTGCTGGACATGTCTTTGCAGGGGAAATCGAGCAAAGAGATCGCCAGGATTCTCAACATTCGTTACCAGACCGTGGACAAGTACCGTCGAAATGCCCTGCATCGAATGAAGGCCAAGAACCTGATCCTGTTGCTCAGGCAACTCTTTGCATCCATGTATCGGAATCCACCAAGCAGCTGATTTCCGGGAACTTGATTGGGGCTGGCATGGAAAGGTCTTCGTCCATCGTCATCCAGGGAGGTTTCCTCCGAATTTC
>JAYZFP010000116.1:0-39783 GCA_036336715.1 Planctomycetota bacterium
CGTCCCGTGCAAGGCGTTGCTCGACTTTCTTTTTCTCTTCAGACGCAAGTTCCCCGTCAAGGTAGGTTACCAGTTCCGGGAATTTCGATTCTGGGTGGTCGCTACCTGGCATTCTGATCCGTTTTTCCCCGGAAGGCTTCGGAAAGCTGACCGGATTGAATGTAGGGTTCAAGAGCCGTCTTCAGGTTGCTCCTGGCGCGGGAAAGAAGGGATTTGATGGCCTGCACTGAAAGTTCCATCGTCTCGGCGATCTCCTGGTAACTCATGTGTTCAAACTTGGACAGCAACAGGGCCATTCTCTGTCGCTCGTTGAGCGATGAGTCCATGGCCGTCTGCACCATATCGGCCAACTCCTGCCGGTCGACCTGTCGGGAAGGCATCAACCCGCTGGCATCCTTGACCATCGTCTCTAAAGGTTGAACCCCGGTGTCTTCCTTTTGTGTTGGTGCAAGATTGATTTCTTTTCGCCTGGACCGGTTTCGTAAAGCATTACTGGCAACATTGTTGGCGATCGTAAAAAACCAGGTTGAGAATTTTGCCCCGGGCAGGTACGACTTTCGGGAGCGGAAGACACGCATGAAGACTTCCTGGGCCAGGTCCTGAGCCTGGTCGGCATTTCCAACCAGGTGCTCCATGACCTTCAGGAGCCGATTCTGGTAGCGACGCGTCAACTCTTCAAAAGCACCTGCATTGTCCGCCTGCACCTGCAGCATCAAACGCACGTCCGGATCAATGGACTCGTAGTGTTTCGATTTTTTCAGGGCAGAGTCTGACAAAGACACAAAAGTGAAACCCGTGATCTGTTGTGCATTAACCTGTTGTGTATTACATCTGGAGCCATCGGCTGGATCCTCATCCCACCCCTGGTTTGGATGGTTGGATCCTGGGCATTCATGCCGGCTCCACCGACACCCGGTTTTCGGCGATTCGTTTCAAGGCATGGCGTCCTGAGCGGTAGTCGAACGACCCTGAATGGAGCCCGAAAACGGTGCTCTCCCCATGTTGATTACAACGCTCCCCTGTATTCTAACGCTCCGGCTCCAGTGGGACGAGTGAATCTGCGAAAGTTGTCGGCAGGGTCTTCCGGCAAGCCCGTAAAGGAACCGCCACGCAGCTGGAATGCCTGGCCGGATGGACCCAGGGCCACCTCTTTAAACCCCGCTGAAACGTGCTGTGCATCCTGCAATGGCTGATTTAAACGAAAAAAAGCAAAAAAAATGTTTTTTTTTGGGGGGGGCGAATTCGAACGATTGATCGTTTGGCAGGCGGTTAACTGGCATAACCGTTACAGACCTGTGCCTACAGGAAGCACCAGTCCTACAGACGAAATAATCAGTACATCTTGCCAGATCAAGGTCCTCCCTGCCTCCCATTACGGGTTAAAGGCAGCTGATAATCGGCGCCGATATCGAAGCTGGCACCAATGGATTCCATCCTTGGGTGTTTACAAAAGTTGGTTCTGTTGTCAGTTGCATACGGATGTGCGGCAGACTCAGGAATTTGTATCCGTGTTTTGTTCAGCAATCAGATCCCACCCAAATTCCCGCCAAAAATAAATGGTTCTCCTTTACGAAAAAGAGAGCCGGGCCCGGCACACGATTTCATGCGTTAGTTGCCTGGGCAGCTAACGTCCAGGGAAAATCTGACCAAGAACAAAACCAGACATCGCTAAAGGAGACTTAGCAAATGAAATTCAAAGTGACATTCGCTGCGATCGCTCTTTGTTTTGCAGTAAGTTCACAGAGCTACGGCTTCGATCTGCTCGATCGAATGCTCGGAGGAAGCGGCTGCGGTTGCGACACCTCGTGCTGTGCTACCCCGGAACCCGCTTGCGGCTGTGACGGAATTGGAATGATCCGCGGATTTTTCAACCGTGGATGTGGAAACGCCTGTGACACCGGTTGTGCTGAAAAGCCAGCATGTGACAAGGCTTGTGATAATGGTTGTGGTCTGAACCGCTGCTGCCGTCCCAAGATCCTGAGCTTCAACGTAAAATGCATTAGCATTCCTGTTGTTGTTCCAAAGATCTGCCTGCCCAAAATTCAGCTTCCCAAGCTGTGCGTTCGATCTTGCTGTGACAAGGGTTGCGACTCCGACTGCGAAAAGGCTGAGCCAGCCTGCGGTTCTGAGGAAAAGGCTGAGCCAGCCTGCGGTTGTGACAAAGCATGCAAGCCCATGATCTCTGTCAAGCTGAACCGATGTGGACTGCTGGATCGCATGAAGTGCCGACCCAAGCTGTTCAACAAATGCGGTTGTGACGACAAAGGCGAAAAGGCAGCTTGCGGATGTGAGCCCAAGTGTGGCAGCGATTACGCTGATCCCGCAAACAAGGAAGCTCCCAAGCCAGAAGCAGCCAAGGAAGTAACTTCAACCGGTCCTGTTCCTCCAGCGCCTGTTGTTGATCCTGCTGCCTTCGGTGGCATCCAGGCAACTCCTATCTCTGACGTTAACTGATAACGAACGCGATAGTGCCGAAATAAAAAAGCCTGCGATTTCTCGCAGGCTTTTTCTTTTTCTTGTCAATCTCGCGGTCCGAGTTTCTTCGCTGGGTATTGACCAGGAGAACTCCGGATACCGTCTCGATTTACTGGTCAGGCGTTTCCGTCTCACCACCATTACGAGTCGCAATGGCCAGCCGAACAAAATCGGTCATCGTTTCCGAGTAGAAGCTGACGCTTCCGTCAGCGAGAACCGCCTGGGCACCTGCCGGGTGGTTCGAGCTCCAACCGGTACAGCCGAAGAGTCCACCCGTGTGGGCAGGAGCTCCGTACTTGCCCCAGTCATCAAGGTTCATGGGGTTTCGAAGAGATCCGATCGCACCGGAAGGATTCATCCAGCAAGCGTTGAAGTTGGACTGCCTGTCGAATGGCTCGTCGACGCTGCCATTGCCGTTATCGTCCGACCCATTCAATGGATCGAAACCACCACGCCAGTGCATGTTTTCGAATGCCAGAACGGTGTTGGAAGTACCGTCGTGGATGTCAGCCAATCGCATGGCGCCCTGGAAACCGAAAATACCATTCGCATTGTTGATTTTTCGGAAATCGTCAGGGTTGACCATGGGGCACTGGAGAGAACCGGGGCTGAAAATGGTGCTGACACTCTCGAGGTATGGGTCGACAAATTCGCAGTAGTGGAAGTAGCCAGTCACGCCGTCGTGGGGAACCTGAAGAGTCGTGGCAATGAAACCCATGTTTCCTACGTAATCTGTACCCGCACCGCGGCACGCACCCGGTACCTGGGATCCACCAACAACGTTGATGGTGTGCTGCCAACCACCATGCTGACCCTGGCGGTCACCTTGGGAATTCTGCAGTGAGTTCGAAGGGCATTGCAGGAAGGAGAGTGCAACCTGGCGAACGACTTCACGTGCATCGTTCGGGTCGCTCGAAGCGTTGACAATTCCTGGGAAAAACTCGTATTCGTTGAGGTTTCCGTAGGTTTCTTCGCCTGCGATACTCGAAGGGCCGTTCTGGAAATTGATCTTGGCGTGCAGGTTATCCTGTTCCGCGTAAGGCAAAATGGCGACAATCCATGAATACCCACCATATACGTCCGACATTGGATCGTAATTGAATGGCAGCTTTTTCAAGGTGTCATTGTAATTGTGGCAAGCCAGACCAATCTGCTTCAGATTGTTCAGACATTGCGTCCGACGTGCTGCTTCACGAGCCGCCTGAACGGCTGGCAACAGCAGAGCGATCAAAATACCAATGATCGCGATGACAACGAGGAGTTCCACCAGCGTGAAACCCTTCTTCGCTCGTAGTGTCATAAAATGTTCTCCCGAAAATGAAAAATTGGAATAAGGACCGTGTGCCAAATGCACACCCGTTCGAGGCGTTTTGCAACACCTGCTGAAATAGGGATGGGATAAAAGGAAAAATGATTTTGTGAAGACTTGAATAATTAGGAGGGACTTCACGATTGGAACCGAGTCTAACCCAAAGTCCAGAAAATGCATGGAAATTGTTCGGATAAATCCGGTTTTTTTGCCAAAAATCCTGTTAATTCTTCCCTGCGGGGCGTTCGACACCAATCAGCCTGGTGCCGTCCGAAACAAATTCAAAGGAAATCTCCGTGCCATCTGCTTGCGGAATGGGCGCGAGTCCAATTTTTTCCGGATCGAATTCTTGCCCATGCAACGGAAGGCTTATTTCAGGGCAAAGAGAAGAAAGAAAGCTCCCGCCCCCTTTGCGAAGCAGAACCGGAATCCGGTCCTCGAACCGGAAATTCCATCCGATTCCATCCCGGTTGGCGTTGGTTCGAATCAGGAGGCATTGCATGACCGGTTGTTTGGGGGCTGAGCCATTCTCCAGGATGGCAAAATTTTCGTTGCAGTTTGAGAAAGCAAGATCGAGATCACCGTCCCGGTCGAAATCGGCTGCTGCCACGCCCCGGCCATGATGCCCGGAAGTGAAATAGTCGCTTTTGACCACATTCCGAAAGGCGTAAGTCTCTCCCCGGTTTTCGAAAATCAGTGGCTGCTGGGCCATTTCCCCGGTATCGGGGAAATAACTGATGTGCCCATTATTGACCAGCAGGTCCTCATCTCCATCGAGGTCGAAATCGGAAAACAGCGTTCCCCAGCCGACGTACATCTGATCGGTAGCGGTCAGCCGGGTCTTTTTGGAAGCAAAATTGAAGAAAAAACTTCCTGCGTCGCCATCCTGAACGCGTGTCTGTTTGTAGAGGGCGAAATCCTCGGAAGCGAAATTGGCGACTCCCAGGTCCGGCAAACCGTCCCGGTTGAAATCGCCGAGGTCGGTACCCATGCTTCCGTTGGGCATGGAGCCGTCACCCACGTCCACACCGGTGATCGCTCCCTGTTCCAAAAACGTTCCGTCGCCCTGATTCAGGTACAGAAGGTTATTGGTGACGTCGCAGGCGACGTAGATGTCGACATCCCCGTCAACGTCGATATCGCCGGCAACCACACCCAGTGACTTCCCCTTGGAACGGATGCCCTTCCGGTTCCCATCCCGCACGAACGTCCAGTCTGCCTGGCTGGTAAACAGGTCATCCACAAGACCATTAAATGCGCGGGGCGAGCAGACATCTTTTTTGTTCTTTCCGCCACATTGCTTGTGATTTTCAAAGGACCAGTCGAGATAGTTGGCGACAAAAAGGTCAAGATTGCCATCGCCATCAAAATCCGCTAGGGCCGCCGAGGTCGCCCATTTGTCTGTCTGAATACCGCATTCGATTGCTTCAAAGGAGCCATCGCCCATGTTTCGAAAGACCAGGATGCCCTGGTAACCGGTGACCACCAGGTCTCCAAAACCGTCGTTGTCCAGGTCGCCCAGCTGACACCCGTGATTGTAAAGGGAACGGGTGTCGAGATTGCCGACCGATGCCGAGTCCTCGAATCGGAAATTGCCCAGGTTTCGATAGAGGTAGGAAGGCTGGCCGGAAATGTTTTTTTCCCTGGAGATCAGGCCTCCGCCGTTGAAAAAACAGTCCAATTGTCCGTCGAGGTCGAAATCGGTGATGCCTACGCCGCCGCCCAGGGTTTCAAGCATCGTCCTCAATTCGCTCTCACCTCCGGTCCGGCAAGTCCCGCTGATTCCACTTTTGGCGGTCCGATCCGTGAACTGGAAAGGTGGGTTTTCGGCAGGCGAAGCAGACTGGTTTTTGCTTTTACCCGACTGACCCGGTGCCTGCGGATCCTTCCGGCAACCCGGGATGACTGTTGCCAGGATCAGCAGCAGTTTGCAAAACAGGCTGGGGGAGATCGGTTTCATGATTCAGCTGGAAATCGGGGAATCTGGCTTTTGCTTACAGGTTCGGGCTGTTGGCGGAAGGTCTGTCGGGAAGGTTTTGGTTCGGGGTTGCCAGGGATTTACTCTGGTAGTATTTCCGCAATGCTGCCCTCGCACCCGGATGGGCAGGGTTTTTTTCCAGGATGGACGAGAGGTAGATAACGCCCGTCTCGGGATCACTGTATTCCAGGAGAATCATCCCCAGCTGAAACCGTTTCTCTTCGTCGTCCCTGACTTCGATGGCTGCCATCAGGTCCTGCGCGATGGCCAGTTTCTCTCGAATCAGGTTGGCACGTTCCAGCAGTTCTTTTCTCCGCTGCTGGTCTTCCGGGGCCCGGAGTGTGCGGGCGAGGCTGTTGACCAGGTCGAAATCCCATTTGCGATTCGGGTAGGCGGCTTCGAGGTTTACGCGGGCTTCTTCGAATTCTTCGTCGTTGTACTGGAGTTTCCCAAGTTCCGCCCTCGCAAAGTCGTTTGCCGGTTCCCGTTCCAGTACTTCGCGAAACAACGCTTTGGCTTTTTGCTGTTGACCAAGGTTGGCGTAGCAGCGGGCAAGGGACAGGGTTGGTTGGATTCCCGCATCCGGGTGCTGGCGACACCTTTCAAACTGGGGGACCGCGTCTTCAATCCTGTTCAGGTTGAACAGCAGGTCTCCGTAGGTCATCGCCGCCTGGAAATAGTTCGGGTACTCGCTGGTCAATTTGTCGAGTATGCCGGCCGCTTTTTCCTGGGCTCCCTGGATTTTCTGGATCGGTCCAAAACGGATCAGCAGGATCGCCCGGTAGAACCTTTGCCGGGGATCAGTGGGAAAGTCCTTTTCCCAGTTTTGAACATAGAGATTTGCATCCATGAATCGGCCATAAAGCAGAAAGCCGTTGACAATCGCCTCGTATACCTCGCGAGGATCAAACTGGTCGACTCCTCCCGCCAGGTTTTCCAGTTCATCCAACAACTCCCGCAAATTGCCTGACTGGCCCCGCAGAAGCAGCTTTTCGTTTTCAATCCTGGTTTTGGGAAGCCCTTTTGAACCTGCTTTGCCCAGTGACTCTTCGAACAGGTTGAATCGACCCGTTTTGCGATAGATCCGGGCTTTCAGGAAATGGGTCTCTTGGTCGTCCAATCCAAGGCTCTCGGCGAATTCAAGGCTTTTGAGGGCGCGGGTGTATTCGAACTGTTCCATTCGGGACCTTGCCAGCGACAGGCAGCGACTGTTGATCGTCGAGGGACCGAGGATGACTGCCCAGGCCACGACGGCCAACAGGACGAGCACACCCCCAACAGTCACCCACCTCGGGCGTCGATTGGAGGAAGATTCGGTTGGTTTGTCTTTGTTTTCAGCTGGCAATCTTTTTTCCGAAAAATTGGGTGAGCGAATTCAGAAGTTGGGCTTTACCCCGTTAATCACTTTATCCGAAAACGGAGAGAGGCGACAATGCAACGGATGGTCTCCGATTCGAATGCACCGGGATTCATGATTGCCGACTCGGGTTGCAACCGGTGGGCGGGCGTTTTCCGGAAAGTGTCTTTGTCGGGATTCCTGTCGTGGTTTTGGCGGGACCTTTCTCTGCGAAGGGCCATCTTTGAAGGATTGTGCGTGAATGGGTTGCCGATCTGTTTGGTAATTGGCTGTTTGGTAATTCGCTGGTTGCGTCAGCCCACCTTGGCGGCAAATCATGACCGCATAAATTGACAATTTGATATCCTCGTATCCCCTGTCCCGTTGATGGCAGTTCCGTCGCATGAATCCTCACAATCCAACCAACGATCAACAGCAGCTGGGGCCGGTTCCCAGCAACGAGACGATTTGCGAAGTCAACTTTGACGGTTTGGTGGGGCCCACGCACAATTATGCCGGTTTGGCCTTTGGCAATCTTGCCTCGGACCGGAACCGGAATCTTGATTCCAGCCCCCGGCAGGCGGCATTGCAGGGGCTGGAAAAAATGCGGAGGCTGGCCGATCAGGGTATTCCACAGGCCATTCTTCCGCCGCAGTTGCGCCCGGACCTTATATTTTTACGAAGCTGCGGATTTGTTGGTTCAGCCCCGGAAGTGATCCGCAAGGCAGCAGAAATCGATCCACGGCTTTTGGCAGCTGCATCCAGCGCTGCCAGCATGTGGACCGCCAATGCGGCGACCATTTCCCCGGCAGTGGATACTGCCGATCAAAGACTCCATTGCACGCCGGCCAACCTGAGTTCGTCCATGCACCGTTCACTGGAGGCGATTCCCACCACGAGGGTCCTGTCTTCCATTTTTTCGGGGAGTGAGTTTGAAGTGCATCCCCCTCTACCGCAGGCGGCTTCCTTTTCGGACGAAGGTGCCGCCAACCAGATGCGGGTTTCTGCTTCTCATGCGGAACCCGGTATTGAGATCTTTGTTCATGGAAAGGACGACGCGGTTTCACCGGGTGATGGTCCCAGCCGGTTTCCGGCCCGGCAGACCCTGCGGGCTTCTCAGGCGATTGCCCGTCGGCATCTGCTGCGCGGGGATTCGGTTTTACACTGGCGGCAGAACCCGGTAGCCATTGATGCTGGTGCCTTTCATAACGATGTGGTAGCCGTCGCCAATGAAAATGTTCTGCTTTGCCACCAGGATGCTTTTTGCGACCAGGGGAAACAGTTGGAAATCCTGCGGGAAAGATTTTCACAGAAATGCAACGGTTCGGAGTTGTTTGTGCTGGAGATTGGTCGCGAAGAACTCAGCCTGGATGACGCGGTAAGGACTTACCTGTTCAACAGTCAGCTGGTGACCCGGAGATCCGGGGAAATGTTCCTGGTCGCGCCCAGCGAATGTGAGCAGCACTCAGCGGCCCGCAAAGCGATCGATCGGATCCTTTCAGGGGATAACCCGGTCAAAGACGCCCTTTTCCCGGATGTGAGGCAGAGCATGCAAAATGGTGGGGGGCCTGCCTGCCTGCGGTTGAGGGTTCCCATGACCGCTCAACAATTGGATTCGCTGGATGTTCGGGTTCGCTTTGACCCTGAATTGGAATCTGAATTGAAAGACTGGGTGGTTCGCCATTACCGACCTGTTCTTTGCCCCGCCGACCTTGCCGACCCGGAACTGTATCTGGAGAGTTGGCGAGCCCTGGCGGAACTGCAATGTCTCATGGGGCTGGGTGATGGGGTGCTGGTTGAGGGGGATGCGGGCAACTGATGATTCCTTTCGGGGACCGGTGCCGCCGAATGGGAATAAAGGGCCTTATCGGGAAGCCCCCGCCTTGCAGCCGGGTGCCGAGGTCACCAACATCATGCCGCGAAGTTTCATCCATTCCCGTGATTTCGTCGACTTGGACGCTGGGCAGCGAATTGAAAGAAGCCTGCGGTTGAATGCCGGACGAGGAAAGGATAAGTTTTTACCAGGCCGTGCTTTCCCGGAACTTTGAATCCCTGCTGGAGGATTCCCTCAAGCTGGTAGACGCCGAAGATCCTCTGACGGTGTCGGTTGCTGTGCAAATCATCAGCGATTTGGTTCAGTCAAGTTCGGAGCAAACAGGGCATGTTGGCGCTGTCCCCTATTGGGGTGAGGGCGATTTCAATTCTCACTCATTTCCAGATTGCCTGCTTGGGGAGCAGCACGCCGGGGTGGTCAGGAAATTTATCGGTAAAAACCCGGACTCGGTAACCAGCCTCGTTTTGGAATGCCTGCTGATTGAAAACGGACATGCCAGTCCTGATGGCGTGAAACGAATCCTGGGAGCAGTCCAGGAAAAGGATCCTTCCGGGCTGATTGGCTGGCGGGTCATTTCGAAGACGGTGAACCACCTTTCCGCAAAGGACCAGGTGGCGATGGTTCAGGCCCTGATGAACCTGTTTGAGGATCAGGAAAAGATGTTGAGGATCCTTGATTATGCTGACGTGGGTATCGGGTTTGATCTGGATGGCCTTCGAAAGTACCTGCTCCGTGTCGTCTGGCATTTCCGGGGAGGGAACTCGGAAACGCAGGATTGGCTGGGAAGTATTGCTGAAGATCCGGGGCAAACAGAAGTAATCCGTCGTGAGGTGGAAAGATTGCTTCTGGAAAAGAAGGTTCCGCAAAAAAAGGAATGAGGTCGGGACGCGGAATTTTCAGGAATGGGGATTGGTGCGGTTGGCAGTCGGGGTCCGGACGTCGGACTCGGTTGGAATCGTCGGCAAGGCTCGTCATTTTTTTATCTGGAGAACTCAGTGCGTTACTTGAAACAGTTATGGGATCGTCGTCATTTTACCCGGATGTCTCTGGGACTCCTTGCAACCGCCGGTTTGTCGGCGGACGATCGTCCCACCGTCCGCAATCCGAGGGCCACTTCAGGTGACCGGGTGCAGGAACCTGACTGGAACAAACGCCTGACGATCACTGTAGGGCCAAAAGACGGTGACCTCGTGGGGCAGGACGACAAGGTGCTCCAGGCGGCAGTGGAATACGTGGCCCGGTGGGGCGGAGGGACTGTGCAGGTGCTGCCGGGCCACTATGTCCTGCGGAATGCAATTCACCTTCGGTCTGGAGTCCGCCTGCGTGGCAGTGGTGCGGACTCGGTGATTACCAAGCTCCCCTCGGAAACCATTCGGTTGTCCCGGGATTCGGATTGGTACGACCAGGAAATTACCCTGGAGAAAGCGGGGGGATTCCGCCTTGGAGATGCCGTTTGCTTGAAGGCCAGGAATCCGCATAACGGTGAAATGACCATTCTCAAGCGGACATTCATCGCCCGTCAGGGAAACCGTTTCAAACTGGACCGGCCATTGAGGAAAAACTTCTGGATTTCAGGAGAGCCGACTGCCAGTTCGCTCTTTCCACTGGTCAGCGGGGAAGGGATTGAGCGGGCGACGGTCGAGAATTTGACTCTCGATGGCAACGGTCGGAACAACCAGTTACTGGATGGCAACCATGCCGGCTGTCTCTTTTTCCAGGACTGCGGAGGCATTGCCATTCGCGAGGTGGAAGCCCGGAATTTTAACGGCGACGGGATCAGTTGGCAGATCTGTCACGACGTGCTGGTGGAAAACTGTTTCAGTCATGACAACACGAACCTCGGGCTGCACCCGGGATCGGGATCGCAGAGACCGGTCATGCAAAGCAATCGGCTGGAACGAAACAGTATCGGTATTTTCTGGTGTTGGGGTGTCAAGTTTGGCGTGGCCGATGGTAACCGGATCCGCGATAACCGGGATTATGGTATATCGATCGGGCACAATGACACGGACAACCTGATGAAAAACAACCAGGTGATCGGCAGTGGTAAGGTCGGGATCCTGTTTCGGGATGATCCCCGCGGCAGGGATTTCTGGCCCCATCGAAACCGGCTGGAGAAAAATCGCATTCTCGATAACGGAGGCGAGTCCGGAATCGGGGTCGATCTCCGGGGGAAAACGAAGGACATCCAACTGGTTGACAACCTGATCCGGGAATCCCGCCCGCCAGCCAATCGGATTGGCATTCGAATCGGAGCTTCAGCAGATCGGGTCCAGCTGGATAAAAATCGGATCGAGGGCTTTGAGGTGGCGATCCGGGACCTCCGTTCCTGAGGATCGACCGTTCCTGTTGGATAGATGCATTGCGGGGCGATCGCCGGGGCCTCCTAATCCCTCTTGGGTTTCCTTGTGGAGACAAAGGCAGTGAGGAGGATTCCGCTTACCAGACCGATGCCCATGATCAGGTAAAACAGGGTATGGGAATGCTCGGCGGGGATGGGGATCAGTGGCATGCTGAAAATTGTAGCGATGGTGACCAGGGGAAAGAAAAAACCGGCCAGCAGGTTCAGTCGATGGGCCGCGAGGGCCATCTGGTGGGCTGCAGCAGCCTGTTCTTCGGTCTTTTTTGCCATCGTGTATTCCAAGCCGTTTTTGGCAGAGGTCTGGCAGAGTTCCACGGATCGCACGAGCTGGTAGGACTGGTCACGCAGGTTGATCAGGTCCTTGTCACTTGAAATCGCTTTGCGTGCCTCCTGCAGTGAGTTGTGCAGGTGGGTGAGCGTTCTCTGTAAAGGTGCCAGGTCTTCCAGGAGGGGGAAATAGTCGGCGGAACCCTCCGCGATCTCCTCCCGTTTTTCGAGTTCCAGCAGGATTTCCTGGAACTCCTGCAAGTGGAGTTTCAGGGCCGACAGCCCACCTTTTTCCGTTGACATCCAGTCACCGTTGGGCTGACGCCAAAAGAGCCGCCCTTGTCGCTGGATTTCTCCCGAACGTGGTGGGGCATGCAGGATCAGAAGGAGATGCCCGTCGTGAACCATCGTTCTTTGGTGTCCGGCATCTGATCCGAGCCGGTCGCGAAAGATCTGCGGACAATTCCAGGTTTCAGGGAGTACGGGTCGTCTGTTCATGAAATCCTTTCCGGATTCGTTGGGGGCCAAGATTGCTTGCGTCGAATCAGCCCGTTTCTTGTTCTGTTTCAGTCTCTGGCATGTGATTCGGAAAACCGGTCAATAGATTGTGTTTAAATTCTGTTAAGATTTCATCCACATCCTCGGCCTGCAGGCCTTCCGGGCACCAGCTGGCCGCCACATCGAGACGGTTGGCGTAGGTCGAAACCAGGGTCGTCATCCAGGTGTACCTGCGAACGGGTGGGAAAAGCAGGAACCGTTTCAGTGTCAGTTCGCCGGCCTGCAGCTCACCGCTTTCCGCTTTCAGTTGTGACCTTTTGAAGATCCTGCCCATGTTGGAAAGCGTCGTGGTGGCAATCGAGCGATCACGCCGTAGCAACTTGGGAAGCCTGTTGCGCCAGAGGTAAAACCGGATCAGATGTGCAAAGGTCAGACCGAGTTTCATGATCTTGATGGCGGTCATTTCCAGCCAGATGTACCAACAAAGTTGGCTGATCGAGCGATAGCGTGCCGGTCTGCGATCGAGAAAGATCATGGAAACCGAATTGGCGACAAATGTTTCCGGATTTTTTTTGTTGCGCATGTCGATCGGAATCATGATCCTTTGATGTCGGTGGGACTCTTCGGGGTGATGCTTCTCCAGCCATTGCTGGCAGGTCCAGTACATGGCCGCCAGTAACATGTCGTTAAGCTTGTAACCGGTCCGTCTCGAATGTTCGACCAGAGACCGGGTTTCCTGTGCGCTAAAGCGAAGACTTGTATGCTGGTGGGTTAATTCCGCGCCGGGCTCAAGCGGCTCGACCTTTTGGGGACCGAGCGCCACGGGGTGGTGCGAAAAGAATTCCATCACGCCCAGGAAACCGCAGAATTCCTGAAAGGGGCGAAGAAGGTAGCGAAGGAAACTCATTCCGAATCGGCCGCGTCGGCTGAGGCCTGTCTCGTCCGTCGTCTCTGCAAGTGGTCCCGTTGAGGCGATCTCGGTTCCGAATCCTGGATCATCCCCGGTTTCGCCACCTTGATACGCCTCCAGCCAATCGTCAACCAGTTGGCAAATTCCGGCGCCGTCTGAAACCGAGTGGTGGATAAAGAGTGTGATTTCAAGCTCCTCCTCCCGTTGGTGGGCATAGACACGGATTCCCGTCGACTGGAAAAGATCCAGCCGAATCATCCTGGGGACTTTTTCGGACCAGTGAAAGTGGATGTCCGGGCAGGCTGACCAGACAGGCTTTCCCTCAACGTCTTCCAGTGTGGCCCGCAGGAGCGGATGGTCCTTTACCGTTTTTTCAAAAGCTTTCTCAAGGCGTTCCCGATTGGCGACTCCGTGGAAGGACATCCTGACAGGTATGACCATCGGGTAGTCGGCATGGTCGTCCACCAGCATGTAGCGTTCGAAATCGACCATTTTCATGGGGAAATATCCCGTTTTTTGTTTCATGGCTCATTTTTCAGCGGGATAAGTAGGACGTCGGTCGACTGCTGCTCCAGGCGGTCCCGCCGACACTGCTGCCGTTGCAACTCGTTTCAACCCCTAAAGGACGCCGGAAATGCAAGGTTTGACTAATCGAAACCAGGGCCGTTGACCATTCTTTATTTCCCAACAATCACCGGAGGGCCGTTTGATTCCAGGTAATCTAGGGTAAGATCTAGTGTCGGAATCATTCCCTTTTCCGTCCAAAACAGGCGGGTTGGCCTGTGTCTGTTCATGAAGTGAACCATCCAGCTTATGAAATTTGCTTTCCTAGTACATCCTTTGACCGACGATACCCGGGAATT
Organism: Planctomycetota bacterium; assembly: GCA_036336715.1. Taxonomy (GTDB): domain Bacteria; phylum Planctomycetota; class Planctomycetia; order Pirellulales; family Pirellulaceae; genus JABAAE01. The sequence goes on from JAYZFP010000116.1 coordinate 13,833, forward strand.
GGTCGGACTTAACAAGACCGGGCGATTTACGGAAACATGGGGAAAGGACCTGTTCAATTTTCTGGAGAGCTTGCACGTCGGCGTTCAGGGAGTCGCCGAATTCAACCGGAATCTACCGACCGATCAACCCTGGGTAGTAGATTACCTGCCTCACATCGGATCACTGAAGGGGTTTCAGGCAGAGGGAAGAATCTATGAAATCCCGATGCTGCCTCACGAGATCCTGCTCGATTCCAGTCGTGCCCTGGGGATGATGGAGGCGGCGGTTGACGATGCGACTGCCTGGGGTGCCAAGGTCATGGGACTTGGCTCGATGACGGGGATCGTGGGAGGCCGTGGAACGCACCTGGCCGACTACAGTCCGATTTCGGTAACCACGGGGAATTGCCTGACCGTTTTCGCGGCTCTCCAGGGGCTCGAACACGCATGCCGTGAGACGGGAGTGGACCTGTCGAATGAAACGGTTTCGGTTGTCGGTGTCCCCGGCAGCATTGCAACGGCGGCTGCCAAGATCCTCAAACCAAAATGCAAGTCGATCCTGCTGGTGGGCCGGAGCAATTCAGCTCGCAGCCGAAAAATCGCGGCCGAGGTCGACGCTGAATTCACCTGCGACGTCCAGGATGCGCTGGCCCGCAGTCGCGTCGTTTTCACGGCTACCTCGTCGGGAGACTGTATCGATCAGAAATGGCTGAGTCCGGCTACGATTGTTGTGGATGTCGCTGTGCCCACTGACGTGATCGGCTCGAAATCCGAGCGGGACGACGTCTTGATACTGACCGGAGGCCTCTCCCGGATACCAGAGGGGAACCGGATTGATTCTTCCTACTTTTTCTTCCAGCGAGGCATGATCCCAAGCTGCCTGGGTGAGACCATTGTGCTGGCGTTGGAAGAACGCTGTGAATCCTATTCACTGGGGCAGGATCTGTCGCCTGAAAAAATTCTCAAGATTGGTGAATTGGCCAGTGAGAACGGTTTCAACTTTACCAAGTTGTGTTCCTTTGGTGCGGCGATCGACGAGTCGGTGATTACCAATTTTCGCAAGACCTTCCGCCCGGCTTCCCACTTTTTTGTTGACCCGCCCCTGTCAAAAACGGGATCGCATTCTGAAAACGGGAACGGATCGGTTTCCCAGGTTCTCTCCAATGGGAGTGGGGGGGCTGCCAGCAGGAACGGAAATGGTCATGCAAAGGGTGAGCTGTTACAGAATAACAATGGTCAGTCGGCAGCTCACGCCAATGGCAAGCGTCCGCAGGAAACGAATTCCGGAAACCGTTTGATCGATCGCCTGGCCGTTCGTGCGCGGGCGCTTTTTCGACGTCACATGAATTCGGTAGTTGCCAATCTTGGCGAATCGGTTGTCAAGAACTTTGTCCGCGGTGAGGGGTGCCATGTCTGGGATGACCAGGGTAACCGGTACCTTGATTTCGTTGCTGGTTTTGGCTCATTGAACCTGGGACACAATCATCCTGCTGTTCACCGCGCCCTGGAAACGGTGATGCGGGAAAACGCACCCGGTTTTGTGCAGGCGGCCATCAACCCGCTGGCCGCGACCCTTGCCGAAAAACTGGTGACACTTGCCCCTCCGGAACTCGACACCGTTTTCTACACCAACAGTGGTACCGAGTCGGTAGAAGCGGCCTTGAAAACAGCCCGCCTGGCGGGAGAGCGGAGCGGATTCCTCTACTGCCGCAAATCCTATCATGGCAAAAGCCTGGGGTCCCTGTCGGTGACGGGTAACCGAAACTACCAGCGTCCTTTTGAGCCGCTGGTACCCGGTTGTGAAGAAGTCGATTTTGGAGATGTCGACTCGCTGCGACGCCTGATCCGGACCAGGAAATTCGCCGCCTTTATCGTGGAGCCGATCCAGGCAGAGGGGGGCATGATCGTTCCGCCCGCCGGTTATTTCGAAAAGGTGCAGGAGCTTTGCCGGGAAACGGAGACGCTCCTGATCGTGGATGAGGTTCAGACCGGGATCGGTCGTACCGGCAGCATGTTTGCCAGTGAGTTTTATGGAATCCGGCCGGATATCCTGACCGTTGCCAAATCGCTGGGGGGTGGCATGGTGCCGATTGGGGCGATGCTCATCAAGAGTGAACTTTGGAAAAAAGCCTACGGGACGCTGGAAACCTTCGCCCTGCACACTTCGACGTTTGGTGGCGGCAGCCTTGCCTGTTCGGCCGGCATGGCATCCCTCGAAGCGATTCAAAATGAAAAATTGCTTGATAACGCCCTTGAAATGGGACAACGTCTGAAGGCGGGGCTGGCTGAACTGTGTGACCAGGTGCCCATTCTCAAAGAGGTGCGGGGCGAGGGCCTTTTGTTGGGGCTGGAGCTTAATCCGATCAATGAATCCATCGTCTCCCATTGGAAGGATATCGATGAGTCGATGCTGTCGACTGTCCTGGGGTCCAAACTGGATGACGTGCTGCGTAACATTTCCAGTATGTACGTGATGAACTCACTCATGAATCATCACCGGATATACACCCAGACTGCCCGGTCGAATCCATTGGTGCTCCGTATTCAGCCACCCTTGACGGTCAACGAGGAGCAGGTGGATTATTTTCTCAAGTCCGTTCGGGAAGCTTCCTCGGAAGTGTCTTATACGACGGAACTCGTTGACGGCCTCTTTGCCCGCACCGGCGTCGGCGATTCTTCCGAGTTGGAAACGCCAAAACCGGCACATTCTTGATCCCGTACGACGCATTTCAATGATTTTTCCGAATTGGGCGGATTGAAGGCGGTCGCAAGCCCGAAAACGCCTATAATTTAACGGATTGTCAGTGTTTTCAGCCGTTGTGTAACGGAATGGCGTTTTTTCCGTTGAAGCCCTTGGCAGCTTCGGGATTCCATTTGGTGAGGGAGTTCCGGAACCGATGGTATTCTGGACCAGTGTTGTGTGGGGCTGACGGGAAAAAAGCGGCAGAAATCGCAGGACGATTGCGTTTGCCCGATTCCAAGGCTGGTGGTTTTCACCCATCGGGATCGGTAAGCGTCAGAACACCCGGCATTCATTGGAAGATAAACGGTTGTAGCGTACGCCTGGCACTTGCGGTAAATAGCCTGTGAGGCCATCCGGTTTTTGATGCCAAACCGGGAGCAGATCGCCGGACCAGGAAGAGCGGAAACTACTATTCACGATGGCAAGCACGACAGATACAAACGCTTCCTCCAGCAAGTATGAAAAGTACCTCGAGGATCGTATCGCTGAGACCTCGCAGCAGGTGAAGTGGGTCGAGTTGCTTTCGTTCTTTCTTTTCCTGACCCTGTTTGTCCTGGGCACACTTTTTGTTCTTTGCCTGGTGGATGCATGGATACTGGAACTGCATGTCTGGATGCGGTGGTCAGCACTGCTCCTGATGGCATCGGGTAGTTTGCTGCTGGCCATCTTCAAGGCGATTCCTTTTCTGAGGCATCGGATCAACCCTCTTTATGCTGCCAGAAAGCTGGAGGAGGGGCGGCCTGAATTGAAAAACAGTGTGATCAATTACCTGACCACCCGCGCAGGCAATTCGCGAAAATCAGCGCTGGCAATTTACCAGAAGATGTCTCAAAGAGCGGCCACCGATGTGGCCAGCATTCCCCAGGACGTGACCGTCGACCGAAGCCGGATGATTTTTGCCGGCTATGCTCTTGCCGCGGTGGTGGCTGTGTTCGGTCTTTACAAGGTTCTTTCCCCCAAAGATCCTTTTCAGACGATCGGGCGTGTGCTTGTGCCCTCGTCTGAATGGATGGCTCCCTCAAGGGTCAGTATTTCCGAACTCTCCCCCGGCAACGCGCAGAAATATTTCGGGGAGCAGGTGGAGATCTCAGCCCGGATCAGGGGATTGGCCGATTCGGAATCGGGTTGGGTCATGATTACTTCGGACGATGGTCGTCGAAAAGATTTTGGCATTCGGTTGATTTTTGACGAAGAATCCGGTCTCCATCGTGCCAACATTGGAGGAGAAAAAGGGCTGCAAGAGTCCTTTTCCTATCGGATTGAGGCAGGCGATGCCTACACGTTGACCCATCGAATCGATCTCCGTACCTGTCCGACTGTTTTCGTGGAATCAGTTGAATACCAACCGCCCGACTATACCGGGATTCCTGGTCAACGGGTCGAAAACCCTTCGGGTATTTCCAACGTCGAGGGAACCCTTGTTCGGGTAACGGTACGGGCAAACCTGGCCATGGAAACTGCCTACCTGGAACTGTTCCGGACCGTTCCGGGAGGAAACGATGATCCTGCCCGGGATACAGAGAACGGTGATTCCGAAACCCGGCCCGAAAAGTCAAAGTCCGTGCGACTTGAGTTGGGTGATGACAATACCGCCTCGGGCGAATTCCTGCTTGAACTCAATGAGCGGCGGACTGGTCCACGATTTACCCACTACCAGGCTGTTTTCACATCTGTCGATGGGGACAGGAGCCAAAACCTGACGCTTTCAGACCTGGAGGTAATCCCTGACCTTTCACCCGAAGTGGAAGTCCTTTTGCCCGAAGAAAAAATTGTCCAGATTCCCAGCAATCAGTTGGAAAAAATATCGGTCTCTGCCGTCGATCCGGATTATGGTTTGACGTCCATCCGCCTGGTAGTAGAGAACCGGGGAAACCGTTTGTTTGAGGAATCCCTTTTTCAGAGCGATGACGCTTTGGGTGCCCGGGGAAGGCAAACGGGGAGCTTTGAATTTCGGCCCGATCGATATGGATTGAAAGAGGGAGACGAGGTGATCTGGTTTGTGCGGGCCGAGGACAATCGGGCAGCAGGTCGCAGCCAGGTCCCCGATCCCAATCGCAAGCGGACGGAAAATTACAAATTTCTGATTACGCCTCCCCTCGACGCTGGAAAACAGGAAAACGCCGGAAACCAGGAAAACGCTGGAGAGGAAAAGGGTGATCCGGCAAATCCGAATCCTGAAAGGGAAAACCGGCCCGAAAGCGGTAATCCGCCGGACCGGGAAATGGAAAGGGACCCTGCGAACCAGGAAAATTCTGAACAGAATCGAGGTCAGCAACAAAAGGGAAAAGAAGAAAAGCATAGCGGGGAAACGGGAGAGCAACCTTCGCAAAACCAGGACGGAAGTCAGAAGCAAAACCCGGGGCAGAAAAACCCTGGGCAGCAAAAGCAGGAGGGGGCGAATTCTTCCGGAGAGCCCGGGGGAAATTCGGGGAAACAGAAGGGGAGTCAGAAAGGATCCGGCACTCCTTCAGACCAGGAAGCCGAGGGTCCCAGAAAGGAACCCGGGAACCGTGGCGGAACCAGTGAAAAGAGCCGTTCCGAGGGGGTCGATCCCAAGAAACAAAAACGAAAAACGGACCCGGAAAATCGGAAAAAAGAAGACGCTGGCAAATCCGGGTCTTCTTCCGAATCAAGTGGTTCTGGTACCTCCAGCGAGGGAGGCAGTCCCAAGGGAAGCCAGAATCAAAAACAAAAAGGCAAGCAAGGTAGCGGGGGTGATTCGGAAAGTTCCGGGAATGGGTCCGGGGGCAACGCCTTCGACGGTCGCGACGGCGATCCATCGGGTAAGGGGCAGACTTTACCTTCCGGCGATTCAAAGCAGTCCCGGGGGGCCCCGTCAGAAAGTTCGGGGACGGGAACGGATGGAAACCGCAAGGCTGGACCTGGTGGCCAGGAGGGTGGCGAAAGGCAACCGGATAACGGTTCTTCCAACGGTTCCGAATCCGGTCGGGGAACTCCTGGCGATTCTTCCGGGCGAAAGCCCGAGAATTCGAAGGAAGTTTTCGAACGCTTGAAAGATTATTTCGAAAAGAAAAAGGATCGCCAGCCATCGGGGCCCGGCGGGGACGATCGGGGGAATCTGCCCGAGGAGCCGCCTGCAAAACCTGAAGCTGGTGATCCGGGGCCTCCGAAGGATGGAAAGGGCGGACAGGAAAAGTTTCTAGGGGAATCGTCGGCCGATCGGGATCCGGATTCGTCAAAAGGTCGACCGGGAGAGCCGACTGAGGGTGACCACGCACCGGATAAACAGCCGTCTTCGGGGGACGGTCAGTCCCAAGGTCGGGATGAAAAAGGAAAGTTAGGAACCGACCGCCAGGCAGGTGACTCCACCGCGAGAAAGGATCAGCCGAATGGCAGGGATCGGTCAGCGTCGGCAAGCAAAGGCGAAACGGGGAATGCTGAAAAGGAAAAGGGAAGCCAGGGAGGCAAGGGCCCCGAAGAAAATGGGGCTACCGGACCCAAAGAAACCAAGACAAAAAATGCCAGGAAAAAAGATGGCAAAGGAAATGGTGAACGGGCGAGGAATCCCCAAAGCAACGGGGGAGGGGATTCTGTAGAGGATTCGTCGCGAAAAAGTGATTCCGGGAACGGGAAATCCGGCTCTCAGGATTCGTCATCCGGTTCAGGCAAGAAGGAGCCCGAAGGCAGTCGTGCCAAAAACGGGAGCGGAAAAGATTCTCCGCAGAGGCAGGGAAACCGCAAAACAAATCCTGATGCCCCATCCGGTAATGATCAAACGGGTAATGATCCGACTCGCAAAGATTCTTCCGGCAAGCAGAGGCCCGGCGGCGAAAAAACGGGGGATGGTGAATCAAAAGACAGTTCGTCGGGTCAATCGGCAAGGGAGAAGGGTGCCGACGGGAATTCGAAGTCTTCAGAGACCGATGGTAAGCGGCAACCCGGAGATGCCCAGCGCAAGGGGGAGGCCGGTGAGGTCAACCAGCGGGGTAAAAATTCGGGAGGAGATACCGGGCAAGTGGATCAGGCAGATCGCAATTCCCGACCGGGTGACCGGGAAACCAGTCCCCGGCGACCGGACGTAAGTTCAACGGGCCAGTCGGCGCAGGCCGACAAGGCCAACCTCGACTATGCGAGGAAAACGACCGACATGGTGCTGGAAAAACTCAAGGACCAGGAAAATCGGGCTGACCGGGATTTGTTGAAAGAGCTGGACTGGACCGAGGATGAGTTGCGTGAATTCACCCGTCGATGGGAGTCTATGCGTGATCAGGCCAGATCCGGTTCCAAAAAGGAAGAAAAACGGTTCGAGGATGCACTGAAGTCGCTTGGGCTGACCGACCCCGATCGTTCGGTTCAGAACCAGGAATTGAAAAATGACGGCAAAACCGGTTACCGGCAAAGTTCGGGAACCCGGAAGGTTCCTTCGGATTTTGCCAGAAAATTCCGTGCGATCCAGAAAAGCCAGAGGAAGCTCCAGGAAAAGTAGTGGATCCCGGAGCCGCTTTGATGGGTGGCTGTCGACCTGTCAGCAGAAAATGAAATGGCTTCCCGGGAGTCGGGTGCCTGTCACCCAACCTCAGCTCGCCTAAAATCAGGTTTTTAACCGATTGATCGCATCTTACCGTTACCGAACGAAACCTCTTGAACATGCAACGTTACCTGACGCCGTTTGATCCCAAGGTTCTGCCGCATCGATTTGCCGATGTTCTTGTCATTGGTGGTGGGCTGGCCGGGATGAGGGCAGCCCTGGCTGTGGACCCCGGTTTACGGGTGATCCTGGTGACCAAGGATGATGTGACAGAATCCAACAGCAATTATGCACAGGGGGGAATTGCGGGAGTCCTTGATCCGGACGATCGGTTTGAGTGGCATGTCAACGATACACTGATCGCCGGCGTCAATCTCTGCCATCAGGATGTTGTGGAGATGGTCGTCGAACAGGCTCCGCAGCGAATTACCGAGCTGATCGAACTGGGAACCCAATTCGATTTGAGTGATGGCGACCTGACGCTTGGCAAGGAAGGCGGACACAGCTTTAACAGGATTGTTCACGCTCTTGGGGACGCTACCGGGAGAGAGGTGATGCGGGCGGTGATTGAAAAAATCAAGCGGCAGCCCAACATCACGCTGATGAGCAATCATTTCACCCTCGACCTGCTGTGCAGCGGGGAGCCCAAGGAGTGTCGGGGGGTGATCGTAGCCAATAAATCCGGCCGCAAGACCATGGTCTGGTCCAAGCAGACCATTCTTTGTACGGGAGGGGCAGGGCAGTGCTTTCGTGATTCGACCAACCCCAAGGTGGCCACCGGTGATGGGCACGCCATGGCGATTCGCGCCGGAGTCAAAGTCCGTGATATGGAGTTCATGCAGTTTCATCCCACGGTTCTCTATATTGCTGGCAGCAGTCGAAGCCTGATTACCGAGGCGATTCGGGGCGAAGGAGCCCACCTGGTCGACAGAAACGGACACCGATTCATGGCGGAATACGATCAACGCCAGGAACTTGCACCTCGCGATATTGTTTCCAAGTCAATCGCCAAGCAGATGGAAAAGACCCGTCACTCGTGCGTTTACCTCGATTTGAGTCATCTTGATGCTGATTTTATCCGCAACCGGTTTCCGGGCATCGCTTCGACCTGCCTGAAATTCGGACTGGATATCGCCCGTGACCGGATTCCGGTACGTCCCGGAGCCCACTACATGATTGGGGGTGTGGTGGTGGATGACCGGGGGGCCACCGGTTTGCCGAGGCTTTGGGCTGCCGGTGAAGTGACCAGCAGCGGCTTGCACGGTGCCAATCGCCTGGCTTCCAACAGCCTGCTCGAAGGGCTGGTCTATGGTGCCCGCGCGGGCGATTGTGCTTCCCGGGCCGCGGCCGAGGAGGTCGATCAGCTGGCAGCGTTTCCCATTATCAACGGGCCGATTCAGGAACCCGATGGTCTTCCGCTGGACCTGGATGACATCAAGAGTTCCCTCAAGAGCCTGATGTGGCGCAACGTAGGAGTGCAGCGAACCGCAGCAACCCTTTCCGAAGCCCTGCAAACAGTGGAAACGTGGCAAAACTACGTGTTGACCCACCAGTTTCCGGATTCCAGGGGTTGGGAACTGCAAAACCTTCTCACCGTTTCCCACGTAATGGTACTGGCTGCAATCGAGAGATGTGAATCCAGAGGAGTTCATCAACGATTGGATTATCCGGATTCGGATGATCACCTTTGGCTCAAACATGTTTGCTTTCACAAGGGGCAGACACTCCTGGAGGCGATTTAAATTGGCAGCAAATCTGGTACGATTTCACCTTTCCACCTGATAATCAACAGCCCCTTTCATGCAAGACGAAAAAGACCCGGAGGTACCCGGGGAAAAGCCGAATGGCTCGGGACAGCCGATGATCGAGGCGGACCGCCTCTCCAAATTTTACGGCATTTTTGCGGCGACCCGTGATGTCTCCTTCAAGGTTTACCAAGGGGAGATCGTAGCTTTTCTTGGCCCGAACGGGGCCGGAAAAAGCACGACCATGAAGATGCTGACGGGCTACCTTGCACCCAGCGAAGGAGTGGCGCGGATTGCCGGTCACAATATGGCCATCGACCGGCTGGAGGGTTCCAAAACCCTTGGTTACCTTCCCGAAAACGGCCCTCTGTATCCTGAAATGACTCCCTTCAGTTCGCTGAATTTTTTCGCAGACGCCCGTGGCCTGACCGGACGTCACAAGCGGGAGCGGATTGCCGCCGTGATTGAACAATGCGATTTGAAAACGGTGATTCGGAAACCGATCAGCAAGCTCTCCAAGGGATTCCGCCAGCGGGTGGGCATGGCCCAGGCCTTGCTGCACGAACCGAGTGTCCTGATCCTTGATGAACCCACCGGTGGGTTGGACCCCAACCAGATCCGTGAGGTTCGACAGACCATTCGCAACCTCGGAAGGGAAAAGACCATCCTCCTCTCGACTCACATCCTGCAGGAAGTCGAAGCCATGGCCAGTCGTGTCATCCTGATCAACGAAGGCCGCAAAGTTTACGACGGAGATGTGAAGGGACTGGATCCGGAAGGAAAAGGACTGGACGACGCCTTCGCCCGCATGACCTATTGAAAACCGGGGAGTGATTTTCCTGGCACCATTTCACCGAGCAAATGAATGAACGCTTCCGAATTAATTGAAATCTTCAACGTTCTGGCGATCGACGTCCTGTTCCTGTCTTTATTGTCACTGGTGACGGTCGGGATCCTGTTTCTGCCAAAACTGAAATTTCGTCATGCTGCGTTTGCAGTCATGCAGCGGAACTTTACCGGTTATTTCAGCAACCCGACCGGATACGTTTTCCTCTGCCTTTTTTGTGTGCTGGCCGCTGTCGCCGCTTTCTGGCCCCATGAGTTTTTTACATCCAACCTGGCGAATTTCGACCAGCTGAATGTGTACCTGCCCTACATCATGCTGATTTTCATTCCCGCGATCACCATGGCCATCTGGGCTGAGGAAAAGCGACAGGGGACAGACGAGCTCCTTTTGACTTTGCCTGCCACCGACCTCGATGTTGTGCTGGGGAAGTACCTGGCGGCCATGTTTGTTTTCACGGTTTCCCTGGTCTTTTCCGAGATCTGTAATTACTCATTTTTGGCCTACATCACCGAGGGTCAGTTGGATTCCGGCCTGCTCTCCAGTACCTATCTCGGCTACTGGTTTATCGGCCTGGCCATGATTTCGCTGGGAATGGTGGCTTCCTTTCTGACAAACAACCTGACGGTCGGCTTCATTTTCGGAGCGGTCCTCAATGCACCCCTGGCATTTCTCTCCAACGTGGACGTGATTGTTTCGGGGAATGAACTGGTCGGTGAACTTTCTGCCTGGGGTTACCTTTCAAGATTCGAGACATTTGGTCGGGGTGTCGTCGCCATCGTACCGATGCTCTACTTTGTCGGGATCGCTGTGATTGGCGTCTACCTGAGCCTTGTTTTGATCGGGCGTCGACACTGGATTGGGGGCAAGGATGGATCTTCGATGATCTGGCATTTCGTGATCAGGGTGCCCATGATTCTGGTCATCGTGGTGACCACGACCATGATCGTTCAGAACTCCGGTCTGAACCGGGTGTTGCGTTACGACGCTTCCGAGGGCAAGGTGAGCTCGCTGATGCCACAGACCAACGAGATCCTGAACCGGATCAACGGTAACGAGGGGGAATACGAATCGGTGACCTCGCCGATCGTGATCGACGCCTTTGTGGGAAACAACATTCCCCCAAAGTATTCTCGTACGCGGTTCGAAGTGGTCTCCCTGTTAAAGGAATTTGCCACGATCGGCAACCAGCGAATCCGTCTCAATCTGAACCTGGGAGTCGACCCGGTGAGCGAAGAGGCAGCCGTGGCCCGTAAAAGTTTCGGTATTCGGGCATTCCAGGTGGAGTCGACTTCCCGCGGATCCAACCGCCGGGACCAGGTGATCCTGGGGGCTACGGTCACCTGCGGACTGGAACGTGTTGCCATTCCCTTTTTCTATGAGGGCATGAATGTCGAGCATGAACTGATTCGTGCCATCCAGACGGTCGCCCGACCCAAACGTAAAGTGGTTGGAGTGCTGACCACTTTTGCTGTACCCGCTGGAGGACTGGTGCCGACCCAGCAGGGGTATGCCCGGATTGCTAAATCTGAATACGTTAAATCCATCGAGCAGCAATACAAGGTTGAAAATGTCTCTACTGCCGAGCCGATTCGCGTGTGGATTGAGGAAGATGGGCAGCCCCGATTGAGGTATGACGTCCTGTTCGTGATGCAGCCTTCCTCCCTCCCGGCCGAACAGCTTTTGTACCTGATGGATGCCATCAAGCAGGGACAGCCTACGGTCATTTTTGAGGATCCCATTTCAATTTACGAAGCTCGTACCCGGAATGCTTTCATCAACAACCCGGGGGGCGGTGATATCAGGGATCTCTGGAACATGCTGGGGATCATTACAGCCTTTGATACCAAGAACGACAAACAGATGAACCAGAGGGGAAAGTACCCCAGCGTGGTGGTTTGGCAGGATTACAATCCCTACCCCAGCCTGGACGAATTCAGCGTGGAACCTGAATCGGTTTTCTTCACCCGGGCGGCACCCGGGGCCGGGGAGGTGGGATTGAACCGGGAATCCGATATCACACGGGGCCTGGACGAGGTGTTTGGACATACGGCGGCCAATATTTCTTTCAGCGAGACCCACAAGAAACTGGAATATGACGTGCTCCTGGCGGTAGGGACCCAGTCCGGTACGACACCGGTGGTTGCCTATTACGACCAGAATATTTCGATTTCCGAATCGAGAAAACCGGATCCGACACTGAAAGCCTGTGCGGTTCACATTCGTGGTCAGCTTCCCCCACGCCACCAGTCCCTGCAGGGGATTGGAATGAGGGGATCGGATTATCAACCTCCTGCGGGAGTCAAATCCGATATCAACGTGGTGTACGTAGCTGACACCGACGTGGTCAGTGATTACTGTTTCCGCAAATGCTACCAGCCGGAATACAAGAACACCGAGCTGAGGTTTCAGAATGACGCCTTTGCCATGAACGTGATTGACTCGCTGGCTGGTGAGACGGAACTGGTAGACATTCGGGTTCGCCAGCAAAAACACAAGACATTGCGGCGGATCGAACGCCAAACCTTTGAGTTCAAGAAGATCGTCATGGAGGCGACCAGCCAGGCCAATAAACGGTACAACGAAGATGTGCAGGAGGCCGAGTCAAAATACAACGGTTTGGTGCGGAAGATCGAGGAGTTGAGACAGAAAGATGATCCCGGCTCGGCGAATGCCGCGGAAATGCTGAAAATCCAGGTCGACAGTTTCAAGCGGGAGCTGGACGTGAAAAAGGAAATCCTGAACCGGGAAAAGGAAGAACAGATTGCCGAAGCCGAGAACGAGAAAGAGCTGAGCATCCGCCGGATTCAGTCTTCTTTCAGGTGGTCCGCAGCTGTGGTCCCTATCCTGGTCCCAAGTTTACTGGGGCTCCTTGTTTTCGCCTGGAGAAGGATGCGGGAGCGTGAAGGAATGTCGAAAGCCAGAATCAGAAAATAGAAACATGAGCGATTCCAGAAATATCGTCACCGGCGTTTTTGTTGCAGCGGCCGTTGTACTTTCCGTGATAGCCTATGCCTTTTATCCGAAGGCGGCCAGTTCCGGGATGGAAGAACAAGTGAACAAGCCGCTGTTCAAGTTTGACCCGGAAAAAGTCCGTTCACTGGCGATCGTCAAATTCGATTCAGATCGCAATTCCTTTGATGAGCTGGTGATGGACAACCATGTCGTCAACGGCTGGAGCATCCCTTCCAAGTTCGGCTACCCGGTGGACTCGGCGGAAAAACTGGTCCTCACGGCTTCCAGCCTGGCTGGCCTGGTGGTTCTCGGGATTGCTTCCGAAGATCCCACGGACGAAGAGACCTATGGCGTGGTGGAACCCAAGCCAGGATTGAAGGCGGGGCAAAAGGGAGTGGGGACCCGTGTGACGCTGAAGAATCGGGAAAAACAGGACATCGCTTCGATCATTATCGGTAAGGAAGTCAAGGACCGACCGGGACAGAGGTTTGTCAGGGTTCCCGAGCAGAGATTCATTTATGTCTGTGAATATGACCCCAGCGTTTTGACCACCGATTTTTTTGAATGGATCAATCCAAGGATACTGGATTTTGGCACCCAGTGGTCGGTTCGGAATCTGAGCCTCGACAAGTACGGGGCGACCAAGACAGCCCTGCTCGAAGTGAATCCCTCCTACCGCGCGGACCTGCTGCTGGACCAGAGCAAATGGACCACGCTGGCCTATGTCGATTCGGCGGATGCAAAGGCAAGCCCCTCCCTCGACGTCGCAGAACTTGAGCGGGTGCGGCTGGCCATCGAGAACTTTGAGATCCAGGATGTCGCCCGGAAGAGCCGTGCCATGGCATTGTCGCTGCAACAGCGGAACGGGATTCCCAATACCTTCCAGGTGCTTGGTGACCTGCAGCGAATCGGTTTTTTCCTTGACGAAATGGTGAGTCCGGCCAGGGAAATGGGGGCCGGGGGCGAGTTGGCATTTACTTCCACGGTTGGGATTCGCTACCGCATGCTATTCGGAAACCTGCTCGCCTCGGAGGCGACCGGAAGAGCCAATGACCAAAGGTACGTGATGGTCTCTGCGGATGTGGATCCGGACTTTTTTCCCATGCCAGCCAAGCCCCAGGCGGGTGGGGGGACGCCGGAAAAGAACAACGATGCCCCGGTTCCTCCTGGTGGCGGGAACTGTGGCGAGGCGACCAACCAGGATGACGATCGGGAGGCGAGGCGGCAGTACCAGATCAAGCTCGAGGAGCGGAAGAATCGCATCGAGTTGACCCGCAACGCAGCGGACCAGATCAACAAACGGTTTTCGGACTGGTTTTACGTGATTGATAACGAGCTTTACAGACGTTTGATGCCAGATAAAGGTGCGATTGTCTCGAAGAACCAGTGACCCGCTTTTTCGGTCGTTTCCTGACGCCGTTGTTACTCGAAACTGGGGTAACTCGAAACTGACGTGACGGGGTTTGGAAGGGGGATCACTGTCGCCGAAAGCGGCAGCTCGCATGCGGGTCATTCGTCTTTTTGGAAGAATGCAGCACTTCTCTTATTCTCCATCGCAGCCGCCACCGCAGCCGCCGCAACCGCCGCAGCCACCACCCCCCTGGCCACGCCGGCCATCAAACAGCCCTTCATAAAAGGGCCTTCCGTTGGCGACATTCACAGAGATTTTCGCAAAGAGTACAATTCCAATAACCAAAAAGAAAAGTATGTTTCCGTTGGTGATTTCGAATGAAGGCAGCGTGCCGGTCCCATTTCTGAGATTTTGCGATTGCGGAGTGAGGTAGAGTGCAATGAGGTAGAGTAAAGTGAAGCCGAAACTCGCCCCCAGCCAAGCCAGGCAAAATTTCCAGGTGACCAGGCCGCCGGGGGTTACCGCAAACGGATCCTTGTCCGCTTCAGCATGCCCGGTCCTGGTGGAGGTGAAAACGGCGAGAGTGACCAGCATCTCAATGATCAGGAAGCCAAATTTGTACTTTGCCTGGAAGAGGCTGTAAATCAGGCGAACGATCCCCATTCCCAGCAGGCCGACCAGGGCAGCGTGATTCATGAAATCCATGTCGTGCACCATTTTGCGAATCACCAGGGTCAGGAAACCATAGACAAAGAAACAACCGGCGTACCAGGCGAGGAATTGGGGACCGGTCATCAGGCCGTTGAAAAGGCACGTGAATCCAATCAATGCCAGTGAGAAAATGAAAAGGCCTTGGCGACTCCATTGGGAATCAAATCGCCCATCTCCAGGCCACCAAAAGTTACACCTTCATCCGGTGCGGACGAGCTGCCGGGAGAAGGACTCTCCATTTCCAGTTGGCGTCCCAAACCGAGGTGGTAGCCGCACCAGATACAGACCATTTTTCCCCGTCCCATCGCTTTTCCGCATCCCGGGCAGGACGGGTTGGGGGCACCTTGGTACGGTTCGCTTGCCAAGGGTGTTGCTGCAGGTTGAATGCCGGCTGGAGGCAGGTTGGCGCCGGTTGTTGCCTGGGGAGTTGCAGTTGCCTGGAGAGGTGCAGCCGGTCGGGCAGGTGAAGTTGATGGCGGCGAACCAGATCCGGGAATGACGAACTGTCGCTGGCAGGATTTGCATTTGGCTCGTCGGCCGGTCATCTCAGCCGAGAAGTTATAAATCACGCCGCATTGGCAACGGATCTTTTTCCTGGCGGGCATGCTCTCATCCTCAAACATTCGAATTCTGCGACCGAGTGTGGCGTCCACGCTGTAGAAATCAGGTTCCCCAACAGGACGGACCGGTTTTCAAAAAACGGGAGTCCGCGAGACGGTGACCGGAGTTTCATCCGTTTTCGGGCAGCCGGGGATTTGTCTCCCCCGGGAGTCACTATCGATAAGGCTGCATTATTGCCTGCCGGGTTCAACAACAAAAGCAGGTGGAAAGATCGTGATTCCAGCGTTTTTACCGGGGAGAGGCGCCAGGAATTTGTCCTATTTTCAGATCTTCCTAGGATGAAAAGGGGAGGGTGGGGACCGGAAAACGAATTTCAACTGGCGAAACAACGGAACCGGGAGTAGTAATGTTCTACAAATTGATTCTCGAAACCGCCCTCGGCGATATGGCTCACGATAGCTGGGTCTTACAGCTTCCTGTCACGATTGGTCGCAATCCCCAGCATGGTGTTTGCATCAACCATGAGTCCATCAGCCGAACCCATTGCCAGCTGGTCCTCAACAGCCAGGGAGCCTTGTTGCTGCGTGATATGAATTCAACCAACGGGACCTATGTTCGCGACAGGCGGGTGAAACAGAGTGAGTTGTTTCCCGGTGAAATTTTCCAGGTGGGGGCTTTGCTGTTTCGGATTGAATATGAATCCGATACCGACCACGGCCGCCCCGCACCTGTTCCCAAGTCCTTTGATCTTTCGGCTACCAAGCCGATGATAACACTCGGGGACGCCCCGGCCAGTTCTCCAGTCGCTCCTAGCAGAAAATGGTGGCAATTCTGGAGGTAATTCCACCCGCTCAACAGGGGTGGTTCGGTCCGCGGTTGGTAATTCCCCCTCACCAGTGCCCGACCAAAAATTTTGTTTTGGAGGGAGAAGGCATGCGTGCGGGGGTCTCTTTGGGGGCTGTTTGGATCTCGTTTTGAAACGGCTGTTGGGAACCGCTAAACTGGTATTCGGGAAGGGCCGTTTTCCTGCTTCAGGGAGCCGACGTTTGTGTTCGGCGACGGAGTCGCGTTGCCGAAGAGCCGGATTGAATGGAAGGATCAAGAATTTGAATCATCAACACCTTTTACACGCACTGGCCTGCTGTCTGCTTTTTGGACTTTGTAGCGGGCTGGAAAGAAATTCCCTGTCCCAGGAACGAATCGGCTATCAACACGACGGTCTGATTGTCGACCTGGGAGTCGGGTTGTGGGCCTGGCCGCTTCCGCTGGACTGGGATGGGGATGGGGACCTGGACCTGCTGGTTTCCTGCCCGGATGTGCCTTACAACGGGACCTATTTTTTTGAAAACCGCAGTGGTCCCAAGGTGAAAATGCCAATCTTTGAGCCGCCGGTCCGGGTTGGCCCCGGGTTGCGTTCTCCCCAGGTATCACGTGATGAGCAGGGAGCTCATGTCCTCACCGCAGGCGTTGAGTGGGTTGAGTTTCGTAAAAACGGTTTCCAAAAATCACGCAAAATCTACCCGCGATCCAATGTGCATCCCGCCAAGCGAATCCGGGCCAACCAGTGGAAATACTGTGACTTTGATGCCGACGGTCGGCGGGACCTGCTGGTCGGTGTGGGGGACTGGACAGATTATGGGTGGGACAATTCATTTGATCCCGGGGGAAACTGGACCCGTGGACCCCTGCGAGGGCCGGTCTACCTGATTCGAAATCGGGGAACGAATTCCGAGCCCGACTATGAAGACCCGGCAAGGCTGACAGCGGGGGGGGTGCCGATCGATCAGTTTGGAATGCCCTCTCCCTGTTTGGACGATTTCGATGGCGATGGCGACCAGGACCTGATCTGTGGTGAATTTGTGGATGGATTCACCTATTACGAAAACCGGGGAAGCCGGAATTCACCGCAATTCGCGGCGGGCAAAAAACTGGTTTCAGGTGGCAGTCCCCTGAAAATGGATTTGCAGATGATCACCCCTGTTTCCATCGATTGGGATGGGGATGGGGATGGTGACCTGATTTGTGGTGATGAGGATGGACGGGTGGCATTCATTGAAAACCGGGGCGTCGAAAAGGGGATGCCCCGCTTCGAAAAGCCTCGCTACTTTCAGCAGCGGGCAGCTGATTTGAAATTTGGCGCCCTGGTGACCCCGGTCAGTTTTGACTGGGATGGGGATGGGGATTCCGATTTGATCTGCGGAAACACGGCCGGGTACATCGGCTTTATCGAAAACTTGGGACTCGAAGCACGAAGTGGTCGACCCATCTGGAACCGGGTCCGCTACCTGGAGGCCGGTGGCAAGGTGATCCGGATCATGGCAGGAAAAAATGGCTCCATCCAGGGGCCCGCCGAATCGAAATGGGGTTACACCACGTTGAGCGTGGCCGACTGGGACCATGATGGAAAAGCGGACCTGGTCGTCAATTCGATCTGGGGCAAGGTCGTCTGGTACCGCAACGTCGGTCCCCAGGGTAAGCCCGCGCTCGAGGCCGGTCGTCCACTGGAAGTCCAGTGGGAAGCGAGGCCGCAAAAACCGGAATGGAATTGGTGGAATCCCCGGGGCAAGGAGCTCGCCACCCAATGGCGAACGACTCCGCTGGTGGTGGATCTCAATCAGGATGGCTTGAATGACCTGGTGATGCTGGATCACGAGGGCTACCTCGCTTTTTTTCCCCGAAAGCGGTTGGCTGATCGCCTCCTGCTGGGGAGTCCCGAGCGAATCTTCGAAACAGAAGAAGGGAAACCGCTGAGGCTGAATTCCAAATATGCGGGAGGGAGTGGCCGACGAAAACTCTGCCTGGTGGACTGGGACCAGGATGGCAAGCTTGACCTGCTGGTGAACAGTAAAAACGTCGATTTCTTTCGCAATGTTTCCCGGGACAGCAGTCAATGGCGATTCAGGAACATGGGGGCTGTCAGTGAAAAGAAGCTGGCAGGACACACCACCAGTCCCACGACCGTTGACTGGAACGGGGACCAGGTTCCTGATTTGCTGGTAGGCGCGGAGGATGGTTTTTTCTATTACATGGAAAATTCCCAGGCCCCCAAGCGGAATCGATCAAAATGAAACGCCGGAGGTGAGGATCCGATGAAATTGACGCTGGTGGATCAAGTCGTCCTGTATGCCTACCTGTTGGGGATCGTCCTTTTTGGTTTGTGGTTTTCCAGAAAAAACCGCTCCAGTCGCCATTTCATGGATGCGGGGGGGGCCCTGTCCGGTTGGGTGGTGGGACTTTCCCTGTTTGGTACCTACCTGAGCAGTATCAGTTTTCTGGCCAACCCGGGAAAGTCCTTTGACTCGAACTGGAGCCCCTTTGTCTTCAGTCTCTCGTTACCGATTGCTGCGCTGATTGCGGTGACCTGGTTTGTCCCTTTTTACCGGCGTCGAAAAGCTGTCTCAGCCTACGCGCACCTGGAAGAGAGGTTTGGAAGTTGGGCCAGCAATTACGCCATCGGCTGTTACGTGATTACCCAGACCGTTCGCATCGGTGCGATTCTGCTGCTGGCGGGCATGGCTGCGGAACCGATCCTCGGCGTTGATATCCGGATCGTGATCCTGGTTCTCGGAATTGCGGTGATTGTCTATACACTGGCCGGGGGAATCGAAGCGGTCATCTGGACGGATGTGGTGCAAAGTGTCGTTCTGACGGTCGGAATTGTCGTGGCCATTGTTGCGATCCTTGCAGGTATGCCGGAGGGCCCGAAACAGGTGTTCGAGATTGCGAGGGAAGCCGTGGATAAGCATGGTCAGAACAAGTTTTCTTTGGGCAGCTTTTCGTTCTTACTGCAGGACCGTACGTTCTGGGTAGTGCTGGTATACGGTTTGGTGATCAACCTGCAAAATTTTGGAATCGATCAGACTTACGTTCAACGTTATGCGACGGCGAAGGATGAGGGGGCGGCCCGACGAAGCGTGTGGCTGGCCTGTTGGTTGTACCTCCCCATCTCGGCACTGCTGTTTTTTATAGGAACGGGGCTGTTTGCCTTCTACAGCGTCCATCCGGAGCTTGTGCCTGACGATTTTTCGGGTGACCGCTCGTTCGCCCATTTTATTGCCAATGAATTGCCGACCGGTGTGGTCGGCCTGTTGATGGCGGCGATGCTGGCCGCAGCCATGAGCAGCGTGGATTCTTCCTTGAATTCCTGCGCGACACTGATCTGCAGCGACCTCGCTCCCCGTTTTTCCGGAGGTTTGATCCGTGACAGCGGGCAACAGGAAGAATCAGACCGCCGAATCCTGCGGGGAGCTACCATCCTGATTGGCGGAATTGGGATCCTGATTGCGTTGAGCCTCGTTGGTACCGATTCCATTCTGGACACGTGGTGGATCCTGGCCGGTATTTTTGGCGGTGGTATGCTGGGGCTGTTCCTGCTGGGCATGCTCTCGCACCGAATCCGCGGGCTTCATGCAGCGATCGGCGTGGTTGCCGGGCTTTTCGCGATTGCCTGGATGTCCCTCTCGACCATGAAAGAATCACCGCTGGACCAGTCACTTCGCCTTCCGTTTGATTCGTTTTTGACCATTGTATTTGGAACGATGGTTATCCTGCTGGTTGGTTTTCTTACCGCCCAGGTGTTTCCCGGGAGGTCAGACGGTGACAAGGATCGGTGACATCAGCAACCCAGGAAAAAATGGGATGAAAAACAGAGGATCAGGTGCTGATTGTGTCCGCAAATCCACGGTGCTGCCGCGTGGGTTGTTTCATTTGCCGACCAGTCGATCACAATGGTAGGAAACCGGGAATGTACCTGAACGACAATGGGTAGCCTTGTCGGAGATTGGCGGGTGGATTCAGCAGAACACCTGCACGCGGTCGAAGCCCCCCAGATTATTGAAACGACTGAACGCATGTATTTCAAATACGATTGTCCAAAGTGTCAGAAGAGCCTGAAGCTTTCGGAGCAACATGTTGGCAAGAAGATCAAGTGTCCTTTTTGTCAGAGTACCGTGGATGTCACCAGTGCAGCGGTCCAGAGTGCAGCACCGGCCTCTCCCTCTGTCCCGCAGATAGATACGGGCGAAGCATCTTCTTCGCCTGCCGTCAGTCGGGCCAAGGCCTCGTCCGCCCCGCGTCAGCAACCCATTTATGAAATGGCCACTTCAACCGAAGTGGCCTGGTGGGTGACCGCATCGGTTGCGTTTGGTTCGGCGGGGATCTTTTTGCTGATCCTGGTGCCCCTCAGGCAGACCTACTTCGGTGCGCTTTTTCTCGACCGAGGCTGGGTTCCTTTTGCAATGACGATCCTTCTCTTCTGGGCTTGCGCGATCCTGGTTTTCAAATGGCTGAAAATGCTGGAGCAAAAGTCGGCGATGCTGGTTGACGTACTTCCGGCGGACGTTGCCGAGGAAATTTCCCTCGGCAACCTCGAGGCGTTTGCCAAGGGTGTGCACAAGCTTCCCGCCAAGCAAAAAAAGAGTTTCCTTGTTAACCGGGTGCTGCGTGGGCTGGAGCACTACCGGGTCAGGAAGAACGCCGGTGAGGTATCCGGGTTGTTGCAGTCCCAGAGTGAAATTGACGCCAACAATGTGGATTCAAGTTATACCCTTTTGAAAGTGTTCGTTTGGGCGATCCCGATCCTTGGCTTTATTGGTACGGTAATTGGTATCAGCGCGGCGGTTGGCAGCTTTTCAGGTTCCCTGCAGGATTCGTCCGATATTTCCAAACTGAAAGAGTCCCTGAATGACGTTACCGCGGGACTTTCCACAGCTTTTGACACCACACTGGTGGCCCTCGTCATGAGCCTGATCATCAAGTTTCCCATGTCTGCCATGCAGAAATCGGAAAACGGGCTTTTGAACTGGGTGGATGAATACTGTAACGAAAACCTGATCAAGAGGCTCAAGGACGAGACGGTTTCCGAATTTGACAACGCATTGCCCCCGGAAATCAAACAGGCCCTCGAGCATACCGTGGGACAGCATACGGCTGCCATGAATACCTGGAATGAAAAGCTGTCCACCATCGGTGAAACACTGACATCGCAGGTTCAAAAAGAGCTGCATGATGTCAACGTTGAGATGATCCGGCAACAGGCGGAAGTCACCAAGATGATTGGCAGCAACCTGCAGTCCATCCAGTCCGGTTTGGGGTCCCTGGCCAACCTTCTTGAAAAACTCGATGGCAAGCAGGTCGTGGTGGAACAGACGAAAAAAGGCTGGTTCGGGTAACCACCTTTTCCAGGGAATCGGGACCGTGACCCTTCCAGGCCACGGTAAAATAAATCCGCGAAGAAATTGGCGAATCGAATTTCCGGGAGTCGGATCGAAATGGCAGGCAGAAAAGACGGTGAAGAAGACGAAGTCTCGCTCTTTCCCTTCCTGAGTATTCTCTCATGTGTGATTGGCGTTTTGACGCTTTTGATTACGGCGATGGCCATCAGTCAGATGGATACTCCGGAAATCGTGGAAACCGAGAAATTGGATGAACTGGTGGATGAGGACCAGCGACTGAAAAACGAAATCGATCTTCTGGAAGAAGAGGTCAAGGTTTCCAACCGGTCAACGGTTGAATTGCTGAAAGCCCAGGACCAGCTTGCGTTGTTGCAGGACCAGTTGAAGAAAAAGGAGGACGATGCCGAGGAATCCCGCAAAAAGGTCGATCCGGATTTTGTCCAGGTCAACCTGGATGAAAAGATAAAGGAATTGGAGCAGGATCGGGCAAAACTCGAAAATCAGCTTGCGGACCTTGAAAATGAGTTGGGAGACCGGAAAGACCTCCGCGAGGGGATTGTTCAGGTCAGGCCCGGCGGTACCGGTGTCGATTTTGAACCTACTTTTGTTGAATGCAGGAAAGAAGGGGTCGTGCTTTACCTGGAACCGGGCAAGCCGCACAATGTCCTCCGCAGTCAGTTGGGCAGCGATGTCCGGTTTCTTTCGACCCTGGATGCGATCAGTGAAGACCCGGCCCGCGTGATGACCTTTTTGCTGCGTGAGGATGGGGTCGATACCTACAACCAGGCTCGCAACCTGGCGCGTTCGAGGTACGCCAAGAATGGCAAGTTGCCAGTCCTGGGCCGGGGAAAACTTGACTTGAGCCTGTTCATGAAAAAGGGAGGCGGTCAATGAGGCGGAAGAAAATCGACCAGGAAGATGTGAGCCTTGACTCGCTGCTGGATACGATGACCAACGTGGTGGCGATTCTGGTCATTTTGCTTATTGTGACCCAGTTGGGAGTGTCGGATGCCGTCAAGCGAATCGCGCAAGCCAATCCGGTTGACCCGGAAAAAGTTGAGGAAACGAAACGGTCCATCACCAGGCAACAGAACCGGCTCCAGACCTTGCAGGCGCTTTCCGAAGTTTCTCCCGATTCACCCGAGGAGGTCGAGTTCAAGCTGAAAAACACGACCTCCGAGATCGAGGCCGCGCGCGAAAAGATCGACAAACTGGATGTGGAAAAACGTAACCTGCTCCTGATGGCTACGGCTCAAAAAGAACAACGGGCGAAACAGGAAGACCTGGACAAGATCCAGGAAGAGGTGCGCCTGAAACAGGAAGCGATTCAGCGGGTCAATGCCCAGCTGGAAAAGACCCCTGTCCGCAAAGCCGGACCAGCGCGGGTGGTCAATCTCCCCAATCCCCGGCCTGCGCCCCGGGGGGCCAAGCCCTTCCTGATGCTCATCAAGGAAAAGAAGGTCTTTCCCCTGGACCTGGAAAAATTTCGACAGCAGGCTGAAAGCCGGGCACGGCAGATTGTTGAAAAGGCGCGGTTGAACCGGGATCCGGAGAAGGGGATTGATCCGGCAAAGTTTCTTACGCTGTTCAACAAGCAGAAACTGCGGGACAATTACTTCGAAGTCACCATGAAGGCCAACGGGCCGACCCCGGTCCTGGTTTTTCATCCGCAGGAACGCCGCGGGGCTTCTGGAAAACTGCTGACCAACCGGGCGGGCCCCTTCTGGAAAAACATGGCAGCCATGAACCCGGCAAAATCGTACCTCAGCTTCCTTGTCTGGTCAGAGAGTTTTGAAACCTACCTCACGATGCGCAGCGTCTGTGCGCAGTTGGGTTTGGCAGCGGGGTGGGCGCCGCAGAATACCCCACGTCCCCTGGAGCGGGTCCTGGGTGGCAAGCTCCGTTTTGGACCTCCTCCTCCCCCTCCGAAAACGGTTCCCGGGAAACCGAATCCTGCACCGAAAACGCCTCCCAAACCGCTGCCCGTTGATACCATCGATTGATGAGTTCCCTTTCTGCGTAAAGTGTTCCGATTGATGACGACCTGGGGTCGCATCAATCGGGAGGGATTCCCGTGCCAGCGTCTGGGCTGTCGACTGGGGAGAGTCGGCTCCTGCTCGAAGTGTCATGTGGTTCGGGTAATGTTGGTGCTGGCTGGTGTGATGGATGCCCAAAATGGCAGATCCGGACTCCAGAACAGCACTGGCAAGTCCATCCCGGTCAACACTCTGATCAGCGCAAATAAAAAGCTGGCCATTGGCCAGCTGATTGATTGAGCTCGTGGATTCAGTAAAAGCTGTTCTACTGCCGTTTGAGCGTTTGCTCCCGGGTTGAACCCTGGTAGGCCGGCACCAGGACGTTTCTCTGGAAAGTTCCCGTTTTGGCTGCCTGGGGGTTCCATTGAAAACCGAATCCGGCAACCTGCCCATTGTCGCCATTGGCGACGTAGACAATCAGGGGAGCGTCGCGAACTCCACCGGAGTTGCCATGGCGAACATTGAAATTTCCAACTGAAAGAACCAGGTCCGGGTTGGAACCTTTTTCCAAGCCGACAGCCTTGGCGACGTTGGTTGACCACTCACCGAGCCATCCATTGGGGCCGGGCAGCCAGGCAAAAAGATTTCCCGACTCGTAGTCCAACGTAAAAATGACATCCACATTGCCGTCGATCGACGCGGTGGCCATGGCGATTTTATTGCCACTGGTGGCAGTGTCTGCCTTCAGCAGAAGTTCCTCGAGTTCCCTGGAAGGGCCCTCCAGTCGGGAAGTCGCTACCGGGTTTTCCTGTTCCCCTGTCCTGCTTTCAGACCGGGCCAGGAAATAGCCGCTTGCTACGCAGGCAATCGCAAGCAGGATCACCGTCGTTATGGAAAAAACCGTCTTGTTCATGTTGAGCTACCTGTACTCCGGGGAAACATCTGCAAATTCTGGTTTGATGAAGAGAAAGAGCAAGGGGCAGTCATTCAGACCGTCTTACTCTAACGGTCATTCTACGGATCGTTTCCAATCGAAGCAACCGAAATGAACGGGGACGCTTCCCTCCTGTTTGGCAGATTTATTCGTGGGTGAATCGGTGGTAAACTCTGCTTGGAATCTGGCTGTCAGTATTTGTCACATGAATTGGAGATAACATGAAGTTCACTCGGGTTTTTGCATGGGTTTTAACGGCCTGTCTTTCCGTTTCAAGCGGATTCTGCAATGAGCCACAGATGAAGGCCCTGATCGTGGACGGGCAGAACAATCATCGGGTCTGGCCAAAAACCACTCAAATGATGAAAAGCTATCTCGAAGAGAGTGGCCTGTTCAAGGTGGATGTCGTGACGACCCGACCGCAGGGATCGGATGAGAGCTTTGAACCAGAATTCAAGAAGTATGACGTGGTGATTTCCAATTACAACGGCGCGGCCTGGCCTGAAAAAACCCAAAAGTCATTCGTTGATTACGTCGAGAAAGGTGGTGGATTTGTCGTCGTGCACGCAGCCAACAATGCGTTTGGGAATTGGAAAGAGTACAACGAAATCATCGGCCTGGGTGGTTGGGGGGGGCGCAATGAAAAGAGCGGCCCGTACGTCTATCTAAATAACAAGGGGGAAGTTGTGCGTGATTCGAGTAAGGGGCGTGGTGGCCATCATGGACCCCAGCACCCCTTTGCCATCGTCATACGGGACGCAGAGCATCCCATCACTCGCGGCATGCCCAAAGCCTGGTTGCACGAAAAAGACGAACTGTATGATTACCTCAGGGGTCCAGCCACCAATATGAATGTTCTGGCCACGGCGCTGGCGGCCAAGGAAAAAGGAGGCTCGGGCCGACACGAGCCAATGCTGATGACCATCCGTTACGGCAAGGGCAGGGTATTCCATACGCCGATGGGGCACGGGGAATACTCCCAGGAATGTGTCGGGTTCATTGTTTCCCTGCAACGTGGTGCCGAATGGGCAGCCACCGGTAAAGTGACCCAGGAAATTCCAAAGGACTTTCCCGGTCTGGATGAGGTCAGCAAGCGGAAATACGAGGCAAAATAATTGGCCCGGTCGTAACGCGGGACGGTGCACGGTGTGCTCGAGTTTTTCCAGATGCCTTTCCTGGTGTTATCGGGAAAGCCTTTTTTTATGGGGCGCATAATTTTGGGGACGCATATGGCTTCCATGAAAGTTGCATGAATCCGCAACCGTTTTGAGGCTGACCCGCTTGCCCAAAACTCGGGACGGGATCAAAATCACGTTTTTGAAAATGGGTGGAAAGTGATGTCCAGAATCAGAGTCCTGTTTTTGTGTACCGGAAATTCCTGCAGGTCCCAGATGGCCGAAGGCTGGGCTCGCAAACTGAAAAACGAGAGCCTCGAGGTTTACTCGGCCGGAATCGAAAAACATGGTTTGAATCCCAACGCCGTGCGAGTC
>JAYZFP010000117.1:0-14417 GCA_036336715.1 Planctomycetota bacterium
GCTGATCGGAATATTCGCTTGATGGAAAAGGACCTGTTGGAGGACCTCGTTCCCCTGGTTCGGAAAAAGTTCGGAGCATCCGCCAGTCGCGATCAGAATGCCATCGTGGGGCTTTCCATGGGAGGTGGACAGTCGCTGGGAATCGGTCTCAGGCACCCGGGGGTTTTTTCACGGGTCGGCGGCTTCAGTTCCGCTGCTGCCCAGGGAACCGAAGACGCGATCGGTCGGCAGTTTCCCGACCTTCAGTCGACCGAAAAGGCGAGCCACAAGTTGGCAAGTTTATGGGTTGCGTGTGGTCGGGATGATTTTCTTTTTGAACGCAACAACCGTTTTTGCGAATGGCTGAAAGAGCGGGGAGTGGATCACACCTATCATGTCAGCGAGGGGGGACATGACTGGATGGTGTGGAGAAAATACCTGGCGCAATTTCTGGAAATTGCCTTTGGACGCCAGTGATTTTTTTCGAAACAACCGGGCCAGATGGCCTGGTGATCAATGCATGTCGGTCACCCAGGCGCTTGCCAAAAGAGACAGTGATTTCCGGTTTTGCCGGAACCCGCCTTTCAGCTGCGGATTTCAGGCAGGATTCCCCAGGAGTTGGGCGGATGTCCTTGGGGCCAGGCAGGATTTCGCAGGGATGTTTTGTTTCCGATATCAGCTTTCCGGGAGGCTTTGCTCTTCTGTTTTCCCGGTAGAACTGACGGACTTGGGCTCCGCCAGGCTTGGCTCAAATTCAAACAGGTCGTTGATGCACCGACCGAGGCGGTGAAAAGATTTGACCGCTGGTCCCCCCGGCGCATGTTTGTATTCACCTCCCCGGGATCCGGGCGTGAATCGTTTTTGTCTTGATGGAGGGTTTATTCCGGTGTTGCTCATCCGGTTTTTTTGTCCCCTTTGGTCTGTTACGATGCTGTCTGAAGACTTGAGTGTAAACACAACCCGTCAACCAAAGGAACAAAATGTCCCGAGCGAATGCAGTCACATTCAAAGGCAACCCGATGACCCTCGCCGGTGAAGAACTGAAGGCCGGATCGGCTGCGCCTGACTTCACCCTTCATTATTTCCAGGATGGATTTCAAACCCTGACCAAGGCCGACCTGGCGGGCAAAAAATCGCTGATCAGCGTGGTTCCTTCACTGGATACCGGCGTTTGTGCCATCCAGACCAAGACCTTTAACGAAAAAGTGGCTGCTCTTGGTGACTCGATCAATGCTGTCACGGTCAGCCTGGATTTGCCTTTTGCCCAGGGACGATTCTGTGGAGCAGAAGGTGTTGAAAACATGAAAACGGCCAGCGATTACCAGGATCGGACTTTCGGCAACAGCTTTGGTGTTCTGATTGAAGAACTGAAGCTGTTGACCCGGGCGGTCTTTGTTCTCGACGAAAAGGGCAATGTGGTTCATGCGGAAGTGGTTCCCGAGGTTACGGACGAGCCGAATTACGATTCGGCAATGGCGGTCCTGTCGGCCTGATAGTGGGGAACGCCAGCGGTCGTTGGCAATCAGACCCATTGGAGGTTTGCCTCTCCCGGGCACCACTTCCAGGTTTCCATGAGTTTATCAGCAAGGGAATTCCTTTTTCGGGATTCCCTTTTTTGAACGGCACGTGCGTCAAGGTCGGTGGGGTGCTCGCTTGGATCATGTACCAGGCTTGACTCCGTACGGAAGCTGGCGAGGCAGTGTAGCTGCCTCCTCGTTCGCCCGCCTTGACGGGTGGATTCGAAGGGCGTACCCGGTCACGGGCGTACCCGGTCAGTCGAAGCGATTTGGCCGCCCGCACCCGTTGCCCGACAGAGTAACTTTGCCCCGGGAAAATGACTGGCGAGGATCGAGTTGCTAAGGGAGTCACTTAAAGACCTGCTCCGGAATCTGCGGCTGGAAACCAAGTTCTACACCAGGCTGTTTCCGCTATCGGTTTGCCTTCTGATCGCGCTTTATCATGTGCCTTTTCGCTCGGAATTCCTTTTCCACTGGATCGGAATTGTCTGTTTGTTCTCCGGTTTCCAGATCCTGTGGATGCGGGTGATTGAGCGAACCGGTTGGTAGAGTCCGGGCAATGGCTGGAAACCCTGCTGCCGCCATTCGGGGTGACATGCGGGTGAAGAAGCGATCATGACGCCGTTTTTGAAGAAGGGGCCGGCTTCGTTGGGGGCTGAAAAATGGTACGGTTCCTGCGGTGGGGAACATAAGGAAGTCCATGCAGCAACATTGAAACGGCAAAGACTCCGGGAGAAGTCAAGGAAGCCTCCGGATTCAACTGAGTCCCCGGATCGGGTTGCCATGATAGACGGGCATGGGCCGGTCCACCAGGTCGTACCAGGTTGCCGACTTCGGTAGTCCGAGCGCCTGGTAGATGGTTGCCGCGAGGTTTTCCGGTTTTTGAGGATCCTCTTCCGGGTAGCCACCCTGTTTGTCCGAAGAGCCAACCACTCGTCCACCCTGGATGCCTCCCCCGGCCAGCATGACTGTCTGGACCTTTCCCCAATGGTCACGGCCCGGAAGCGCATAATGGTCCGGCAGTCGGAAGACCTTGGGGGTTCGGCCGAATTCCCCGCCCATGACAATCAGGGTGGAATCGAGCAGTCCACATTCGTCGAGATCGTTGATCAGGGCCGAAACCGCCTGGTCCATCGGCGGGAAGAGGTAGTTTTTCAGGTTGGGAAAAGCGTTCCCATGTGTGTCCCAGGTTTCATTGTTTCCCAGGTTGACCTGAACCAGATTGACTCCAGCTTCCACGAGACGCTTGGCCAAAAGGCAGGACCAGCCAAAGGTGTGTTTCCCGTAGCGCTCCTGTGTTTTTTCGTCGGTACTCGAGATGTCAAAGACCTTTTTCATCCCCCCGTCGGTCATCAGGGAGATGGCTCGCTGCTGGAAACGATCAAACGGCTCCACTTCGGCGAGTTTCTCCAGTTCACGTTTTTGCTGATCAAAAAGTTTGACCAGGTCGGTCCGTTCGCCAAATTTTTCCAGGGAAACTCCCTGTGGCAGTTTCAGGCTGGGCGTGGTGAACCGGTAGCCATTCGGGTTTTCCTTTCCCCGCTGGTGGTGAAATCCGTATTCTGGCCAGGCACCATAATTTTGTGCATTGAATTTGCAGCAATCCAGGAAATAGGGATCCTGCCGGTAGCCCATCTGCCCGCCAAACTGACCGGGAATCACCCGGCCGGTCCGGTGAATCAATTTCTCCGGAAGCACGATTGCCGGGGGAAGGTTATTGGTCGTGTTGGTCAGTTGCCCGGCAATGGAGGCGATCGAGGGATGATCGGTCGGTTTGGGTTTGTTGAGATCAAACCCTGGAGGGAGGTCAGATCGACCCGAGAGCATCACCATGTGTCCCTGTGAGTGCTCTTCGAAGGGGTGCGTCAGGCTGCGAACAAGCGACCATTTCTGGCTGATGTCTGCAAGTTTCGGCATGTGTTCGCAGATCTGGGTGCCGACCGTTCGGGTTGAAATCGGTTTGAATTCGCCCCGGATTTCGTCGGGTGCGTCCGGCTTCATGTCGAAACTGTCCTGCTGGCCGAGTCCGCCCGAAAGAAAAAGGTAAATCACATTTTTGGCGGTTCCCGACTTTCGGGTTTCGGCCTGCAATCGTGAAACGTGACCGGTTCCGATGCCGAGGATTCCCACGGCACCCGCTTGGACGGCGGTTCGGCGGCTGAAGTGAGGATGTTTCCAGTTCGACATGATCGATTCCTTTTCCTGCTGTCCATCTTCGACGATTGGCGGAAACGAATCAAGTTTTATTCGGATTGCCGGGAACCCTGTTTTTGCCCAAAGGTGGAAGGTTCCGCGCCAGGAATGCCGAGTTTTCAATACTTGCCGCGTATGTGCTGGCTGACCTCGCTGGCGTAAAAATCTCTCAAACGGGCATGGTCGTCCGGTGAAAGGGGGGGCAATTCACTTGCCTGGGCATTGTTTACAGCCTGATCGGGGCGTTTGGCTCCCGGGATGACGGTGGTGACTTCGGGAAAATCGAGACACCAGCGGAGGGCCCATTGGGCCATGGATTGTTCGGGCGGAACAAGGGCCTTGAGTTGATCCGCCAGTTCCACACCCCGGGCCAGTCCCAGGCCCGCAAAGGTTTCCCCAACGTTGAATGCCTGACCATCTTCGTTGAAATGACGGTGGTCGGTTTCCGCGAAACGGGTTTCTGCCGTGAACCTCCCTGAGAGCAGGCCACTCGCCAGGGGAAGCCGGACAATCAGGTCGATTCCCCTGGACGCGGCCCGGGAAAAAAGCTCATCGATCGGTTTTTGTCGGAACACGTTGAAAATGATCTGTAGCGAAGAAAGTCCGTCTACTTCAAGGCAGTTCAGGGCCTCATCCATGGATTCGACCGACGCGCCAAAGGCGCGTATTTTTCCAGTCGTTTTCAAGTCACGCATGACTTGCCAGACAGTTCCATCCTGGAGGTGTTCTTCCGGAACACAGTGGGTTTGCGTCAGGTCGAGTGCTTCGACACCCAACCTGCGGAGGGATGCTTCGGCGTGGGCCGTGATGTTTTCCGGTTGAAAATTACCGGGCCACCCGGGGGCAGAGCCCCTGCCAAATTTGGTCACCACGGTTAAGGGTTCCGGAACGGTTCGATCCCTGAGGAAGCGGCCAATCAATTCTTCACTGCGGCCGGATCCGTAAATGTCGGCAGTGTCAATCAACGTTACGCCCGCGTCGACTGCTGCCTGGAGTGTTTCCAGTGCCTCAGCGTCCGATACATCCCCCCACTCGGCGCCACCAATTTGCCAGGTCCCAATGCCGACCTCAGAGACCCGCTGGCCGGTCGAATGAAACAATCTTTTCTTCATGGTCTTTGTTTTTCCTGGGGTTCTCAGCTTTCGGTTGGCGGGTGAGACGGTATTTTAGACCGGTTCCGCGGCCAGAGAAACGGTAATCCCGGCGATGCTGCCTTTTCTTCAGGCATTCGCCGAAAGATAATGAACGCTTCCAATGTCCCTGAGGAATGCATTTCATCATGTACCGTATCACGCTGATTCCCTATCTTGTTCTCTGTTTTCTTTCAACGCTTGCCGCGCGGGAAAATCCGGACCCGTCGGCAAAAAACAAAAAGCCATTGAATGTGATCCTGATCCTGGTAGACGACCTTGGCTGGATGGATCTGGGGTGCCAGGGCAGTGACCTGTTCGAAACCCCCCACCTCGACCGGTTGGCAGAACAGGGGATGAGGTTTACCAACGGTTACGCTGCGTGTGCCGTCTGTTCCCCCACGCGGGCCGCGGTACAGACGGGACGTTATCCAGGGCGATTGCTGGTGACGGACTGGATCAGGTCCCGTTTCCAGGGGGGCCGAATCCCGGCGGACAAAGTCAACCCCTGCCTCGCTCCCGTTGAAAAATGGAAGGGCAAAAAAGTGCTCTGCCCTCCGAATGCCCTGTGGATGGAGAGCTCGGAAATCACCATCGCAGAAATGATGAAAACCAGGGGCTATTCCACCTGTTACATTGGCAAGTGGCATCTCGGGACCGATGACTGGTATCCACAAAAGCAGGGATTTGACTACAACTTTGGGGGGTGTGACTACGGGCAGCCCCCCAGTTATTTCGATCCTTTTCATCAACCGAATAATCGACACGAGATGTTGCGTGCCGGAATTCCCGGGCTGCCGGGTCGCAAAAAAGGAGAGTACCTCAGTGACCGCGAAGCGGACGAAGCCGTGCAGTTTATTCGTCGGCAGGCCAATCGGCCTTTTTTCCTGCAGCTTTCCAATTACGCGGTTCATACTCCCATCCAGGCCAAGCCGGAGGTCACTCGGAAATACCAGGAAAAGCTGGTGGCAGCCAAGGTCAAGCCAAAACAGAAAAACGCCAAATACGCTGCGATGGTAGAAAGCGTTGATGACGCTTTTGGCCGCATTCAGGAGACTCTTGATGAGCTGGGTATTACCGACCGGACACTGGTTGTTTTTACATCGGACAATGGCGGGCTGCTGGGTCCCACCAACAACGCCCCGCTTCGATCGGGAAAAGGCTATGCCTACGAAGGGGGAATACGAGTCCCCTACCTGGTCAAATGGCCGGGCGTGACAAAAGCAGGATCGGTCAGTTCAACCCCTATCTCCAGCATTGATATTTTTCCTACCCTGGTGAATGCGATTGGTGCCGAATTGCCTGGGGATCGGGCAATCGACGGCCGAAACCTCAAGCCCCTTTTGAGCGGCCGTGGTTCCCTGGATCGGGAGGCGCTTTTCTGGCATTTTCCCCATTACCGCCATGCTCCCGGGCCCTACAGCATCATCCGCAAGGGCGACTGGAAATTGATCAAATGGTATGAAGGCCCCCGCGCCTTGTTTAACCTCAAGGAAGACCTGTCCGAAAAAAACAACCTGGCCGAAAAGATGCCACAGCGGGTGATGGACCTCGAAAAAGAGTTGATGGATCACCTGAAGAAGATCAATGCCCGTATTCCCGTGGAAAAAGCTGCCCCCTAGTTTTCAATCCGAAGGAACGAAATGAAAATTTGCTACTACCTGGCAATTTCCGCTGACGGGTTCATCGCCGATCCGGATGGGGGGGTGGACTGGCTGTCCCCCTTTCAGTCTTCGGAGCAGGACTACGGTTTTTCAGAATTGATGGGTTCGGTCGACGGTATCATCATGGGGCGGCGAACCTACGACCAGGCTTTAACCCTCGGGGATTGGCCCTACGGTGACATGCCCACCTGGGTCTGGACCACCCGGCCCATCAAGCGGCCCAATGATTCCATCCATACAACCACCCAGTCTCCGGTGGTCTTTGAGAGTGAACACCGCCAAAATGGCTTCAGGAAACTGTGGATGGTGGGAGGTGCCAACCTCGCCAGCCAGTTTCATGCTCTGGGCCTGATTACTGATTACATCTTTACTGTCCTTCCCGTTCTCCTGGGGAAGGGGATCAGTCCTCTGGAGGGAGAGACGCCCCAGGCCTCACTGGTGTTAACCGGCAGTACCCGTTTTGATGGCGGGGTGATCCAGAATCATTACCAGTTCGTCAAACCTGCCGCTGAAGCTACCGGGAGTCAGTCGGATTCCCCGTGAGCTGAACCTGGCTGGTAGCATTTGACGATGAAAAGACCCGTTCCCCGTAAACATTATTTGGCCCTCATCATGAAACCGCGAAGTTTTTTTCTGTACCCCTGTCTGTTTTCGGTTCTTCTGGCGGGAGTCGGTGCCCTGGAAACCTGTTCTGCCCTGGATGAAAAAGACAACCCGCAGGAAAAGGGGATTCCTACCGATGAGATGCAGCTTTACGAAGGATTTTTTGATTTTTACTGGGACTCAAAAACAGCGAAGCTCTGGTTGGAGATCGCGGAATTCGAGAAACCTTTTCTCTACGTCACGTCGTTGGCCAGTGGGTTGGGATCCAACCCGGTGGGCCTGGACCGGGGGCAACTCGGTTCGACCCGTTTGGTGCAGTTTCGCCGTGTGGGTGATCGGGTTTACCTGGAACAGTTGAATCACAAGTACCGGGCGTCGAGCAGGAATCCTTCGGAGCGGGAGGCAGTCCGGGATTCTTTCGCACGCTCCATCCTCTGGTCGGGTGTTGCCAAGCGGGGTACGGCAAAAGACGCCCCGGGACCGGTCGTCGACCTTACCAGCCTGGTTGTGCGGGATGCTCACCGTGCCGTTGAAAAACTTTCGTCCACCGGACAGGGGAGTTTCCGCTTTGAAAAGGAACGATCATTTGTCCACCTTCCCCGAACCCGGGCCTTTCCACGAAACTGCGAATTTGAAGCCGTGGTCACGCTCTCCTCGAATTCACCCGGTAGCCTGGTTCGCAGGACCGTTGCTTCGGGCGAGTCGGTCAGTCTCAGGCAACACCATTCGTTTGTAATGTTGCCGGATGATCAATACCGGCCCCGGAAGTTTGATCCCCGTTGCGGCGCTTTTGCGGTCAGTCATGCGGATTACTCGGTCGGAATCGACCAACCACTGGAACGACGCTGGATTACCCGCCACCGCCTGGAAAAACAGGACCCCGACGCCGAGCGGAGTCTCCCTGTCGCGCCCATTATCTATTACCTGGATTCCGGTGTTCCTTCACCGGTCAGGGAGGCCCTGCTGGAGGGTGCCCGCTGGTGGAACGAGGCTTTTGAGGCGGCCGGATTCATCGATGCCTTCCAGGTCAAAATGCTGCCTGCGGGTGCCGACCCCATGGATGTCCGGTACAACGTGATCCAATGGGTGCATCGGGCGACCAGGGGTTGGTCCTACGGTCAGTCGGTTGTCGACCCACGAACCGGAGAGATTCTGAAGGGGCATGTGTTACTTGGTTCGTTGCGTGTGCGGCAGGATTTCCTGTTGATGCAAGGTCTTTCCGGCGATTTGTCACGGGCCCAGGGAAGTTCATCGCCCAAGCCCTCATTCGGTCATGATATTGGCGTTGGCCCACCCGGAAATGTCTGTCGGCAGCTGGGGTCGGCCCCTTTTCCCCTGACTCGTCTGTTCTCGCGGGAGCAGAGTGTCGAGGTCGCCCTGGATCGCATTCGGCAACTGTCGGCTCACGAGGTCGGGCACACTCTCGGTTTTGCCCACAATTTTGCAGCCAGCACCTACGGAGACCGGGCCTCGGTGATGGACTATCCCGCTCCACGCACACGGATTACCGGTGAGAGGATTGCTCTGGACGATGCCTACGGGGTGGGAATCGGAGAGTGGGACAAATTCACGGTCCGTTACGCTTACAGCCAATTCAAAAATGGGATAGAAGAAGAACAGGGTCTGAAAGCGTTGGTCGCAAAGGCCATTGCCGAAAAGATGATTTATGTCTCCGATGCGGACGCCCGACCATCCGGTGCCGCCCACCCACTGGGAAATCTCTGGGATAACGGAACCGATCCGGTGGATGGACTACGGCACGAAATGAAGGTCCGCCAACTGGCGTTAAAAAGTTTCGGGGAACAACTGGTAGACGAGGGAGAACCGTTGGCGGAACTGGAAAAATCCCTGGTTCCGATCTACCTGCATCACCGTTATCAGGTGGAGGCCGCCGCCAAAAAAATCGGTGGCGTGCTGTACCGGTATTCAGTCCGGGGGGACCGGCAACCGCGGCCCACGGCCGTGGCGGTACCGCAGCAACGAATGGCGCTGGAAGCCCTTTTGCAGGCTCTTTCACCGTCGGAACTTGTGGTTCCTGCAGGCATTGTGAACATGATTCCCCCGAAACCATTCACGTCTCCTTCCGACCGGGAGAGGTTTCCTTCGCGGACAACTCCGGTACTCGATACCGAGGCAATTATCGAAGTTGGCGCAGACCTGGTGCTGAAAAACATTTTGCAACCGCAACGGCTTGCACGGGTCTCGGCATTGGAACAGGAAAACTGGTCTGCTGGGCGCGTGATTGATTCAGTGGCCGACCATGTGTTTGTTCCCCGCCAGGAGGAAAGCGCGGCCCAAAAACGTGCCCGGCGAATTGTCCAGGGTGTTTTCGTTAACCGGCTGATTCGTTTGGCAGAAAACCGGAATGCGGCGCTGGATGTAAGCGCCCAGGCAAGGCAGTCCCTGGAAGAATTGCGGAAGCGACTGGAGCGGGCGATGGTGGCGGTGCCTGCCCGGACCATTGAGTCAGCCCATTACAGTCACCTCGGAAAAAGGGTTGCCAGCTTCCTGGAAATCAGGGAACCCCGGTCCAGTAACCCGGGGCTTTCGGAATCTCCACCCGGAAGTCCGATCGGCAACCGGTAGGACAGGCAAGTGGATTGGAATGCGGCCTGCTGGGCTTGCGGTTACAATGTACGGTTCCTTCTCGGGTAAACCCTATCACCGTTTGAAATTTGAGTTTCGATGAAACAAATATCGATGAAGCAATTGATCATCTTTGCCGGCATCTTTTGGTTGAGCCTTCTGGCCTGTGGGCCGGCGTCCTTCAGTGGAGCGTCCGAACCGAATGGCCCTGGCGAATCGCTTCCCAACATCGTCTACATCATGTCCGATGAATTGGCCTATTACGAAGTCGGTTACAACGGCGCGGAAAAACTGCTGACGCCCCGGATCGATCGGATGGCAAGGGAGGGAATGGTGTTCACCAATGCCTACGCGGCGGCACCGGTCTGTGCCCCGCTACGGGCCTGCCTGATGACCGGCAAGCACATGGGGCACTGTTCCGTCCGTGCCAACGATGGTGGGACCCCCCTGAGAGCGGGTGAGGCCACGATTGCGTCCGTGTTGAAGAAAAAGGGTTATGCCACAGGAGGATTTGGAAAATGGGGAGCTGGAGGGCGTGACTCGACGGGCGTTCCGGAAAAGCATGGGTTTGACCTGTTTTTTGGCTACTATGATCAGGTCCACGCACATTCCTTTTATCCGCCGTTCCTGATTCGAAACAGCGAGGAGGTGGTTCTGCCGGGTAACCGGGGCGGGCGAATCGGAAAGACCTATTCCCATTATGAAATCATGAAGGAAGGGTTGAACTTCATCCGGGAAAACAGGGAACGCCCCTTTTTCTGCTACCTGCCCATTACCCCGCCTCACGGGATGTACGATATTCCCGATACCGACCCCGCCTGGGCCCTTTTCAAGGACAAAAAGGATTGGCCGGAAGAAGCCAAAAGGTACGCGGCCATGGTCAAAATGGTGGACCGCAACGTGGGACAGGTGCTTGACCTGCTGAAAGAATTGGACCTCGAAAAAAACACAATTGTATTTTTTGCGGGTGACAACGGAGGACAGGACCGTTTTAAAACCCAGGCACACCCAAGGGGTTTTTTCGGCCCCAACGTCAACCCGAAAAATGGTGTAGCGTTTCGTGGGGGCAAGGGAAACCTTTACGAGGGTGGTTTGAAAATTCCTTCGCTGGTTCGCTGGCCGGGGAAAATCAGCGCCGGATCGGTGAGTGATCTGCTCTGGAGCCAGGTGGACCTGTTTCCCACCCTCGGCGAATTGGCCAAGGCGGAGTTGCCGGGAGACCTGGACGGTTTGAGTATTCTTCCCACGTTGCTGGGTGAGGAAAAAATCGGACGGCAACAGGAACAGCACAAGATGTTGTACTGGGAATTCGGCGGCCATACAGCTGTTCGCTGGGGCCAATGGAAAGCCATCAAGACTGGAAAGACCGACGATTTCTGGGCGTTGTACGATCTCTCAAAAGATGTCACCGAGTCCCGGGATGTCGTGGAGGCAAACCGGGAGGTGCTGGAGAAAATGATGGCCTTTGCCAACCGGTCCCATACTCCGGTTCAACCAGGTACCTTCAGCACCCGAACCCGTCACGACCGTGACCGCTGGGCAAAGTGGGGTGATTCGAAACCGCCGGCCCCAAAGCTGAAGAAATACACACGCTGGAACCGGAAGGGACTCCTGGACAGCTCCCAATTCAAACTGGTCCGTGTCAGCAGTGAAAATAGGGGGAACGCCAAATTTGCCCGTTTTGCCTTTGATGGAGATCCGCGGACCTGGTGGCATTCGGATTGGTCCGCAAATCCAAAAAAGAAACCGCACGAAATCGTGATTGATCTGGGGAAAGCACGCGAGGTTGAGGGACTTCGTTACCTGGCCCGTCAGGACGGAAGTTTCAACGGCACAATCGCCAAAATCGAAGTCCGTGTGCAGGAAAATCTAGATGTTGAGGCTGGCAGTGTTTTTGAAACGACGTTTACCAAGACACGTAAAATCCAGGATTTTGCTTTTCAGAAATCCAGGGGAAGGTTTGTGATTCTCCGGCCACTGTCGGAGGTGAATTCCAACCCCTGGGCATCGGCAGCTGAGTTCGGAGTCCTTGGCAGGTGATTCCCCAGCATTCGGAGAGAATGGAAAAGAACTATCAATGGCCAGCACGCTGGTTGTTGCCCACCTGCCGTGCCTTCGTCGTCGGCTGGATCCTGTGGGGCTTTCCATGGCTGGACGGTGCAACGATCCGGGCCGAGCAGCTTCCCAACTTTGTCGTGATCTTTTGTGATGATCTTGGCTATGGCGATCTCGGGTGCTTTGGATCAACAAAGAACCGAACGCCGCGGATTGACCGGATGGCGGCGGAGGGAATCCGCTTGACCAGTTTCTATTCCAGCAGCCCGGTCTGCACACCGGCGCGGGCCAGCCTGATGACCGGTTGTTATCCGCGACGAGTCGGCATGCATGAGGACCAGACGGGGCACTGGGTGCTGATACCCGGCAGCCGGCGGGGGCTTCACCCGGATGAATTGACAGTGGCCGAAGCCCTCAAGAGTCGGGGCTACCGGACGGCATGTATCGGGAAATGGCACCTGGGTGACCAACCGGAACACCTCCCCACCCGTCACGGTTTTGACCGATACTTTGGCATACCTTATTCCAACGACATGCAGAACCTTGGCAGAGGGGACCCGCCCCTGCCGTTACTGGACCAGGAAAAGGTCGTCGAGGCACCGGTCAATCAATCCACATTGACCCGTCGTTACACGGAACAGGCCATTCGGTTTATCCAGCAGAACCGGGAACGCCCTTTTTTTCTTTTTCTGCCTCACACGTTCCCCCATCTTCCGCTGTTTGCTTCTCCCCGATTTGCGGGAAAGAGCTCCAATGGACGGTATGGAGATGCAGTTGAAGAGATTGACTGGTCCACGGGTGAAATTCTCGATTGTCTTGAACGAAATGGTCTGGATAGCCGGACGCTTGTGATCTTCACTTCCGACAATGGATCCAACGGACGCAATGGAGGATCCAACTATCCCCTCGCAGGCACCAAGGGAACCACGATGGAGGGAGGAATGCGGGTTCCGATGATTGCCCGCTGGCCGGGGAAAATTTCCCCCGGAACCGAATGTGGTGAACTGGCCACCACGATGGACATCCTGCCCACTTTCTGTCATTTTTCCGGTGCCCGGGGACCTGCGAAAAAAATTGATGGTTATGCCATCCACAGGTTGTTGCTTGGAGACGAAGATGCCCGTTCACCCTATCCGGCTTTTTTCTATTACCGGCGGCGGCAACTCCAGGCGGTGCGCGTTGGAAAGTACAAGTATCATCTTCCGCTGGAGCGTACCTTCCCCCGGTGGCACTCCCCTTCGGTGACGGGCAAGGGGCGTTCCGGGAAACTGGTCGAGGTGGAGCGGGAATCCTCAATGGGTGAGGATCCCCGGGAAAGGGAAGAGATTCTGCTCGACATGAAGTCGCGGGTCGACAGGATGATCCGGGAGTTGGGAAACGAGAAAGATAGTGGGATTGGGCAACGGGAATCGTTGACGCTCGGGAAATCTGCCCCCCTGGTCCTCGGCGAAAATTAATTCGGAGTTCTTCCCGTTGCCCCATGAGGGCGGCCGAGGGATTTTGCCGACAAAATTTCGGCAGCCGGAACCTGCTTGCAACCGGTCTGCCAGGCCACCTGGCTTCGTTTGACGGGCCGGGGAGACTGCCTAAAATGGAAGCTCCTGCCAATACGAGAGAAACATGAAAATTTACCTGTCAGTTTTTTCCCTGCTCGCCATTCTTGTCAGCCTGTCCGGCTCCTTTGAGTCACGGTTGAAAGCTCAGCAGGATTCACCATCCAGTGCTGCCGAAAAAAAGGACCTTCCCGAGGTTCCCGTAGAAAATTCGCTGGCCGGTTCTGAAAAGGAAATGAAAAAATACCGTGAGGTGATCCGGCATGCCAAGGCGCGAATTGAAATGGTCCCGATTCCAGGCGGGAAATTCATGATGGGCAGCCCGGAAAGCGAAGAGGGGCGTGCGGAAGACGAAGGTCCCCAGCATGAAGTCGAAATAGATCCCTTCTGGATGTCTTCCTGTGAAGTGACCTGGGACGCCTACGAAGTCTTCATGTTGAGCAAGGACAAGCTGAGAATTTCGGTACTTGATATTGAAACCGATGCCAGGGATGACTTTGTCGATGCCGTGGCACGACCCACCAATCCCTACACGGACATGACCTTCGGGATGGGCAAAAAGAATTATCCTGCCTGCTGCATGACGCAGCATGCGGCTCGGCAGTTTTGCAAATGGCTTTCGGCCAAAACAGGTCGCTATTACCGGTTGCCTACCGAAGCGGAATGGGAATATGCCTGTCGGGCCGGCACCCAGACCCGGTACCACTTTGGCGACGACGCAGGTCAGATAGGTGAATATGCCTGGTATGTGAAAAATTCGGAGCAAAAATACCAGAAGGTGGGTCAGAAAAAACCGAATCCATGGGGCCTTTATGACATGCACGGAAACGTGGCGGAATGGGTCCTTGATCAATATGCCGAAGACGGTTACTCGCGGCACCTGAAAAGCAATCCACTTTTGATTCCGACAACTCTTTATCCCCGGGTGGTTCGCGGGGGATCCTGGGAGAATTCTGCCAAGGGATGCCGATCGGCAATCCGTTTTGCCTCGGAAGAAGACTGGAAAGAGCAGGATCCGCAGGAGCCCCAGAGCATCTGGTATCATACGGAAGCATTGTGGGTCGGTTTTCGGGTGGTCCGCCCCTTGGCCGAGCCAGAGGAAGATCAGAAAAAGGCCAAATGGGAGCGAACGGCCCC
>JAYZFP010000118.1:0-13360 GCA_036336715.1 Planctomycetota bacterium
GCCTACCGATCTGGGTACACGGTGAACTGGATAATCGGTGAACTGGATAATCGGTGAACTGGATAATCGGTGAACTGGATAATCGGCGAACCCTTGACCTTCGCAGGGAAAACCTGCCGGGGACACGTTGGAAACGGTCAAAAAACCGCCGGTGACCCAAACAACGCAGGACAACCTCCGGCCCCGCTCTCAACCGGCAGTCGTTACTGGCCGATTCATTTTTGAGGAGCGTTCATTTTTGAGGAGCAATGGGTAATCGGCTTACCCGTCCCAACCTGCCGTCCGGGCAGATTCCCCAACTGTGTAATTCCAGACTGCTTAACTTCCGGACCACTGAAATTCCGGCGGGAATCCTGATCCAGGTTTTTGCCTGGCTTACTCGCCGCCACCCACACTCAGGTTGCCCTCGCGGAAAGCATGAGCCATCGACTTGGGAACCTCTGCCTCGGCCAGAACAAATTTCGCCCGGTTGGCCGCTACACTGGCGATCATTTCCTGTTCCTGGGCAATTGCCTCAGCCCGTCGCTGCTCGGCAAAGGCACGTGCTTCACGGGTTTCCGCTTCCGCCTGGTCAGCCTGCAATCGAGCTCCAATGTTGTCACCCACGTCGATGTCCGCGATGTCGATGGAGACAATCTCAAAAGCCGTGTGTGCATCGAGTCCTCGCTCCAGGACCGCTTTCGAGATACGATCCGGGTTCTCCAGAACGTCTTCGTGAACTTCAGAGGAACCGATGGATGAGATAATACTTTCGCCGACACGGGCAATGATCGTCTCTTCGGTAGCACCACCAATCAACTGCTCGAGGTTGGTACGAACGGTCACCCGGGCACGGATCTTGAGCTCCACACCATTTTTGGCGATGGCACTCAGGTAAGCCTTCCCGCTCCGCTGGGGATCGGGGCAGTCAATGACCTTCGGATAAACGCTGGTCTTGACTGCATCCAGAACGTCACGGCCCGCAAGATCAATGGCAGCCGCCCGGTCAAAATCAAGGTCGATCCCGGCCCGCTGGGCTGCAATAATGGCATTGATGACCTTCATCACATCTCCCCCCGCGAGGTAATGGGCCTCAAGTCGTGAAGTCGAGATACCGGTCTTTTTGCTGATGTTCAGTCCGGCCTGGGCCGCCATGATCTTGGCGGTCACAATCACAAGCGGTCGCACCTGGCGGAATCCCATCCCGATCAGCGAAGCGATGCTGACTTCAGCACGGGCGAAATAGGCTTGCAGCCAAAGCTTGCCGTAAGCCAGAAAGGCGACCACACCTGCGAGGACAAAAATTACCCCCAAAATAATCGCCGCAAGCGCGATTTGCCCTCCGGTAGTACTGATCCATCTCTGGAACCACTCGGCTCCATCTTGTGCAAATAACATCGCTCAAAACCCTGTGACTGAGACTCTTGCGGGAGATCCGGATGAATCTCCGCAAATGGGTCATCAAAAACCTGTTTCTAATAATAATCCAACAGGGCTCTCGGAAAAAGTAACCCGGATGGAGCGTGCTCACCTGTTCGCATCGCCGGTGGACCGGAAGAAACCTCCGAAATCCGCACCAGCCCCAAATTCATCCCGGAAAGCGGGCGGTTTGTGACTGGCTAACTCCCTGGTTTAACCCGAAGAAAAACGAAAAAAACAACGGCTCGGAAGTTGCCGATGTGTGATTTGTGGCCCGAAGCACCCGCTGTGTGAGTCACCCTCGGGGAAATCGCCTGATGGCACAAAATGTTAATCGAAAACAAACACGGGAAGTGAACGGGTCCGTATTGAATCCGTTGCAGGGACGAAAAGCGAATCAAATGCTGATAGCTGCAGAAGGGACACTCTGGAACGGAGTGAATCATCGGGGCTTGGGGGATGTTTGCAAAGAGGTCAAAACGGGGGGAACTTGCCTTGCGGAAGCGATCGAGATCCGCAACGGTTTTTTTTGCCGGTATAGTCTTTTCCGCTCGATCGCCAG
Source organism: Planctomycetota bacterium (assembly GCA_036336715.1). Classification (GTDB taxonomy): domain Bacteria; phylum Planctomycetota; class Planctomycetia; order Pirellulales; family Pirellulaceae; genus JABAAE01. Next base: position 1,961 of record JAYZFP010000118.1, read on the forward strand.
TGCCCGCCGCTTTTCACTTTTAGTGTAGGTGATCACGTAGTCCTGGGCCTCGATCGCCTTTTTAAAATTGCCCATTTCGGCGTGGCCGGCTGCCAGGGTAGCCATGATGGAGGGTGCGGTTGCCGCCTGATCCTCAATGGCATGTTGGGCAAGCGTGACTGCCCGGGGACCACCCCTGAGACTGCCTACAGGAGAAGTGGCCAGAATCCAGGCCAGGTTCTTCTTGGCCAACTGATGCCGGTAGTCAATTTCCAATGCCCTCGAATAGGCTGCGACTGCTTTTGACCATTGACCTGTTTTCTGGTAGCACCTGCCGAGACCGGAATGCAGTTCAACGATCCGGGGATGAAGACGGATCTGCTCCCGTTAAAAACCCTCGGCCCTTTCGAACTCGGCGAGTCCCAGCAACGCATCACCGTATTGGCAGGCCCGACGGATATCACGGGGATTCCGTTCGTGGTAAGCTTCGATGTTGGCGTACGCCTCCTCGTTGGAAACAGCCCCGGGGCTGCCGAGCGCCTCTGACTCTTGAATTTCGCCTGAGGTCAGGGGCAACGTTCCCCTGCTTTCTTCGATGCGGTGATCCTCCAGATCTCCCGTCAAAAGAATCACGACAGATCCAATGGTCACGAGGCCGAAAATAGCCATCACGATCGGCGCATTCATTTCCAGATTCCAAATGGGGAGTGAGCAAAACGGGTTTCAAACAGAGAAAAAGACTAGCTCGAAGTTGCGTCCGGGCAATAACGGTGGGGCAAAAAGAATGATCCTTTTGTGAGAACACCTGGCGTGGTGGAAACGGTCCAGGTTTGGCTTGACTCGCATTGCAGCGAAGCTAGAGTTTCGATCCGTTCGGTTTTCCGGCCGCGGAACCGGAGTCCCTCACCGAGTGGCACGAAAGATTGACAGGGCACCGGTCAGGGTTGGAAAACAGCAATCGACACCGGAATCCCGAAAATCGCTCTGCCGCAGAAAATCAAGTATGAACCCGTCGGCGTTGGGCTGGGTATCGGTCCTGCCGTCCACCGTTTGGACGACCAGGCGAAACAGGAACCGCATGGCCCAACTTGCCTGAATGCCATAGTCGGCAATCAGCAGTTTCCCTTCCTCCGAAAGCAGTTGCCGGCAGTGCCGCAGCAGCGTCTTTTTGCTTTCGAGGCTGGTCTGATGCAACACAAGCGTCGAGACAATCCAGGCAAAGGACTCCCGTTCCGGACTGAGATCTTCGGCAAAACCGGTCCGCCAATCGATACTCACCCCCGCCAACTCTGCCTTTCTTCTTGCGATCCGGAGCACCCTTTCATCCGGGTCAATTCCGACTACCTCGCAACCCGGGAACTCCTGCTTGATAAGAATGGCCAGGGAACCGGTACCACACCCGACATCGAGTATCCGGTCATCCGGTTGGGGGTCGAGCAGTTCGAGCAGTCTTCCCCGCCACTTTTTTTCCCGGGTGAACAGGCGGATCGCCGTATCATAGAAGGGAGTCAGCCAGTGAAGCCGGAGAGCCGGCGTGAATTTCCGCTGGCGCCGTCGGTCGACCATCAAAAAAGTCCCCCGGTGGAGTCGCCCCCCACCCTACTCGATTTTCCTTGAATACAGATCACGCTTACCGTTACGTTCGGCAACCCAGACTACGGTCTTGCCATCCGGGCTCCAGCAGGGATAGTCATCCACCTCCGGGTTGGAAGTCAGGCGTTGCACCTTGCGACTTGCAATCTCCAGCAGGTAGATGTCATAGTTGCCTTTGCGGATGGATGTGAAGGCAATTTTTTTCCGGTCGGGAGAAAAACAGGGGTGGGTATCCATCCCGGGTGACTGGGTGACGTTCACCGGATTGGACCCATCCGAGTTCATGGTGAAAATATCGAAATCGCCATCCCGGGAGGAAGAAAAGACAATCTGGTTGCCGTCTCGTGAATAGCTGGGACAGACATTCACACCATTGCTGTCGGTCAACAGCGAAACCGTTTTCCCATCCCGGTCAAGCGATTGGATTTGCTGGGGACCATTCTGGTTGGGAAAGGCAAAAATCACATTGGTACCATCAGGTGCATAGCTGATGTTTCGGACTCCCGCAAATCCACCGCCGGGATTGTAACTGACACTTTTTCCAGCCCCCCGGTCTTCCAGCACAATTTCGAAATGCAGGTTGCCATTATTTCGCAGGTAGGCATACACGCGATCATCTTTGGAAAAGGTCGCCATCAGCTCCGAGGTACTTGCCGCACCATGAAAGCGAACCGGTTCGGTTTCTCCATTGACCGGAAACCCGACCTTCATCAGGCAGAGTTGGTTGAATTTTTCCAGCGAGGTATAGACGATGGCCTTGCCGGACTCGACGAAAACCGGGTCATGTTTCAGGTGGCCATCAAACGTCAGCCGCTTTTCCGCTCCAACGTTTTTCTTTTTTGCGGGCACGTCGTTTGAACTGCTTTCATCCGGCGTCCCCCCTTCACAGGTTTCCATGGAAAACAAAGCAGGCAATAACACCAACAACCGGCAGACAACCAGGAAACGATAGGTTGCCTGGGCCGGAGCAGGCTGGCTGCAGATCAGTGTAAGTGGTTTTTCCATGCCAGGAACCATCTCAAACGAGGTCATGAATCACTTCGCCGTCGGGTAACACATCCAGTTCCGACCGGACGATGCTGTTGATCCCCATCTGGTCGAGGATGGTTGCCCCAACTGCCGGGGGCTTGACCGGATCGGTAACCGGTTGACTCGCTGTCCGGTCACTGACACCCACCACACGCCCCGGCTTGATACCGGCACCTGCCCAGATGGAGAAGAAGCACTGTGGCCAGTGATCCCGGGCTGCCCGTTTGTTGATGCGCGGCGTGCGTCCAAACTCCCCCATGCAACAGACCAGAGTTGAATCCAGCAGGCCCCGCTCCTCAAGGTCGTCCAGCAGGGCCGAAAAGGCCCGGTCAAAAATGGGGCAATGCCGGTTGGGCAACAGGTCGAAATTATGAATATGTGTGTCCCAACCGAAGTCCGTGTTCGGCGTCAGGGCCTCAACGTATTCACTCCAGTTGACGTGTATGTAGGGAACCTCTTTTTCGGCCAGCCTGCGGGCCAGCAGCAGGCTCTGACCGAAGGAGGTCTGCCCGTAGGCGTTACGGGTCTTTTCAGACTCACGTCCCAGGTCAAGCGATTCCAGGGCCTTGGGAGAGGTCAAAAGGGAGACCGCTTTTTGCTGAGTGGTGGACCAATACTCTGCTCGCGAATCATCTACCGATTTGCGGATCGTCTCCAACGCTCGGGTCAGGGAGGATCGGTCCTGCAGCCGTTCTGGAGACAGCCCCTTGAGAACCTTGAGGGCTGGTACGTTGACCTTCCCCGATTCATCGCAATCAATCATGAATGGATCATGTGCTTTTCCCCAGCGTCCCCCACCATACCCCTTGATCGGACGGACCACGTCCCGAGGGACTCCCTTGCCCAGCATCAGGTAGGGCGGGAATTCATCTTCACCAAAATGCCGTGCGGCAATTGATCCGAAACTGGGCTGGACCGGCTCCGGGTTCTCGCGGTATCCGGTGGTGGCCACCGTTCCAGCCCCGGGGTGCCCTCCATCGAGGGAAATATTGGAGCGAACCAGTGAGAACCGGTCGTTGCGGGCTGCCAGCCGTGGGACCAGTTCGGAAAAACGGATCCCCGGCAAACGGGTTCCAATCGTGGAAAAGGGACCTCGAAATTCCGCTGGGGCATCTGGCTTGGGATCAAACGTGTCGAGGTGGCTCGGTGCACCCCAGAGAAAGACAAAAATGACCGATTTGGCCTTTCCAGTCCTCGGGGGAACGACCTGTCCGGACGCGGACGCTGCGGACGCCCAGAAAGGAGCCGTCGCGGAAGCGGTCAGAAAGGACCTGCGTGACATGCCGTGGCAGGAATTCGCCTTGAAATCTCCAATCTTCAACATGCTCATATCTTAATTCAAACCGGTATTGAATTCAGCAGGACCGTTTGCACCGATTTTACCGGATCGCTGGCGGACCAGCGACCTCGATTATGTTTCAATTCACCGCGGAGACACGTTCGTTGTTGGTGAAATGGGGAAAAACTGCTCTAATTCAGTGCAAATGGAAAGGAAAAAAATGTATCGACTCCCATTGAATTCTTCACTGGTCCTGCTGTCCGGTTTTCTGCTGACGTTCGCAGGATGCTCCAAGGACAGCCATGAGCAGGTTGCCCGCGACTACCTCCAGGTGATGGAAAAAATCGTCTCGACCTGCAGCGAAATTTCTGATCCCCAGGCAGCTGAAAACTGCAAGGAAAAAATCGGTGGACTGCTGGATCAGCTAAAGCAGCTGAAAACCCGCTCAGAGGATCTGGGCGATGCCGACCAGGCCACACAGAAGACGATCGAAAAAAAATACGAAACGGAATTAAAATCCCTGACCACCCGTTTTTCTGAGACCTTTGAAAAAATGGAAAAGGAACAGGAAATTGCGCAGGTACTCGAATCAGAATTCAAGACTCTGGCAATTCTGCTCAATTCCAAACCGATCAAAATCAACTGACGTGCCGTGGGTAAGAAACCGCTGCGCCCGGTTTGCGGCATTACGCCCGTCCATCGCTCCAGGAGCGAAAGGCAGCGGGGTTTTCAGTTTTCCCTGTTTCATTTCCCCCCGTTTCAGCATTCTCCCGGGTTTCTTTACCCGGTTGGTTTTCGACCCGTTTCAGCCGGCTCCTTGAGGCAGTAGCACAGCTCTCAAGCACGGAGCCCACACGATGATCCACTGTTTCGCCCGAACAAAGCCTGCGGTCGTGGACGGATTTTTCCCTGGCAGAGGGAAAAGTGGACAGCCTCCGCCTGTCTGTGACTCAAAAACGGGAATAGCAGGCAAATGAGCCGGTTGATTTCGGCTGATTTCATTTCCTCAATGGCTGATCCTGAAATAATATGGTAATGGCAATCAAGATTTTCGCGATCCTAACGAATGGAAACGGGGTTCCATTCCTGGGCAAAGGCCTGCCCCTTGATGGACACGTCTACCCGGCAGGGTCCCACCGAATCGCCCTCGCAACAAGGAACTGGCAAACGGTCAGCCTGACCCGGGAACGGCAATACCCCGGGAACGGCAATACACGGTGCCTGTGTCCGTTTAACCTGTCCCAACACAACCTGTCTCAACACAACCTGCTCCCTGCGGCCACAGCCGGCATGCCAAGGGGAATTCGGGAAGCGACCGATCAAAAACGCGAACCGGCATTGATTTCAAAAGGGTGACTCACGCGGAATCTCCAAATCGATCTCCTTTATCCATGAACAGACTTCGACTTTATTTTGGAATGGCCTTCTGGTCCATCGCGATTCTTTCGATCGTGTTGATGCCGGTCTTCCTTTCGAATAACCCGTGGCTGAAATCCATCGGCAGGGTTCGTGAATACGTCGCAAGTGAACGACAGTCCATCACGATCGATTTCCGGAATCCATGCTACGTCAAACAGGGCGATCCCATTTACATCCGAACCGAATACGGGTGGAAGAGAATCGGGCAGGTCGTCAGTGAACACTACAATGAAGAAGGTTACCTGCTGGCCACCGATTCCGCCTCGGCGGTCCTGTTCGGAGATGCACCTCCGATCACCGGGGACTGCTACATGACGCTGCACGAGACACCCGGCAATTTTGAATGGGCCCTGAAAAAGATCCTTCCGGAATCCAAACGAAAAGAAATTATCACCGAACTGAAGGATACATTTGAACTGCACCAGCGGGAGATCATCGAAGGATTTACACCAGTGGTCATGGACACACTGAAGGAAATTGGCAAGATATTGCAGGAAGACCTGAAGAATTCGGTCACCGAAAACAGAGAGCAACTCCAGAAAATCGCGGCTCGCTACCAGGAAGGATTTGTCGACAAAAGGCTGGTGCCCCTGCTGCGTGAGGAGATCTGGCCAATTATTGAAGCCCGTTCCCAGCCGGTCCTCGATGAGGTAGGTAGCGAAATCTGGCAAAAGGCCAGCCTGTGGCGTTTTGGCTGGCGACTGGCTTACGACAAATTCCCCCTCACCAACAGCAACCTGGTTCAACAGGAATGGAACCGTTTTGTCCAAAAGGACGCCATGCCGGTCGTGGAAAGTCACGCCGATGATTTTTACCGTCTGGCCACAAACATCCTGCGTGAAATCGCAGAGAATCCGCAGGTCAAGGCTGCGGGCAAGGAAGGAGTTCAGCAGTTGCTGAATGACAGTGAAATCCAGTCGTTGATTCAGGAAACCCTCTGGAAAATCCTGTTTGAAAACCAGCGTCTGAATGAAGTCATCCGGAAAAACCTGTCCCACGAACGGACCATTCAGGTCATGCGGGAGACCAGTGAAAAATTTGAAGATAAACTGCGTGAAATTGGAGACAACCTGTTTGGCACTTTCGAGGAAGGGATCACGCCAGAATTCGCGGGTGTGCTGCGGGCGGAGATCCTCAGACGCGACAAACGGTGGATCGTGCTCCGTTACAGGGAGAATGACTCCGGTCCTGCCCCCGACCCCTCTTTGGACCCCCTCGATTCCATTGATACGGTCGAAGGATTTTACACCAGTGACGTCACGGATCGCCCCGAGTTTGTTCGTTACAGGAACGAGTAGTGGAACCTTCCCCCCCAACCCATTCCGCTTCTCCCGAGACGGCCTTTCCCCATGCGGAGATCGCCGGATTCACTCTCCGGGCCGGCCAACGGGTCCTGCTCAAGAATGCCAACGCTCGGTTTACCAAGGGGAAAATCACACTGATCGTCGGTCCCAGTGGTGTGGGAAAGTCCCTGCTGTTGAAAACACTGTCCGGCATCCTCAAAACCAATGCGGAGGGAATCAGTTTCTCCGGTCGGGCTGAGATCGAGGGAAGCCCCTCGGTAGCCGGCAACTCTGCGGTAGTCTTTCAGAATTTCGCGTTGTTTGACGAGTTCTCCCCGAGGGCCAATGTGGAATTTGCCGTCGCTCACAGGACGGGTGACAGCGCCCGCATTCGCAGTTCCGGGATTCTCCGGGAACTCGATGTACCGACCACAGTTCCCACCTCGAGGCTTTCCGGTGGCCAAAGACAAAGATTGGCAATCGCCCGGGCCCTGGCCTACGGGAAACCAACCATCTTTTTCGATGAACCAACGGCAGGGCTCGACATCGGCACCGCCGAAAAGGTCGCATCCCTGATCCAGACGACCTCCGATGAACATGGAACGACCGCAATCATCGTCACACATGATTACCAGTCGCTGGTCCCCATCGCTGATGAAATCTATTTCCTCGACCCCAACACGCTGTCGCTTGACCCGGTCCCCCCGGACGAGTGGTCCAACCTGCACGAACGGCTGCAAATCCTGTCTGCCACCAGCCATCGCGATGAAGAGGAGCAGGCCTTGAGAAAACCGGGACTGCTGGCATCGCTCGGCAACCTGGCCACCCGGTTTGCCATCGGAACCACCCGCTGCCTCGAGGAAACCCTGCTGCTTCCACTTCGATTGCTCCCACGTTGGCGGAACCCCTTGTGGGGATTCCGTTTTTTCCTGCACTATCTCAACCTGATCGCAGGACTGACGGCCATTATTTACCTCGTGGTTGCAGGACTGATTCTCGGGTTTGTCACAATGTACTTCACGTTCGAATACATGCCCTTTCCCCAATTCAGCAGGCCCCTGATTATCGAAGACGTTCTGGCAGCTGTCGGATTTGGCCTTTACCGGATCGTGATCCCGGTCATAGGAACCGTCCTGATAGCGGCCCGGTGCGGCAGCGCCGTGACAGCGGATGTCGGTTCGAAGGAATATGGTCAGCAACTCGACGCCATGCGTTCCCTGAATGCCGCGCCGGACCGCTACCTTTTGACCAACATTCTCTATTCATTCCTGATCGGTGTGCCGGTTCTGATTTTTGTTTCTTTTCAGTCCGCCCGCTGGATCAGCCTGGTCGTCTTCCTCAGCCTGAACCCTCACGTCAGCGCGGATTTCTGGCACCAGTATTTTCACCGCAACCTGGAAAGCACGGAGGCCTTTTACTACATCGGTACCGGGTGGGTTCTTGTCAAGATTCTGATCTGCGGAATCGGAGTTGGGATGATCGGGTACGCTATCGGGAAACAACCGAAGCTCTCCTCCAACGATGTCAGCAGCGCGGTGACACGGACCACGCTCTACTCGACCATTTTCGTGCTGGCGGTTCATTTCGTTTTTGCCTTTTTTGAATTCCAGCGACTGGAATAATTTGAAGAAGCCGTTTCTTCAGGGAACAGGGACGCCAGACAACACAAGTTGCAGATTGCCGGCGGAGACGATCGGCAAAACCACATCCCGGGCAGGACGACACTGCGAGAGTCTGCATGCGTCACTGCTGCCGGCCGACCTCCCTCCTGGTCGATTCCCTCTGTTTATTCCGACGGTTCCAGCGGTGGGCTTCGCTATTGTCAGATCGTTTCCGGCACCTTACGCTTTATTCAGGGATTTCCTGGACCCGCGGACAACTGAATTCCTTCACGTTTCGATATTTCCAATGGAAAAAGATGAATCCCGATCCGAAGACGAAAAAGCCAATGGCGTTCGATCCCTTTCGAATGTCCCCAAGGCAGTCGTCGGGCGACTCAGTCTTTACCTGAGGGAACTCCAGATTCTGCTCCGGCAGGGTTGCGAGACGGTCAGTTCCATCCAACTTGGCAAGGTCCTTGGTTTTACGGATGCCCAGGTCCGAAAGGACCTCGCCTATTTCGGCCAGTTTGGCTATCCAGGAATCGGTTACCGTTGCGTTGAACTGGTCACCGAAATCAAAAAAATCATGGGAACCGATCGGCAATGGGCAGTCGCCCTGGTAGGTTGCGGCAACCTCGGTCGGGCACTGTTGGGCTACCGCGGCTTCCATCAAAAGGGCTTCAAAATCGTTGCCGCGTTCGATGTGGCCCCCGACCTGCTTGAACAGGAGTTTGAGGGCATCCCCGTTTATCACATCGATGAACTCCAGCGACTGGCCGGGGAACATCAGATCCGACTGGCGATTCTGGCGGTACCTGCCACCGCAGCCAATTTGGTGGCCGAAAAAGTCTCCGCGGCCGGAATTCACGGCATCCTCAATTTTGCACCCGCTACACTGAATGCCATTGAGGGCGTCAGTTCCGTCGGTGTGGATCTGGCAATTGAGCTGGAACAGCTCTGCTATTCGGTCGTCAAGAAAAAAAACGACGAAAATAGCTGATTTATCTGTCCGCAAGCGGCTGAAATTGCAATAGACAGTGTACGGGCACGGGTGTTAAACATTTCGGCTTTTGCTGATTTTGAATCCGTTCCGTCCTGATTTGAACCTGTTTTCGGATAATCTGCGGTCATAATTTTACCCATTACGCATACTCCTGTTGGGCAAATCCAGATCGCCAGACTCGCGAACGCGGTTCAACTCATGTTTAGACCCGCAAGGGGAATGTGATAGACTTGGTCGGGAATCAGAACCTTCCGGAGTCTCTTCAATTGACCCTTTGACAGACGGCCGTGAGCTGACCTTGGCATCGATTTGTTCCCAGACCTGCGTGGAAAACCGACCACCCTACCGTGCAGTCTGTATCCTGCCACATTCAGCTGGTTTTTGTTGGGATGGACCAAAGGGTTTCCACTTGCCCCAAAGCGTAGCGATCGCTGAGAACGGCAAGCCTGAAGACGTCCCCCGAAACCAACCCATACGACATTCAAACCACACCCATTTCAAAAGTGAGTTACAGCATGAAAAATGTCACTGTTACTATGTTGATGCTTGCGTGCGGCCTGGTTCCTTCAGCAATCCAGGCCCAGACCTTTTCCTTTACCCGGGACCTGTTCGAAAAGAAAAGTCATGATTTCGGAACGGTAGCCCGGGCAGCCCAAATCGATTACGTATTCGAATTTACCAATAACACCAAGAACACCATTCAGATGTCTTCGGTGCGAACCAGCTGCAATTGCACCACCCCCACCATCGTGAAAAAGACCATCAAGCCTGGCGAGAAAGGTGGAGTCAAGTGCAAGTTCAACACTCGTTCTTTCCTGGGATCACGACGCGCGACGGTCACGGTCAGTTTTTCAAGACCTTACTTTGCTGAAGTCCAACTGCAGGTCAAGGGTTACGTTCGCCGGGATATTGTCGTCCATCCTCCTGCCATCGATTTCAAGAATATCCGGGAAGGTGCCGGCGGGTCTCAAAAAGTGGGAATTGAATACGCGGGAAGCAGTGACTGGAAGATATCCGGAGTTCAATCTTCCAGCAGCGACGTCGAGGTGGAATTGAAAGAAACCCATCGTGGCAAAGGACTGGTCGGTTACGAACTGGTCGCCAATCTCAAGAAGAATGCAAAACCGGGCTACCTGAACAACCTGCAGCTGGTTTTGCAGACAAACGACAAACAGATGAACCAGTTCCCCATTTCCATCGTGGGAAAAGTCGAGGAAGCCATTTCAGTCAGCCCGGCCCAGATCGATCTGCCCGATGCCAAAAGCGGCGAGACCATCAGCAAGCGGGTCATCGTCAAAGGCTCCGAACCCTTCCAGATTCTGAGTGTCCATCCATCTGACGAGCGGGTCGAGGCAAAGATCACCTCGGCCAGGAAAAAACTGCACATCGTTCCAGTCACCATGAAAGTCGGAAATCAATCGGGAAAAATCAACGCCTCGCTCGAAATTGTGACGGACATGGGGGGTGTGAGAAAGACGATTGATTTCAGCGGTAATGTCATCGAATAAAGGCCATCCAGTAAAAGAAGCCCTGCAAAAAACCTTTCGCAACAATTCCGTGGTTCAACGAAAGGTCCGGGAACCAGCGATTCTGCTTTCCAAAACTCGCTGGCCCGGGGAACTGAAGATTCTTCTGCCGGCAAGATGAACCAGGCGATATGAACAAAGCGAGATAACCGAGTCAAAACTACCCGGGCCGGCGACGATCCAAGCGTCGCCCGTTTTTTGTTGAATGCCGCCGTCACACCCATTGGAACCGTCCCACCCAATGGAACCTTCCAACCCAACGGAACCAGAGGCCCCTGGAAGACGGGGATCTTTTCAATCATTTTTTTCGGCTAGCGCCAGAAGTCGGGCTTTTCCGCGACCTCCCGCCTGGACTTGGCGGCTCGGCTCTTCACAAGTCCTGCAACAGCTCCCGTTCTGCAACAGCTCCCGTCCCACGCGATCTCCTGAGCAGTTTGTTGCAGGGATGCCTGTCACCGACCTAGCGGTTGCCACCATCATCGGTCACCAGGCTGATCATCTCCTGCGGAATGCTGAAGTGAATGTCGCCGGAGTTTCCGAAACATTCCATCGGAAGTGTCAGACGAAGTTCCTGGATATCGGTAATGGTCTTGCCCGCAGGGATCTCGAAAATCATGCAATCCTGGAGGCGTTGGTTCTTTTCCAGTGTTGCTTTGGGTGTGTGCCCAAACAGACCTTTCACATCCTC
>JAYZFP010000119.1:0-18386 GCA_036336715.1 Planctomycetota bacterium
AGGAATCCCAGTCGTGAAATCAACTCGAACCCTTTTGTCCGCCTGTTTGCTGACGATGTTCATGGCAGCTGGCACCCTCGCGCAGCAGGGCGCTTCGCCCGGCCTGGTTACCGTTCTGGACGTTGCCAAGGTTTTTGAGAATCACCCGGTTTTCAAGGCCAAAATGGATTCTCTCAAGCAGGAGGTTCAGGCTTTCCAGCAACAGGTGAGAGCCCAGGTGACTGACCTGACCAAGAAACGCCAGAACCTGACGCAGAAATACAAAATCGGCTCTCCCGAATTCAAGAAAGAGGAGGAGGCTCTGGCTCGGGAAGAGGCTGACTTGAAGGTCAAAACCGGTCAGAAGGAACGGGATTACATGGACCGTGAAGCACGTCTCTACTACGACACCTATCTCGAGGTTCAGAATGTGGTGGCTGATTTTTCGCGAGCCAACAACATTTCGCTGGTCCTGCGTTTCGACAGTACCGAGATCGACAAGACCAATCGTTCTTCGGTTTCCACCGGTGTGAACCGCTTTATTGTCTACCAAGAGAAACTGGACCTGACCCAGTTGATTATCAACGAAGTTTCCAAGAAGTCTGCCCAGGCTGGCATTCAGGGCAATACCAATCGCCAGTAAGCAGTCGGCACTTAACCGAACCTGTGATCTGACAACTCCAAGCTCTTCTGAAACCGGCTCTCGTGGGCCGGTTTCTGTTTTGCAATTTGCCCGATTTCGCTGGCCTGTATCTTATCCGGTTTCCGTCGGATTCTCTAGCCGGAACACCCGGTCAAATATCGAGGTTGGCCACGTCCAGAGCGTGCTTTTCGATAAACTCCCTGCGAGGTTCCACCTTGTCTCCCATCAGGATGCGGAACATTTCATCGGCCGCTGCCACGTCCGCCATGTTTACCTTGATCAGCGTCCTGTTTTCCGGATCCAGCGTGGTGTCCCTCAATTCCTCGGCGTTCATTTCTCCGAGCCCTTTGAATCGGGTCACCTGAAGTCCTTTTTCTCCGGCGGACCGAATGGCGGGGAGCAATTCCCGCAGGTCCTCCAGTCCACTTGACGCTTCTCCCCGCTTCAGCTGATAGCGAGGTTCCTCGATTCCCGTCCGATCCTGTGCGATCAATGCATCGATTTCAAAACCGAATTCCCGCAGGTCCTTGAGGCTGGAATTGATGGTTCGCACTTCATGAAATTCGGTCAGGTTTCCATCTATTTTCTTTTTGGGATCCTCGGAATGGTCCGAGTCGACCGTATTTTTCAGGTCATCCAGAATGATTTCGCATTCGTAGCGTTGCTCGTAATCGGCGATGAAATCATCCTTGGACTGCCGTTCTGTAAACCAGTGTTCCTCCCGGTTGACCGTCAGGTGATAAACCGGAAGTTTTCCGCTGACTGGATCCTGTCTCTCGGCGTGTATCCTGAGTGCGATGCCGCGACGCTCGAGAGCCAACAACGCGTCTTCCATCGATGCCAGCGTCTTACAGAGCCGGGCCATCTGTTCCCCTTCGATTTTCTGTCCCTCGGGGCTCTCAAACGACGCATCTTGCAGACCCCTTTCGAGCATCTGCTGTTTCATCTCTTCATCGGTTTGGATGTAGTACGTGTTGTTCTTTGACTTGATTCGGTACAAGGGTGGCTGGGCCACATAAACGTGACCCTGCTCGATCAGCGAGTACATCTGTCTGTAAAAAAAACAGAGCAGCAGAGTGCGGATATGGGAGCCATCCACATCCGCGTCGGTCATGATAATGATCTTGTTGTAACGCAGCTTGGTCAAATCCTGGTCCGGCCCGGTCCCGGCGTTGATCGCACTGATCATCGACTGCACCTCCTGGTTTTCCAGCACCTTGTCTTCCCGAGCCTTGTAAGCGTTAATGATCTTACCGCGAAGGGGAAGAATCGCCTGGAATTCCTTCAGCCTGCCACCCTCTGCCGATCCACCGGCCGAGTCACCTTCCACCAGGTAGAGTTCGCATTTCTCCATTTCCTTGGAGAGACAATCCCGCAGTTTTCCTGGCAGACCTCCACCCCCGAGAACACTCTTGCGATCCCGCAACAGTTTTTTTGCCTTGCGAGCGGCTTCCCTCGCTTCGGCTGCCAGGATCCCTTTTCTAACCAACTGCTTGGCGATCTTCGGGTTTTCCTCAAAGAACTTTTCCAGGTGCTCGGTCACGATACCGTTCACGATTCCCTTGAGTTCCGTGTTGTTCAGCTTGACCTTGGTCTGGGATTCGAATTTTGGTTCCGGGATCCTTACCGAAACGATGGCCGTCAGTCCCTCTCGGAAATCCTCACCCGAAGGCGTGATATCCTTGAACATCTTTTCCTTTTTGCCATAGTTGTTCAGCGTTTTTCGTAACGCATCCCTGAATCCGTCCAGGTGGGTGCCTCCGTCCTTGGTGTTGATGTTATTCACATAGCAGTGAATATTCTCGGTGTACTCTTCTGCATACTGAAAAGCTACTTCTACCGAGCTCCCATCCCGCTCTCCGTTAATGTAAACAACCTCCCGCTGGATCACGTCGCTCGATTTGTTGATGTCGTGAACAAATTGAACAATTCCATCCGGGAATTCAAAGTTTTCTGATTCTCCATTTCTCTCATCGCTGAATTCGATGCGGACACCCCGGTTCAGGTAAGCCAGTTCCCGCAATCTCTTTTCCATTGTCTTGTATTCGAATTTGAGATTGCCGAACACTTCCGGGTCCGGCTTGAAGGTTGTCTTCGTCCCACTGGACGACGAATTACCTGTTTTGGTCACCGGCCCCGATGGTTTTCCCCGTTCGTATTCCTGCTGGTACACGCCACCTTCCCGCCTTACTTCGACTTCGCACCAGTGCGAAAGGAAATTGACGGCTTTCACACCAATCCCGTGCAAACCGCCTGAGGTCTTGTAGGCATCCTTGTCGAATTTTCCCCCGTACTTCAGCATCGTCATCACACCTTCTAGCGCCGATTTTCCGATGCTCGGGTCTTCTTTGACCGGAATCCCCCGACCGTCGTCTCTCACCGTACAGGATCCGTCGGCATTGACTGACACCTTGATGACCTGCGCATGGCCGGCCATCACTTCATCAATCGAATTGTCAACGACCTCGGATACCAGGTGATGCAGTCCTTCGGTATCCGTATTTCCTATGTACATGCCGGATCGTTCCCGCACATGTTCCAGGTCCGACATGTACCGCATCTGGTCGGTGCCATATTCGCCCTCGACCTTGGTGGGAGGCAAAGCCTGTTCGGAATTGCCGGTAACGTTATTTTCTTTTTCTTCGCTCATGTTGTGCCTGGATTAGAAAACACCTACCTGAAACCTGATATCTCTTACCCGGTCTCCAAGCGGCGAATCTTTTATTTTTTCAAGTAATTGTCTTTTTTTGAATGCCAGTTCCTGGTTGATCACCGCATTGTTGACCACTACCTGCAACTTGCCACCCCGTATTCCTGTTGCCCTGGTCTGACCTTTCAATCGGGTATCAATGATTGACTCCCAGATTTCCTCGATCTGCCTGTTGGATTCATTTTGCTGATAGCCTTTGCGGGCCAACAGTCTTCCCAAGATTTCATCCGCTTTTTTTGGTTTTCGTCTGTAAATCTGTCTTTTGGAAAAGAAGTTTGCCTGCTCCAGGAAATCTTCGTCATCAAACGGTTGCTGATTGCTTTTCCCGGCCATTTTTCAAGTCGCCCGTTCCTTTATTTATTTCCTTCGATCTCGTGAAAGAGGCATGATGACATAACCATATCCGTCGTCCGTGGAACAGATAGCCGCCGTTTCTTCACTCTCGATTTCCATTTGAAATGTTCTTTCGCTTTCCAATACCTTGAGGAAATCAGCAAAATACCTGTGATCCAACGTCATCGATATGTCTTCGCCGTCATAAGGTATTGGCATTTCCACGTGAGATTCACCCACTTCGGCTGTGTGGTTGCTCATCACCAGTGTTCCATTTCCAAACGTCAAATCGATTCCCCGGCTTTCGTCACTGGTGACGATAGCTGCCTGCCTCAACACTGAAAAAATGGGTCCTACGTTTACGTCCATTTTCACCGCGTTCTCCCGCTTGGGAAAAACATCTCTCCAGGGCGGAAACCTGCCTTCCACCAACCGGGTGCTGATCACTCCGTGTTCGTACCTGATCAGGACGTCGTTGCCCCTCGATACCAGGTGAATCGCCTCATCATTTTCTGGCAATGCCCTGTCTATCAATTGCATCGATCTCGTCGGTACGATTGTCTTGGACTCACCCTGCTCTGGTTTTCCTGTTATTTTTATCGCTCCTTCCATCTTCGCCAGACGCCTTCCGTCGGTGCCCACTGCTATCAATTTTTCTTCTTCAAATTCCAACAGAACGCCTCCCAATGCAAACCTTGCACTTTCAGTGTCCGTTGCGAAAAGCGTTCTTCTTATTAATTGTTTGAAAAAATTCCCCGGTATTTCGTAGTAGGATTTTTCTTCAAAGTCCTTTATTTCCGGGAATTCATCCGGGTTTTCCACCGGCAACTTGAACTTGCTGCTTTTTCCCTTGACGATCGATCCAGATTCATCCGTTTCGATTACCAACGTTTCATCTGACGACTCTCTGAGAACCGCGTTGAACCTTGTTACCGGTAGAATCGCTTTGCCTGGTGTATTCACAGTCACACCAGGTACATTTAGCCTGACACCAATTTCCATATCGGTTGCCAAAAGAGTCGTCCCGGTTTTTTCTGCTATCAATTTGACGTTTTGCAGAATGGGCTTGGGGCTTCTTGAGGGCGCAATAGTGGCAGCCGTTTGAAAAACCGACAGAAAGTCTTCACGATTGATTTCTATTTTCACCAGTTGTTTCTTTCTTCTATTAGTTTTTTAAAAAGTGAAAGTAGTAATGTTCAGCTGATTTTGTTGACAAAGTACAGGTAAGGTCAGTTTTCAAAGAATATTTTGACCAAAACTTCTGTTCATAAACTGTTATTTCCCCGTAGGTAAAAAGTCGCCGTTTGGTGATTGGAGTTTGTCTTTTAAAACGATCCATTCATCACTGTCGATAAACAGTCTGTAAACAGACGGAAAAAGACAAAAAAGGAACAGTTTATCAACAAATCATGTTTTCAATTTTTTGCGGATGGTTGAATAAATGTCGTCGAAACATTTTTTGAGTTCAGCGTCAGTTTCTATTTGTTTTTTGAATTTTCGATGGGCATGAAGAATGGTGGTGTGATCACGATTGCCAAAAAATTTACCTATATCATCGAACTTGTATTGAAAGATTTGTCTGGCGATATAAACGGCAATCCCCCTGGCCAGAACAAAGGATTGTTTACGGGATTGGCTCTTCAGGTCGGAAATTTTCATGCGTTGTTTTTTGGCAACGATTTTGGCAATTTCATTAAGGGAAAAATCATGATTGGATGATTGACCCAGTACCTTGAATACGGCAGAGAGTTCGATGTGATTAGAAAAATCAAGATGAATTCTTAGTTTGGAGACGCACTGTTTGATTCCAGGAATGGTGGAGCAGGTTCGGTCGATTAACCACCTGGAGGCTTCTGGCGAGATGGTTGAACCATATTTTTGTATTTCGCTCTGTAAAACAACCAAAAGCGTTTCAGCTGAGGGGTTTTCAAGAGGGAGCGAGAGACCGTTCAAAAGGCGACTGGTAATCCGGTAAGGAAGATGAACGAAATCGGCTGGATGAACGGAACTGGTTATGATCAGCTGGCGACCGTGATCGAGCAGGTAAATGATTTCATCAAAAAGACTCGGTTTGGTGAGGAGCTCTTCAAAATTATCAAGTAAAAGAAGACGATTTGGACTGACCAGGGATTGACGAAATTTATCAAGTTCATCGATTTCGATGGCATCGATAAAATCCCTGAACAGATCGGATACCGAAAAGCGAATCGTCTCTGTAAGTGAATTGGAATTTAAACGGACCAGACGTTCGGCAAGGTATTTGGCCAGTTCACTTTTTCCGGATCCGGACGGACCGAAAATACTGATGGGAAAAAAATTGTTTTCAGAAAAATCAAAACTGGAATGACTGGGAAGGTCATCAGAAAAAAGTTTCAGGATGCCGTTTTCAGGACCGTAAAACAGTTCGTTGGAGGTTTTCTGTACAGGATATTTTGAAAAACCACCAGCGGGAGCGTCCGAAGCCTTGCCAAGCCCGGAAGCACTGGATTGCGAAAGCGAAAAGGATGATTCGAGGGTCACGAAAGATGGCAGCAGCAGGATCTTTGGAGAAAGCCAAATTCTACCAAAAAAACCGGGTTTTTTCGACTGCCATACGGTACATTTGGGCCTTTATTTGGACTCTTTGAAAGTAGAAAAAATTCGGCAGATTCGTTCGATGGCCTGATCGATCTCGCTGAGGCGGTTTAAGCGGCTGAAACCAAAGCGGACCGCCGAATGGAGAACAGGTTTTCCACAATTCATCGCTTTGAGAACATGGGATTCGGTGCTGGAACCGCTGGAGCAGGCAGAACCGGTAGAACAGCAGAGACCAGACAGGTCAGCGGCCATGACAAATTGTTGTCGATCCATCCCCAGGAAGGAAATATTTGAGGTACCCGGAAGACGGTAGGAATCCTGGGCATTGATAACGGTGTTTTCAAGGCGGGCGCAAAGCACTTCCTCAAAATGGTCTCTAAGGTTGAGAAGGTGTTGACGAAGAGCAGCAAGTTCCAAAACCGCCAACTCGACCGATTTTGCGAAAGCGGCAATCAGCGGTAGGCTTTCGGTGCCAGGACGGATACCCTCCTGTTGAAAACCACCAAACTGGCGAGGGGTTAATTGGATCCCTTCACCCAAAAACAGGGCGGCAATCCCGGGCGGACCGTGAATTTTGTGTGCGGAGAAGGTGGCCGAGGAACAGCCGATGGCTGCAAAATCAAACGGAATTTTGCCGATTGCCTGAACGGCATCCACATGGAAAGGGACTTTTCGGCGGTGACAGACGCTAGCAATTTCAGAAACAGGTTGGATAACACCCGTCTCATGGTTTGCGAGCATGCAGCAAGCAAGCCGGGTATTCGAATCGATGGCCGAATCAAACATTTTTGGATCAACAGATCCACTGGCATCAGGATCGACCCAGCGGATTTCCACACCAGATTTTTTCAGGGCAGCCAGGGTATCGATAATGCTGGGGTGTTCGATCGATGAACAGACGACATTGGATTCTTCCAATTTACCGGTGGAGGGAAAATGACCCATCAGTGCGAGATTGTTGGCTTCGGTACCGCCAGAAGTAAAAATACAGCGACCGCCGGTGGGCAAATGAAGCAATTGTCCAATCTGTTCCCGGCAGGATTCAAGCTTTTGACGGGCGATCCGGCCCATTTCATGCTGGCTAGCCGGGTTGGCATACCCGCTGGAAGCGGCACTCGTCAAAGTGGCAACCACTTCATCGGTCATCCGGGTAGTGGCGTTGTTGTCAAAATAGATGGTTGTCATTGACAAAAAACGGGCAGAGCCAATAAAGGTTGAAGTGATCCCCGACACAGAGGATACTCAGCGCATCGGATGTTCGTGCAATGGATGAACAGTTACCGGGTGGTTCATTTCACTTTTTACAAGAGATCAGAGATCTTGCGAAAGCCCCATTCTATTTCCAGAATTTCGCTGGCATCCAGATTTCAATTGAAAAATGGAGAATTCAAACGCTTCTTCCTGACCCGGACGCACCGGGACAGGCCATCGAATCCCTTTGAGCGATCCGACCCAATAGCGAAGATGCACCGGGTCGAGGCAGTCCTGCTGATCAGCAAACAGCCGATAAATACCAGGCAAATCAGCAAGTTGGCCAACCTGACCGACGGGACAGAGGCGAGAACCCTGATTCGAAAGATCAATCAGAAATATGATCAAGGAGGGAGGGCCTTTCGGGTCGAAAAAATAGCTGGGGGTTACCAGTTGATGACACGGCATCAATTGGCGGCCTGGGTGAGGAGACTCCACGGATTCGCAGCTGAGCCGAAACTTTCCGATCCGGCGTTGGAAACATTGTCAATCGTTGCCTACCGACAACCGATATTACGAGCAGATATCGAACAGATTCGTGGGGTCAGTTGTGGAGAAGTCCTGCGACAACTGATGGAGCGAAAGTTTGTTAAGATCGCCGGAAGAAGCGAGGAACTGGGTCGACCCTTCCTATATGGAACCACAAGGTATTTTTTGGAATTTTTCGGCTTAGATAAATTAGAGGACTTGCCGAAATCCGATTATTTCAGGAAAAAAACGGATAACCCTTATCCCCAAACAGAAGAAACTTTAGAAGACTACGGCCAAGGAGCATAGCATCGTGACCATTTCCACTTTCCAAGAGTTTGAGATAGAGGAGGGCGTATTCTCGAACCTGGAATTAATACAGACAGTGGCAATTCCCAGCCTTTCAGAGGAAGAGGACCTGGAAGAAGATCTGGATGAGCAGGAGTACGACGACGACGACGACGAGTACGACGACGAGGAAGACGAAGAGTACGAGTCGGAAGAAGAGTCACTGGATGATGACGTAGATGAAGAATACGAGTACGACGACGACGAAGAAGACGGCGAGGACGAGGAGTATGAATTCGACGACGACGACGACGATGTGGAATCCGGCGACGACGATTACGATGAAGAAGAGGATGGGGAATGGGAAGAAGTCGACGACGACGACGAAGAGGATCTCGAAGAAGAAGAGTACGACGACGACGATGACTGGGAAGATGGTGATTGGCCCGACGACGACGACGATGATGATGACGATTGGGATTGAAAAATAATCGGGAACCAGGCCCGGTTTTGAAAACCAGAGCGGAAATCAAGGAAAAAAATGTGTGGCCGATTTGCCCTAACGACAGCGGCTGGCGAAATCGCTTCTTTTTTTTCTGTTCGGTTTCCCACGACGTCCAGCGGTCCAACGATCCAGCCCCGTTACAACATCGCTCCCAGTCAGCAGGTATCGGTTATCGTCGGTGATGAAGGGGATGCGGAACGAAGATGGAAACTTTTCCGCTGGGGATTGATACCTTCCTGGTCGAAAGAAACACGCATTGGTTACCGCCTGATCAATGCCCGGTGCGAAACTCTCGGTCAAAAGCCGTCCTTTCGAGCCGCTTTTCAAAAGCGGCGTTGTCTGATTGTGGCTGATGGTTTCTACGAATGGGAAAAGACCACGACCGGCAAACAACCCCACTATTTTTCCATGGCCAATGGCGGCCTGATGGCCTTTGCGGGACTTTGGGAAAGATGGAACCGGGAAACAGAAATATTTTCCTGCACGATCATCACAACGATCGCCAATGAACTGTTGGGCGAGTTGCACGATCGCATGCCGGTAATCCTGGATCCAGATCACCATGAACAGTGGCTGGACCGAGAGTTTCTGGATACCGGGCGCCTGACGAACCTGTTCCAACCCTATCCGGCCGAAGAGATGCAATGTCGCGCCGCGAACCCGATCGTCAACAACGCCCGCAATGAGACTCCAGCATGTCTGGAACTGGAAGATAAAAAAACGACCTGACAGCGCGAACATCGATATTCGAAGAGGGGAGAGCGCGGAGTCCCGGATCCTCCCGGTTTTCGCGTTTAATCGCTGTCGGTGGGCGATAATCGGCCCCAGTAGGAATTCCAGTTTTGGGTCCGCGTCTGGTACTGATCCAGGTAGTAACGATGCTTGGGAGAATCGGGAAAATCCTGCTCAGCACCATAGGGATAGGATTTCATCCCGTCAAAAGGGAGTGGCTCGACCGTTTGGCCGTTGACGGTGTTCAAATCGGCATCCTTGTCATATCCGACCAGGTGCAGGACAAAATCCCGTTTCCAGCCGGCTGGTGGTTCCGGAAGAGCATCGAAACGGACGGTCATTTCGTCGCCGGCACCAATCACGGCAAAACAGTCATCCCGGCTGGTCAGTAATTCCTTCACATTCCCAAACCGGGTAAATCGGCCGAACATGGTTGGCCAACGGGGGGTCCGGTTGACGACGGAGTAATCGTAGAGCTCGGGGGATTGTGGACCACCGACTGAACGCTTGGAAAATCCTCGGTAATGCAGATCAGCTGACACCAAATCCAGTTTTGTTTCCGTCGGCTGGAAATCGGCATCACCGAGGGTAAAGAAAATACTGTCCCAGTAGATTTCGTGACTGGTCTGTATCCGTAGCCGATAGTCATTGGTAAGAAATGCGTCGGAAAGGTCGACGGCGATGGTTTTGGGTTTGCCCCCGGGAAAGCCCATTGGATCGACTGTCTTGACCCACTGCCCCTGTTGGTCCGGAACCAGGATGACCGGTGGAACGGGTCCCGGTTCACGAGGGTTCTGAGAGAAGGAAATGTTGAGCGAACAATCGGTAGGGCGTATCCAGCCATGAAGAAAGAGAGTCAATTTCGCCCCGGCACCTTCAGAAGAAAGCTCTTTCTCGAGATCACCGAGGTCCAATTCGATGTAGTGCAGCGGCGTCAAACCCTTGGCGATCCGATTTTGAAAACCCTTGAAATAATCCCGGTCCTTATTGCGGATGATATCCAGGACGTCCTTCCCGTACATGTCTTTTGCGGAAACCGGCAAACGCCGGTTTTCAACAACGTGGATCCTGTGTTCGGCAATTGAGGGCGGCCCTACTTTTTCGTTGGTAAAAATATCGATATTTGCCGGGTGGTCTACCGCATAAAGCTCAACCAGGTCAAAGTAGGCGGCTTCCCGGAGTTCCTCGGTCAGCTGCAGAACATATTCCCCCTCTTTTGGCTTCAGGTAGTCGCCGGGAATTTTCAGGTATTCCCAGCTCCGGCAGGGGATCATCTGCCCCGGTGCGTATTGCAGCCCCAGGGGCGCAGCCCAAAGACAGTCACTGAAAAAAGTAAATTGTTTGCCGTTCCAGGTATAGATATAGGGGCAGGACCCTTTTTCGAACATTTCTTCGTAGACCATCTGACCCGAACGGGCCCGGAAAATGGATTGAGGCATGCCGCTGGTCCAGAGGAATCGCATCAGGTCGACCTGCTCATGGTTTCCCAGGCCAAAGTGCAACCTCGGTTTCCTGACGGTCTGCGCCATGTAGCGATCTCCGCTCGTTACTTCGACAAAAGTACCAACGGCATGGTTGTTGACACGGCCCTTCGGGAAATTTGAATTGATGCCACAGACGGAAACGGCAAACCAGTTATTGGCCGTGTCAGTCGTATTTCGAAGGATTTCCACCTTTTTGCCATCACCGGACAAACCCACCAGGTCCAGTCGACCGTCCCCATCAAAATCGTCGTAGTCACTATCGGACCAGGCAAACACGGTCTCGGGTCCTGAATCGGATGAGCTGGCGACCAGCGGTTGTGGCACGAGGGTCTCTCCGTTACCCAGCAGAAGGCCGGTCCGCCCGTCACCAAGTTGGAGGACGTCCGAAAATCCGTCATTATTCAAATCAAGCACCCGGTTGCCGCCGCTGTTGCCCGAGTCGAGGCGAATGATGTCCTGGGTGTTGACCAAAGAGGGCCCGGTGCGGGTCGTTCCCAAAAGCGAATTTTTCTGATCAATGTTGCCTACCCAGTCCCACGAACGATTTCCATCCACGTCCAGGACGGAAACCCCGGATGTCCTGGTGATCCAGGCCGGGAGTCCCTCAAATTCCCTGTACCGGAACCTTCCATGTCCGAGGTTTTCCAGGTAACCCGGCGAATCGGAGTCCCGGCTGAAAATGACGTCGATGTCGATATCCCGGTCAAAGTCGACGATATCAAAGGAGGTCACTCTCCCCGGTGGCAAAACAGAAAAACGAGTGTAGTCAAAAAAGGAGAGGTTTCCCCGGGAAAGAAAGAGTCGGACTCCCTCACCGGTCCCCAAAACCAGGTCAAGGTCCTTGTCATGATCGAAATCAACCAGGATCGCCGCGGACACATCCTGCAACCCTTTGAATTCATCGGTCGTCATTGGAATCAGAGTGCGGGAGCCGTCCGGCTGGTATTTGTTCTCCAGCACCAGAACTCCGGACTTGCCGAAGAGCACAAAATCGGGATCGGCATAACTGCGACTCTGTTCGTCCTGTTGCTGCTTGCCGGGTGCTACCGGACCCCGGGGAGCGGTGTTGTCATAATCCAGGTCAGCCAGCACAAAACCGGCGTAATCTCCCGGTAATGAAAACTGAACCACCGATTGCCAGGGACCTTCGTTGCCAGGTGACTTGAAGATTTCAAGGGAATCACCATACAGGACCGCGATTTCGAGTTCCCGGTCGAGATCGTAGTCCAGCGATCGGACCGCCCGAATCGGGCGATCGTTTTCTCCAGTGACGGTTTGCCAGGGAGTGAGCTGAACATTCGGGGGCAGATCCGCTTCTGTTGCAGCAGACAGGGCTTTGGCCTCGATTTCATTCCCCAACGAGGTATAGAGGAATTCCAGCTCATGGGGCTGGATTCGGGCGAGGTCGATTTTCTGCACCTCACCCTTTTTGATTTTGTTACTCAGAAAACGGATATTCAGAAGTGTTTTGCCCCAGTCGTTTTCGGCAATTCCCTCATCCACCAGGGAACTGTATTTCTGGTGATCGTTCGAAAAAGACTCCAGATCCGCTGCGACCACCAGCGGGCCGAGGTCCGTTTTGAACTGGCTCCAGACCGACTGAAATTTCGGATCTTTTTTCTCCGCCAGCTGTTGCAGGTAGGAAAGAGCCAGCTTGAGATTGTCAGGCTGCAGGTCATAGGCCTTTGCCAGGTGATCCTGCCGCCGCTGGTTGATATCGGGAAAGTCCCTTTCGTTGGCAGCGATTGTCAGGTCATAAAATTCAAAGTGGGGAACCGGACTGGAGCCGGCACGCTGACAGGCTTCCTCAAGCAGCTGGATATCGGTTTCGTCGATATCGGCCGATACGGCGGTTCTCCAGCGAACCGCCAGCAGGTAAGACGGGTACGAATCGGGGTCTTTCTGCAGCAATTCCTTGACCAGCTGATTGGTGTCTTCGATGTACCTGGAATCTTCCTTGAGTTCCTCGTTGGCCTTGAAATGCAGAATCCGCAGAATCACCTGGTTTCGATAAGCGAACAGATTTTCAGGCAATTCTTCCTTGAGTTCTCCAAAACGGGTTTCCGCCAGTGAAAACCCGTCGCGGAATATTTCATTTTCCAGGCAGGCATTTGCTTCTTCAGCAATCCTGACCAGGCGGGAAGCGTCTTCCCGGGAGAGTGTTTTCAAGGGA
This sequence comes from Planctomycetota bacterium, assembly GCA_036336715.1. Lineage (GTDB taxonomy): Bacteria > Planctomycetota > Planctomycetia > Pirellulales > Pirellulaceae > JABAAE01. The sequence goes on from JAYZFP010000119.1 coordinate 13,144, forward strand.
TCCGTGTCATTGCCAACCCACCAGAAAATGACAATTACCAGCAAGCCAAAAACTACCAGCGGCACCAGAATTTTCCAGCCCGCTGCAACCGGGTTCTTCATCAACAACTTTCTGTATTCGGAGAAACGTCAGCCTTTCGATTGGTTTGTTGTCCATTACGCAACCAATCTGAGGCGAGTTCAAAAGGAATGAGTTCAGACAGATCGAAATGGTTTCCAGCCACCATCCAGCGGCGCTGCAATGCTCATGGCTTTTTGGCAACAAACGGTTTCCGTCGGGAAGGGTAAAGCGTGGTACAGATTTCACAGCGGGTACCATCGCAACCGCGGGCCGTGCAATGTTCCCGGCCGTAGAAAATGATTTGCAGGTGCAGGTCATTCCAACAGTCCCTGGGGAAGAGTTTTTTCAGGTCAGCCTCGGTGCGAGCGACGTTTTTTCCGTTGGTCAGACCCCATCGCTGGGCCAGGCGATGAATATGGGTATCGACCGGGAATGCCGGGTGGCCAAATGCCTGTGCCATCACGACACTGGCGGTTTTGTGCCCTACGCCGGGTAACGCTTCCAATTCTTCAAAGGTACCGGGCACCTGCCCCTGGTGTTTTTCCAGCAATATCCGCGACAGTCCGTGCAATGCTTTTGCTTTCTGCGGGGCCAGTCCACATTGCCGAATCAACTCCAGAATTTCCTGGATCTTCAGCTTGGCCATTTTCCGGGGCGTTCCCCCTTTGCGAAACAGGGCGGGGGTGACCTCGTTGACTTTCTTGTCGGTGCATTGGGCACTCAGCAGGACAGCGGTTAACAAAGTGAAAGTATCCCGATGGTCAAGCGGGATGGGGGGGTCCGGGTACAACTCCGCCAGGCGGGCTCGGACAAAATCAGCTCGTTCCTGTTTTTTCATCAATTAACGTCTGTTCCCGCAGGGATGTTTTCCAGGGTCCCATCCTGTCGCTTGCAACGGATCCAACCAGCATGCTGCTGACCCGGTTGGCCTAGTCGCTTCTGACAATGGACACGATGCCTAGCGGTGGTTCGTCTAACGCCGAGTGACAAATTCATCGAGATTGAAAATCGCCCGGGCGACCTGCGTCATGGCGGCCAGCGTGGCAATATCGAGTTGTTCATCAGGTTTTTTCAGACCAACGGCCAACAGCCTCCTGGCAGCAACTTCATCGGACCGGTAAAGAGCCAGGTTCATTTCAAACAGTTCACCCAGCAACTGGATCTCGTTGTCGCCCGCTTCCCTGGAGAGGGCAACGCGAACGGCGGTCCGCAGCGAATCCCCGGGCGAGAGCTGCCTCGCAACAATCCGCTCAGCAAACACCCGGGCACTTTCTACGAAGGTCGGATCATTGAGAAGAACCAACGCAGCGCTGGGGGTATTGGAACTGGACCGTTCCGCAGTGCATTCTTCTCGCCTGGGAGCATCGAAGGCCTTGAGCATCGGATGCAGGAACTGCCTCTGCCAATGAATGTAGACGCCCCGTTGGTACTGACGCTCGTCAGCGTCGGATGAATATTTGCGCTGGGGAAAATTGAGGTGGCGATAGTATCCAGCCGGCTGGTAGGGCTTGATACTGATCCCCCCTTTCTTTTCGACGAGCAGGCCACTGATTGACAGGGCATTGTCCCGGACCAATTCAGCCGGCAACCGGTAGCGGGACTGGCGGGCGAAAAAGCGGTTTTCCGGATCCTTCTCGATCAATCGGGCCGACGGTATGGACGAGAGCCGATAGGCTCGAGACGAAACAATTTCTTCGATCAGCCATTTGACATTCCAGTCGTGCTCCACGAAAGCGATGGCCAGCTGATCCAGAAGCTCCGGATGGTCAGGCGGTTCCCCCTGGCCTCCGAAGTCGTTGAGATCGGGAGCCAGTCCCCTGCCGAAAAAGAGATACCACATCCGGTTGACAAACACACGGGAAGTCAGCAGTCCGGAAGGATTACGGGAGTTGGTCAGCCAATCGGCCAGGTCCAACCGGTTCAACCGGCGGTCTTGATCGAGACTTCCCAGGTCCATCAGAAAGCTGGGAACCAGCGGTTGCACGATGGGGCCGCTGGCGTCCAGAAAATTCCCACGAGGCAGAATCCGCGTTACCCGAGGCTCTTTCAGGGCCTTGGTGATCATGGTGAATCGCCCGGATTTTTCGACCTCCGCGATGCGGTCAGCAACCTGTTTTGCCTGGTCCTGGACAGCCTTCAATTCCGCGCTGTCGGTAGTCGATTTTTTTCGTGTCTCAAGTTTTTGCAGATCGGATTTCCACTGAGTGATCTGCTTTTGTTTCCTGGGGTCGAGAACCGGGATTTCCGGATTTCGCCGCGTCGGGAGCGAATTGGTTCCACTGCGAAAATGTTCCTCATCGTCGATATCAGCAAAAAAAGCGGAGAGGGCGTAAAAGTCGCGACTGGTGTAAGGGTCGTATTTGTGGTCGTGACATTGGGCGCAGCCAACCGTTCCTCCCATCCAGACAGCGGAAACATTGCGTACCCGGTCCGCAGCGTACATGGCCCGGTATTCCGCGGCTTGCAGGCCTCCTTCGTGCGTGGTTTGCAATAACCGGTTGTAGCCACTGGCAATCAGGTCTTCCTGGCCGCCGTCAGGCAACAGGTCGCCGGCCAGTTGGGAACGGGTGAAACGGTCGAACGGCATGTTGGAATTGAATGCTCCGATCACCCAGTCCCGGTAGGGGGAGATGTTGTGATCCTGGTCACCATGGTAGCCCACGGTATCGGCGTACCTCACAAGGTCAAGCCAGTAAATGGCCATCCTTTCACCAAAGTGCTTCGAAGCGAGGAGCCTTTGGGTCACCCGTTTGACAGCATCAGCAGACCGGTCATTCAGGAACTGATCGACCTCCTCTTCGCTCGGAGGAAGCCCCACCAGGTCGAAGTGAAGCCGCCGGATCAGGGAGACCTTGTCGGCATCGTCTACCGGCATCAGGTCCCTTTCCGCAAGTTTGGAAAAAATAAACCGGTCGATCCAGGTCCGGGGCCAGTCGGAATCCACTTCGGGTGCAGCCGTTTTCCTGGGCGGCACATACGCCCAGTGCCGGGACCAGGGAGCACCCTTTCGAATCCAGTCTGACAGCAATTTTTTTTCCTTTTCTGTCAGCTGTTTTCCGGAGTCGGGTGGTGGCATCAGTTCGTCCGCTTCGGGTGAAAAAATTCTGTCCACCAACAGGCTTTGCTCTGGCTGGCCCGGACGGATCACCCTGTCTCCACCCCGATCCGCCTTGGCGCTTTGCTCGCCGTCCAGTCGCAGATCGGCTTCGCGGGATTTTTCATCGGGTCCGTGACAGGCGAAACAGTTGTCACTGAGAATGGGTCGGATATCACGGTTGAAATCAATTGCATCCTGACCGCTGGCGGGGTGGGCGATCAGGACGAGGACCCAACCAGGGGCCAGGAAAAAAGAACTCGGGTTATGCATGCTGTATCATTTACGCGGGCCAGGAGATTGCTTCTATCTTAACTCCGAATCCGATGAAATGAGATCCGGGTGACGCAGCGGGCCACCTGCCCCTTTATTCGCTTGTCATTCCAAATCTCCGTTGATAACATGAAAATAGTTGAGAGTCTCTGGTGCGGCAGCTTCCTTCCGTGTGCCATTCGGCACTTCTCAGCCATACCCAACTCCGATCGGAAGTCAAAACATCAGTCGTCGAGAAACGGAAAACAGCGGTTTCCGGTTCAATCACGTTGATGCGGGTGTCACCCTGAAATCGGCTTTCGGTGGGGATATTCGGCGGAGGCAAACAGGAGCAGGAAAGGCCCCGTCTTCATGACGACTTGCCTGGTGCTATCCTCATCCGGCAGCATCCTCCTTGAATCGGCCGGTCGTACCGAACCCGTCAGGCGTAGTGAGCGGGACCAACCGATCGGGTGGCTGGACAGCCAAGGGTTGAGCAAAATTGTTGTGCGGGAAAATTGAGCGGAAATCAAAATGGATCGACCGGACGAAAGTCTATTTGAAGAAACCAAAATGTCCTTCGGTGACCACATCGAAGAACTTCGAGTACGCCTTTTCAAGGCCGTCATCGGTATCCTGATTGGATTTTTGTTGGGCCTCTATTTTGCCAACAGCGTGGTGATTGCACTGCAGGATCCGCTGCGTGCAGCCATCAGCGAGTACAAGGCACGCGTTTCCAAAGAGCGCACCCAGGAGCTCGACATTTTTGTCGATCGGGAGCGTAACGAGCAGAACCAGCCTTACGAGTTGAAAAAGGTCAGATTACGGCCGGTCGAGTTGACCGCCTACTCGATTGGGGAGCTGGCCAATTCCAAGGTCTACCCGTTCCGGTTCAACCCCGAAGAAATCGAGGCCAAGCAGGGGTTTCAAAAACTTTGCTTGGCGATCAAAGAGCCGGGTGCTGAAAAATTCAGGCAACAGGTTCGGGACCTGATGACTGACGAAGACAGAGCCTTCATCGACGAAAAGGCGGCGCTCAGCGACTTCGGGACGCTGGACTACCAGCGGATGGCGGAGATTCTCAATTCGGTTGTGGACAACGCATCGGTTTTTCAGAGTGATGCGGCGGAAGAAATCGCAGCGGGACTCCCCGAGTACGCGCGGCAGGATTCGTTTTCCGACATCGGCTACCGTCAGCATATTCTGGCAGGTGCCTACTCCCCCCACCTGGCCGTGCCAGGTTCGGAAACGATCGAGCTGACAATGCTGATACCGGCCAAGAATGAAACGATCGCGACGGCGATCCAGGGGCCGTTCATGATCTGGCTGAAAACAGGATTCATTGTGGGGATGGTGATCTCGGCTCCCTGGGTCTTCTACCAGATCTGGGCCTTTATCGCAGCCGGTCTCTATCCGCACGAAAAAAGGTACGTCCATATGTACCTTCCAATCAGCCTGGTGCTTTTTGTTGCGGGTGCGGCTTTCGCCTTTTACGTGGTATTTCAGTACGTTCTGGACTTTCTTTTTCAGTTCAACGCCTCCATGGGAGTCAGCCCGGATCCCCGGGTCAACGAATATATTGGCTTCGTCATGATTCTTCCCCTCGGGTTCGGGGTGGCCTTTCAGCTGCCGATCGTGATGGTATTTCTGAACCGATTCGGAATCGTCTCCATCGAGGCTTTCCTGAGCAAATGGCGGATTGCAATCCTGGCCATTTCCATCGCCAGCATGTTGCTCACACCACAGGATCCGATCAGCATGGCCCTGATGGCCATTCCGCTGACGATGCTGTATTTCATAGGAATTCTGATGTGCAGGTTCATGCCCCGTGGCAGGA
>JAYZFP010000120.1:0-19170 GCA_036336715.1 Planctomycetota bacterium
AGATTGCGTCATCGGAGTAGGCATAAACGCGGTCCGTTCCTCGCGTGTCATTCACCACCCAGATGTTATAACCATCGGTTGTGATCCCCCTTGGGTTCCCATTTCCGCGGACAAGGTAAAACCCTGTGTCGTAACTTTGACTCCCGGAGAACCGCAGGGCTCCGCCGGTATACCTCAGGACGGCATCCAGTCCACGATCAACAATCAGAAGGTCATCTCCGTCGAGGGCAATTCCCTCGGGTCGACTGAGTCCATCCGCGTACCAGTTGCCCAACAGGTTACCGGCATCATCGTAAACGTAGACATTGTCATTGTTGTCAATCACCCATGCCCGGGAACCGTCAGCTGTGGTCGTGATGCCGCGGGGAACGGAACCAGCCAGAGCATAATTCTCAACCAGGTTTCCGGAAGCATCGTATTCAAACGTGTCATCGGCCGAGGTATCGACTACGAAAAACTTGGTACCACTCTGGGCAGCCACTTCGATTTGAACGGTCACCGGATCTGAGTCCAACTGACCGTCATTTGCCTGGTAGGTAAACGAATCGCTGCCGGTAAATCCGGCATCTGGCACATAGCTGAAAGAACCATCCGAACTCAGTGTCAGGGTACCGTTGGAGGTACCACTGACCAGAATGGCCGAAAGGTCATCATCATCCACGTCGGAATCGTTGGACAAAACACCATTACCGGCCGAAACATCCAGCGTCTCATCCTGGTTGGTGGAATAGGTATCCGCTTCCGCTACCGGCGCGTCATTGACTCCATCGATGGTTATGGTCACCGTGGCCGCAGCACTGTTCTTGACCCCATCGTTTGCCCGGTACTGGAAGGAATCAGACCCAAAGTAGTCCGCATCCGGCTCGTAGGTAAACGATCCATCCGAATTGAGCGTCAACGATCCGTTGGAAGGCCCGCTGACAAGAACCGCTGTCAGGCTACTTCCCTCCGGGTCGGAATCATTCGCGAGGACACCAGGAGCTCCAACAGACAGCACGTCATCCTCGGTCATCGAGTAGGAGTCATCCCCTGCCGTGGGAGCCTCGTTCGCGACGGTCGGTATGTCGATTGCAAAAATATCCGTACCAGCAAGGCCTGCCTGGCTGCCATCAAAATAGAGACTTGTGTCAAAACTGCCACTGGTATTGCTTCCCGTCGTCGTGGGCAAAAAGACAAACACGTCTTCATCAGCACCCGAGACACCAGAGACAGAGAAGTTGCCCCGAGTGGAAAGCAGGATATTCCCGCTGTCATCGATAGCCACTGCATCAACATCTTCGCTGCTGGATGTACTCAAACCGACATCACTTCCATCGAAATAGATACTCCAGCTTCCCTGGGTGTTTGCACCAAAGCTGGATGCGGAAAACAGGATCAGGTCCTCATCCGCTCCGGAAGCACCAGAAACAGAAAAGCTACCGGATGTCGAAACCAGCAGCGTGTTGTCATCGAGAAGCTTGAGGGCATCGACATCCTCACCATTTCTGGTCAGCCCGACGTCGCTACCATCAAAGAACATCGAAAGCGAACCACTGGTGCCCGTACCAAAGGTTCCGACGAACTGAAGGATGTCCGAATCGTCGACCGTACCAAGGCCCGAGATCGAAGCCGATGCCGAGAAGGAAAGCAGGATCGTGTCATCGCTGACGACCGAAAAAGCATCAATCGTCACGCCGCCCAAACCAAGGTCGGAACCATCAAAAACGACTTCGTAATCGCCACTGGTGGTCCGTGCAACAATGTCTTCGTTATCCACGACGATGTCACCCACCTGGACGCGGTTGTTACCGACGGAAAAGTAAAAATCCACGGCAGCCACTTCGTTATCCAGGTTGGTTACCTGGACGTCTTCGGGATCCAGACCATTGTAGGCCGGGTCACTACTGACTGCAGGCGCCAGTTCAATACTGTAAGCAACATTTCCATCGAGGTCGGAATCATCCTGGCCAGTGACCGTAACCGTTTGAGCCACGTCCCAGTTAGTAGGCGTGAAGGTCAACTGACTGATGGAGGCGGTCCCCTCGGTGCCATCGGTGGTGGAAACGTCAATCGTGACGTTGGCGGTAGGCGCTGTCTGCAGCTTGACTTCGAAAGAGGCAGAACCACCCGACTCGGAAGTCTGCAAACCACTGGTCGGCGTTACCTGAATCCCGGGAGCTTCGCCACCGCCGGCAAGTGCACCTGCCGCGTTCAAGCGACCACCTGTCACCATGAGACCGGACAGGTTGGGAAGCACATCCACCGAATCGTAAATTCTGTCGATGATTTCCTGGTAACCGAGATTGGGGTAGTGACTTTTGACCAATGCAACCACTCCCGCCACGTGAGGTGTCGCCATGGAAGTCCCGGAATAAGTTCCGTAACTGTTGCCCGGCAAAGTGCTGTAAATACTCGAGCCAGGTGCTGCAAGGTCAACGGTGGTTGCTCCTACATTTGAAAAGCCACTCAGAGCGTCCGTATGTGTGGTGGATGCAACTGAAATGACATTATCAAGGTCATAGTTGGACGGATAATGGGGATTGGAGTCATTATTATTCCCATAATCGTTTCCTGCAGCCGCCACAAAAATGTGCCCATTGTCACGGGCATTCTGAATGGCATTGTAAAGCGAAGAAGAAAACCCGCCCCCTCCCCAGCTGTTATTGGAGATGGTTGCCCCGTTATCCACCGCATAATTAAGTGCGGATACCGCGTCAGAAGTGTAACCTCCCTGGGGACCGAGAAAACGGAGAGCCATGATCTGGACTTCCCAGTTGACACCTACAATTCCGACACCGTTGTCACCCTGGGCACCAATTGTGCCTGCAACGTGTGTTCCATGACCGCCCGTATCCATTGGGTCGCCATCATTGTCATAGAAATCGTAACCGTAAATGTCATCCGTGTAGCCATTCCCGTCGTCGTCAATTCCATTGCCGGCGATTTCATCCGTGTTGATCCACATATTGTCAATCAAATCCGGGTGGGTGTAATCAACACCTGTATCGATGACGGCCACAATGGTGGATGAACTTCCGACGGTGATATCCCAGGCTTCGAGCGCATCGATGTCCGCGTCAGACGAACCACCTGTTTGCCCCGTGTTGTGCAAACCCCATAACTGGGAGAAGGAAGGATCGTCCGGCGTGCCGGTGACGTTGACCTTGAAATCTAGCTCCGCAAATTCGACGCCAGGAGCGATCTTGAATTTTTGTAGCGCCGTTTCGACTGGCATGCCGGTTGGAACATGAACCTGTCGCAACGCCCGATCCGAGCCGACCGGCCGTCCGATGGCAAAATGGTCTTTGCCTACGGAAACCGACCGCGTTCCTACCATGTTGTTGTCAAATTTGACGATGATCCGTGAAGAATGATATTCGTCAAAATCGACCCGCAAATCATCGACCGAAGCCGTGTCCGGACTGCTGTTCAGCCCGATCGCCGACAACATTGAGCGATCTTCGAGTTTTTCAAATCGCCAGGCTTTTGTTGAATTTTTCCGTGAAGAGTTTTTTGCGCACGATTTTTTAGAAGGCATAGAATCAGCACTTTGGAAAAGAAAAGGGACAGACAAGGTGTTTCGAATGTAGCCAAAAAGTAACAAATCACAAAATGAAAATCCTCAGAAATGTAGAGGAAAAATATTTTTTTTCAAAAAAAAACAAGCGTCTCAAACCGAGATTCTTTCTCGATTTGAGACGCCGAAAACCCGCATTTTGGAACGTCAATAAACGGCAGGGGAATTTTTTTCCGGGTAGGCTTTCCTTGATGATCAAATGTTGCCTCCGGCAAAAATGTGTGAACAGCATTGGAAAACCGGCAATCCCTGAATACCCGCTTGATACACAATCAGGACCTGGACTGGCTGCCGACCTCACACCTCACCAGGGGAACCCCATCACGGAACATTGGACACGCCCTCTTATTTCCCAACGCCGCCAATATCAATCCTCTGCATTAACTCCTGACACACCCTTTGACGAAAACGGTTTTCGCGGTCCAGAATCGTGACTCGGCAACGCCCATGAACCGCACCCGCCGCCGGCCCATCGGCACGGATCCATTAACGCTCCAATCCGGCTCTTTCCCATCAGATAACCGGGAAGCCGTTTGCGGGGTCCCTCTGGGTGCGTTTTCAGCCGAATGACTGGTGCAGGAAACCCCGGCACCCAACCACGGGTCGGGTCTACCGGTAATTTGCATACGGCGAAAACAGGGTTCCACACCTAAAATGCTTCCCTCCTGAAAGGAAGCTCTACCAAACGGAGAAAGAGTCGCCCTCTTTCACGATCTGGCAAATTTCCTTCAAACAAACCATGAAAAACATGAATCGCTCGAATGCCTGCTTTGCCATCCGACACCAGCGAAGCGACCGCGACAACCGCTGGCGGGGATCGCCGAATCTGCTATAATCGTTGTCTTTCAGGGCCCGTAGCTCAGCTGGGAGAGCGCCACAATGGCATTGTGGAGGTCGTCGGTTCGATCCCGATCGGGTCCACTCTAATGAACTCTGTTTTCGTCTCGAAAACGGAGTTTTTTATGCGCACACGATGGAATTCCCCGAATTCTCGGGGCTCCGTTTCCTGCCACAGTCAGGATACCGTGCCGCATCAGGACAAATCTCGTGATCGCATATCTCGTGGCAGAGCGTCTGTGCCGAATGGTCCGCGGAGCGTCTGTGCCTGTCGGCAAAATTGACATGCCTTTCAGCAGTCAATCGACGCGTTCCAGGCGGAGAAACCAGACACAGGGAGTTACTTCCCTTTGGAAACAGTCGGGGCAATCTGCGAACTTCCCCCTGCCCTATTCGAGGCAGGGGGATTCGGTAAGCGATCCATCCGTCCCAGGCGTCAGACCAGTTGGTAGTAACTTTCCCATCCCTTACGAGGTTTGTGGCCCCGCAACAGCTCATTCGCCTTTTCGTGGTTGGTAATTCTGCCCGTCTGGACATCAAATTTCAGATCCACTCCCAGTCGCTGGGCGATGCAACCCAACATGAAAACCTGCGTCAAGGGACCCGAGACGGCAAAGGAAGAGTTGCATTGCGCGTCGATTCCGGCAGCAGCCTTGAGAAAATTATCCATGTGATTGGTTGACGTTTTGCTCTCAATGGGGCCGGGCAAGTTGGCGGTAACTTCCTTTTGTCGCTTGCCCCCCACAATTTTCAGGGAAGCGCTGTGGGTGCCCCCCACAAAGGTCAGATCATCACTGTAAATCGCCTTGCCGCAACTCGGAATCTTGACGCCACCATCGCCCGGTGGACGATTCTTCACCCCGTCGTACCAGTTGATGGTCATTTCCGGCATTTCTTTTCCACGGGCCGGAAAATCAAAAGCAATCGTCGTACCATGGGGATAAATAAAGTCATTTGGCTTGAGGATTCTTTCAGCTCGAATGGTGTGTGGCAGGCCAAGTTTCAAAAAACGGTGAATCGTATCCAGCGTATGAGGGCCCCAGTCACCGAAAGCACCGTTGCCGTAATCGTACCAACCCCGCCAATTTCCCGGATCGTATTTTCGGCTGTAAGCTCGCTTGGGAGCGGTACCCGCCCAGACATCCCAGTTCATCCCCTCCGGCATTTTTTCTCCCTGGGGAAAAGACCGGACGTCACCCCAGGGATGCCATCGACGCCCCCGGTTCATGCAGGCATCCACCCTGCGTACATTCCTGATGATCCCTTCGTCGACCCATGATTGAAACTGAAGCCGTTGACCACTGGAATGCCCCTGGTTGCCCATCTGGCACTTGACTCCATATTTCTTTTCGGCCGCAATCAGCAACTCGCACTCTTCGAACGTGTGAGCAAGGGGCTTTTCCACGTAGACGTGGATTCCCCTGGACATGGCAAGCATCGCAATCGGAAAGTGGGCATGATCGGGAACGCCAATGGTGCAGGCATCAATCCGGTCTCCCATGCGATCAAACATCTCGCGAAAATCATCAAACACCAACGCTTTATCACAGCTGCCCTTCATGTTCTTTTTGAAACCTTCCGCCCGGGAGGGAACCACGTCACAGACAGCCACACACTGTGTCAGTCGGTTTCTCACCGCCTCCGATCCGATTGCCCCACCTCGATGGGCACATCCAATCACCGCCAGATTCAGTTTTTCATTGGCAGCCGGCTCGGCCAAATCGGACCCGCGAAGCGTTCCGGCGATTGAAGCGAAAGCGGACAACTGGACCCATTGACGACGACTTAAATTATTCATAGCGATTCCTGCAGAAGGTTAAAGGCTCAGGCTGCCCCGTTCAAAAAGGCTCATTTCATGCGGATTCCCTGCCAGACGGGTTATGGAAAGACCGGACAGCTCCCCCCAACGGACAGCGACCCCCAACGGACAGCTCCAGAGGAGGAAGCAACACAGGTTACCTAACCGATCGTCCTGAACCTATGTTAATCCGCCGAATGGCAGCAGAAAACTCACCAGGGCACGTTCGACGGATGCTGGACCAGGATTCAGGAAGCTGCACCCTGGACATCTCCAGAACCTTGCAAATGGAGGAAAATGGCTGACTCGGCCTGAGCCCCATGATTTCATCAGAAGCGCCCCTTGCGGTACTCAGTCCTCCTGAGCCCCAACCGAAAGAGTTCAGTCCCCTGGAAGCAAATACCGGAAGAGGCGTCCGGTGGATGGAATCTTGTAAGAATTTTGTTTGCCGACATAAACTGGGCGTCCTTTCTTCGAAAACAGTGCGTAGAATCTTCGAACTGTTAGTGGACGAATCCTGAAACAGACTCCTCTACCTTATCCTCTTAAGAAAGGCTCCCAATGCTTGCAAAACGATTTTCCCTCATCACGGCTGGATTGGCACTTTTTTCTTCTTTGCTCTACTCATTGTCCGTCTACTCCTGGCAGAACTCGGCGAGTTGGAAAAAAGACCCGGTCGGTCAGGCGGTATTCGAAGGTGTTCTCGAGGGTCTCATTCGCGACCAGGTTGATGCGGCAGTGGTGGAAAACATCATCGGAAACCCCTCCAGCACCGTTTTCCTTGAAGAGCGAATGAAACGGAGTTTCGTTCTGAACTGCCCCCTCTGCGAGCCAACCTTTGAAGCTTTCCTGGCCTATCAGAAACGGTTGCAAAAACAAAATGCGACCAAGGTCGCCAAGCTCTCGCAGTTGGAACGCGATCAACTCCTCAGCAAAAACACAAATAAGCGACTCGACCAGCTTGCCAAAACCGTGAAGGGTTGGATGCTGACAAAATTCGAGAAAAGTGACCTTCCGGAAAATGTCACACTCAAGTGGAAACAAATGGCAAGCGAGCAGGCCCGGGAAGGAGAAACGGAGCTAATCGAACGGATCCAGTCGGACCCGGCATACAAGGAGTGGTCTGCCTACTGGGGGTGCGCTGCCTGCAACGGAACCCGGGATGCCTCGGAGGACTGGAAAAACCCTGCCAGAAGAAATCCGACCCAACCGGGCCAAGGAACTTCATCTGCACCAGAGTGACCGTTCCCGGGACCCGAAAATCAGATCACCATTCGACGATCGATCGCCTCGCCTGAGATCGGAATCACATTCATGTCCCCTGTCAGATCGGTCCGCAGGATATCCTTGGCCTGGTTCTGATTCTTGGGGACTGTGTACTGGATAATATAGGCCCCGACCTGGATTCCCTGGCCTTCGTAGACCGGCGGCCAGAAATCCTCTCCCCGCCGGGCGAGGGTGCTGGCAAGCAGCCGGGTACCACGCCCCGAGAATCCACCCAGGGTCATTTCCAGCCGACCATGCGATTCCCGGTGAATATAGAAAACAAAAGCAGCATCCTGTCCGGGTCCCTCCCATGAAACATGGGTCCACTTGCCATCGGCATCTTCGTAATAGATACCAGGCTGATCCGCTTTTTCCGATTTGCTTAACTGAACGCCACCGACACAGGAAGCGGGCTGGGGATCCTGATCCCGGTACCGGAGGAAGAATGGAACCCGCCGATCATTGGCCCGCTCCACGTTATCCTGGGTTTCATAGGGTTCACATCCAAAAGCCGATGCCAGGACCAACTCAACAACCGGGTTGCTCTTGGTACTGCCGATACAGACCAGGGCCTTGTCACTGCTGGATTCGGAAAAATCATTGTAGACCGATTTTGCCCGCTCCACGATTTCTTCGTGCTCGGCCTGTCCCGGGCTCCAAACGAGCGACTGCTTGACGTGCTCGGGTCGGGGAACATGCGTGGAGGATGTCTCACTGTTCATCATCCCGGATTCCCGGAAGTGTGCTGTACCTCCGAGCGTGGTAACGCCGTTCAGGATCTCACCCAGTAAAACGGAGTCGGAAGCAACCACGTAACATTGGTCCGGAGAGTCCTGCTCAAGCTCCCGGCGAACCCCAAGACTCAATTGAAGACGATTTCGACGAGCCAGCAATTCCCAGAAATTCTCCGGCTCGATGGAGAACAGGGCCCCGGGAAGCTTATCCGCCGAACAATGTCCGTGTTCAATGAGGTAATCACAGAGTCTCGACAGGGCTTTGAGGGGGATGTATTTGACCTCGTTTTTCAGTAACGCCGCTACTTGATGGCGATCAAGCCCGGTATACTCGACAATGGATTTGATCGTGCCCGGCCGTTTGCGTGGGTCCGGAACGTGCCCTAAGAGTTCAGCCAAACGGAATGAATATCGCATAATCGTGCTCGCAAACTAAAAACAACCTGCGGTTTAACAATATTTACCCCGCAAAGCCCAAAATAATGGTTGCAATGGGGAAAATCAAACCCTTTCCATTGCCGGGTGTGATTTTTCCCTAAATTAGGATGAAATCTGATGGATAAAAAAGCCAAAAAACGTCTCGAGGTCCTCCGTAAAAGAATGGTCAAGCTTCAACAACAACTTGCTGGCGTCCGGGAGCAGGCAGATGAACCTGATGAAATTCGGCAGGTTGAAGACGAAATCACCAAAACCAAAGAGGAAATCGAAACACTCAAGAATTCCTGAACACCGGTTACGGCTGAAGGTGATTTGCCGACTCGGGTACCCGCTCGACTCGGAATCTCCCGGTCCTGCCGCGACCGGATGACCGCGGCGTTTTCCCGGGAAGACGCTCAACGGCGTTCGCCGGAAAAACCCGGGCTACCCATCCTGAACCAGGTAGGCAGTCAATTCCTTGAAAACAGCTTCATATTCATGCTTGAGTTTTTCGAGAACCGGTTCTGCAGGTTCCTTTTCACCCAGGTCCTCCAATCGCTGGGCCACCTCCAGTCCATCCCGACATGCGAAAACGCGAAAAGACCCTTTTAGATGATGGGCCTTGAGGCTCATTCTTTTTCGATCTCCCTGACGAACAGCTTCTTCGATTTCATTCAGAACGATCGGCGACTCCCTTTCAAAGATCTGAATCAGTTCCCTGAGCAGTTCATGATCGTTTGCGGTCTGGATCAGGGCCTCGTCCCAATTGACCCTGCCTGCCTGCCGGCTTTCCGATTCCCGCAGACCGTCGTCCGTTGCATTTGCCTTTTCGGAATCCACCTGAACGCTTCTTTCCAGCGCCCGATCGGTTTCACTGCTCCTGCTGATCCGCTTGCTTATTTCGGACATCAAAAGAAGAGGCCTCAGGGGCTTGGTGACGTACCCGTCCATTCCGGCTTCCAGGCAACGTGCCCGGTCACTCTCCGCGGCGTGGGCGGTTAAAGCAATGATTGTTGCACGATGTGGTGAATCCTTTTCCCCTGCCCGGATGACCCGCGTCGCTTCAACACCATCCATCTTGGGCATCTGGATATCCATCAGGATCAGGTCAAAATCCCGACTGGTGGCCAGGCTGATGGCTTCTTCTCCGTCTGAGGCAATTTGCACATCATGATTTCGCTGGGACAAAATGGCCACGGCCAACCTCTGGTTCACAAGGTTGTCTTCAGCGAGCAGAACCCGGAGGGGTGGCAACTGGGGCTCGGCCTCGGTAACCGGTATGGAAACGCTGGGACGGTTGGAGAGGGCTTGGGAAATTGCGTCAAACAACTCGGATTCCTGCACCGGCTTGAGCAAGCTGAATTCGACTGCCAGGCCGGGAGGGATGCGGGAGGCAGACTGCTCTCCGGTTAGGGTGCTCTTGAGCAGAATGGTATTCAATTCAGGGTTGGCTTTCCTGATTTCGGCCCACTCTGCGCGATCGGACTCCCCGATGGACATTTCATCGAGAACCAGGATTCTGTAACCGGCTTCCGGTCGACGGAGTTCCCTCATGCCTTCATTGACGTCCGCACAGGGCTTCACCGTCAGGTCCCACCGTTCGAGTATCCCCTGCATCACATCCAGGCTCCTCGCATGTTCGTCTATCAGCAGAATATGCCCCGGGTCAAAATCGGCTGGAACAGGAGCTGATTGAATGACTCCGTCCGGCTCAACCTCCAGCATGGCCGTAAAGTGAAACGTACTCCCCTGCCCCGGCTCACTCTCCACCCAGATCTCGCCCCCCAACAGGTTCACCAGGTTCGAGCAAATCGCAAGGCCAAGCCCGGTGCCGCCATACAGGCGCGATGAAGTATTGTCAGCCTGTTCGAATTCCTTGAATATTTTTTTCTGAATATCGGCAGCGATTCCAGGACCCGTATCGGTGACTGCAAAATGAACGCGTGCCTCACCGTCACTGACTTCCTCGCTGGTGACAGAGACAATGATTTCTCCCTCCTGGGTAAACTTGATTGCATTACTGACCAGGTTGGTCAATACCTGCCGCAGGCAGACCGGATCGCCACGAAGAGAATCTGGCGCGTCACCGGCGATATCACAAACCGTTTTCAGGCCCTTTTCGTGCGCTCGAATGGAAAGCGGCCTGAGAATTTCCCCTATCTTGCTTCTCAGGGAAAAGCTATCGGGCTTCAGCTTCATTTTCCCCGCTTGCAGTTTGGAAAAATCGAGAATATCGCTGATGATTTCCAGTAAAGCTTCGCCGGAATCGTTGGCCATCCGAAGGTATTCTGCCTGTTCCCTGGAAACCCGGCTCTGTAGAACCAGGTCGGTCATCCCGATGATCGCATTCAGCGGGGTTCGTATTTCGTGGCTCATGTTGGCCAAGAATAGGGTCTTGGAGCGGTTAGCTTCGTCAGCGGCATCCTTCGCCATCTGAAGCGCCCTTTCCGCGTCCTTCTGACTGGTAATGTCGACGACACTGAAGATGACCTCCTTTTCTTCAGGGTTCGACTGGACCGCGCCCACCAGCACGGGAATCCGGCGGCCATTTTCGTGGAGGTATTCTTTTTCCAGCGGACGGCAGAAACCCTTTTCAACAAGCTCCCGTTGCATCGTCCGATCAATTTCAGAAAATTCGTCAGGAGTGAGGCGGTTCCAGTCAATATCGCCGGCATCCAGGGCCTGGCGGTTTTCACCGATCAGGTTCAGAAATTCGTCATTGGCATCCAGTATCCGGCCGTCCATGCTGCCGGTAAAAATCCCGATAATGTTGGAGTTGACCAGCCTGCGAAAACGGGCGTCTGATTCCTGTTGGGATTTTTCTGCCTCGACTCGATCCGTGACGTCCCAGAACATGCCCTGCAGACCGATGATTTTTTTCCAGCTGTTCCGAATGGGAGCCTTGAAGACCTGTACGTAAATCGTGGTGCCATCTGCCCGAACGTGTTCCTCCACCAGCTCAACAGGCTGTCCTGTCGCGATGACCTGCTGATCATCCGCATGGTACTTTTTTGCCAGCGATTCCGGGAACAGCTCAAAGTCCGTTTTGCCAATACAGGCGTCTCTTGTTTTTCCGAGCGTCTTGAAGAAACGTTCGTTGCCAAAGGTCAACCTGGCTTTGCGGTCTTTCTGAAAGACATTGATCGGAAGGCTTTCCAACAGAGTCTGGTAACTGGCAATTGTCTCGCGAAACTCCCTCTCTTTCTGACGGCGTTCCACCGTGTACTGGTCCAGCTCGTTGGCGATTTCCGATAACTGCTGCTGAATTTCATTAGCCTCTTTTTCGGAGACAACGACCCTCTCCTCCAGCATCCGGTTCATTTCCTGCAGACTGAGTGAAATCCCCCGCCGCTGCCAACCAACGCAGGAAACACAGACCAAGGCAAATAGCGAGAGGCTCCTTTCCACCACGACCGCCCCCATGCCGTCTGCCAGCGTTTTGTCCTCACCGATCGAAAAGAATCCGCCAGCAAATGTCGCCGCAAGACAGACCATGGACGTAATCAGAACATCTACCCTTTTAGGTGACCACAACAGGAAAAGCACCGCCCCAAAATAGGGAATGGCCGTATCGTAAAGCTCGGTTCGAAAATCAAGCCAGAGAAACCCGCCCAGGAACAGAAGGCTCAGTAAATAGGCAACAGGTCGGGTCATGCTGACGTCCGGAGAAATCGTGCTCTTATTATCAATAGTGGATCAGAAAAAGGCAGTGGGCGACCCAATCACGGGGATTTTACCGCTTTTTGGATTTTTAACGGTCTCAAGTCACCGGATATACGATTCCTGCCGGGAATTATCAGGCTCAGCCCTATTTTTCAAATTTGAATCCCAACAATAATTTGGATTCAAACGCGAATTAACAATGGAGGTGTCGATCAGGTGAATGATAGGATCGACGATCAATAATGAATGGAATTTTAAACGCGATTTGGCAATTGGTGATCCTGTTCGGGCCACTGGTTCTCTCGGTCGTTTTACTGCAGTTAATCGAGTCCAAAACACAAAAGCGGATGACCCGCCATTTTGGCTGGAAATCCAATCTCTGGACCGGTTGGCTGGGAACGCCCATCCATGAATACAGTCACGCGTTGGTCGCCTGGTTGTTCGGACACCAGGTCGTAAAGGTCGTCCCTTTCCAACCGGACCAGAAGACCGGCCGCCTTGGCTACGTCGTCATTCGAAACAACCCCAACAGCACCTGGCAACAAATCGGCCAGTTTTTTGTCTGTTACGCACCACTCGCCGGTGGAACACTGGCCCTGTTTTTTCTTACCCTGGTTCTTTATCCGTCTGCGCTCAATGCAGAACTTTTTGATGTGGAACCGGTAACGCTGTTCAATTCATCACTCTCACAGGCCGTCAATCGACTGTTGACCATCCTGAATCTTGAAAACCTGGCGACCCTGAAATTCTGGATTTACAGCTACCTGGTGCTGGCAATTGGATGCCACCTGGCCCCCAGCTCGGTCGACTACAGGGAGAGTGTCCGGGGGCACAAGAGCATGCTTTTGGCGGGCCTGGTGATCCTGCCGATTTTCCTTCTGATTGGCGGTTTGCCGAACCCGCTTTTGGGAGCGGTCGCTCCCCTGTTCCTGATCCTGCAGGCAAACTTCATTTTCGCCGTTTTCCTTTGCACCTTTGCATGGATCCTGGTTTATATCGTGACCGAATTGATAACCTGGATGTCCTGACGAGGCACCTGCCAGCGCACAAGGGATGGCATCCGTAATTTCCTGAACCGTTTTTGCTGGTTCCGCTACTCAGGCCCGGATGGCATCGATTGATTGGTGCTCCCGATCGCTTGGCCCAATTTTTTTCTCCACGCCCATCGCGGTCAGCATGGTGTTGTAAACGTCCAATCCCTCGGCATCGACGTCAAGGATCTGCCCGGACTTGAAGCGGCCATTGGCCTCGGATATGGCATGGAACACGCCGGAGAGTTCCCGTTTGACATTCGAATGACGACCGTCGCCGGACTCCGTCGACACGGTGACCATCGAGTTTTCAAGAGCCGTCCTTCCATTGGGATCGCGGATCTGATCCAACCTTTCAAGGAAGTAGGCGACTTCCCGCATCTTCATGTGCGCGTGGGCACGCAGCGCCTCATTTTTTTTCTTTGGATGAAACTGGTGCCACCACTCATGACTGCAGCCCTTGTCACCGGAGGCATTCAGTTGTCGGGCATCATCAAACTGGAAAACCTTTTTGCCGTCAAAGTGGTAATCTCCTGTTACCCGCAATCTTTCCCCCGCAGCCAAAAAAGTCAGCGAACCAAAACGTACCCTGTCCATTTCGATTGCCAGGGAATAAAGATCCGCCATCAATCGCCATTCGCCCGTCAGCTCGTCCAATTTGATATCGATCCCCTGCCCTCCAGGATCAGCGGCGCCCCCGTGGGCAACTTGCGAGCGGGGAGGCAGGCGGGGAGCCTTGGAATCCCTTTCCCCCATTGAAAAAGCCCGCTGTTCCAACTCACGAATTCGATCGAGGTGGTCCGCGATCCGCGACCGGGAAGCACTCCCAAGGGGGGACCGGTTACCAATATAGAATCGGTATTGCTCAACCACCGAATCAAGGACACTCCGTCTCAAGCGTAACCGGCGGGCGGATTCATCCTTTCCCCCGATCGCCAGAACACCGAACACCCTGTCAAACAGATCACGCGGTTTTTCCTGCATTCGTGCAGCAACCGTTCCATCCGCGTTGTAGCTGTGAACGTATCGGCTGAGTCGACTGCGGCGGAAAAAGGTCCCCCCGATCAAGGTTGGCACGACCCCCACCGGTTGGCCACCGGGATACAGCTCGCGCCTCACGACCTGGTCAATGGACGCCCCGCCCGATTTTGCTTCCCCGTTGGGGGGCTCTGCTGTGAAGGCCCCGGACGCACCATCGAAATGTGCGTTGATTCCCGACTCATCGCAACGAACCTGGTCAACGTTCCGCAGGATCAGCAGTTTATCGGATATTTTTTTCAGCGGCTCCAAAACTCCTTGCCATCCCTCAGCCTGCAGGGGCGCGGGAACGCCAAGTCCAAAAAAAACATTAAAGGCCCGCACGGGTGGCGATTTTTCAAATTGGCTACTTGCTCCCAGGACGTGGGAGACCATCATTTCCTCCAACAAAGGAAAAGCGATCGTCGTCGCTCCGGCACCCTGGAGAACCGTTCGTCTCTTCATTTTTCGAAAACTCATCAAATCGCTCCGTTAGGACGGACTCTCCTGAATTCAGGGCTGTTTTGGATAGGGTACGGTCCTGGATTTCCGAATCAGATCACTGGCCAAAATGGCACGGATCAACTGGGGGTAGGTACCGCCGGCTCCCTTTGCCTCGCGGTAGATTCCCGAGATCCGATCGTTGTCAGCGGGTCCCAACGGACGACCGATGCAAAACTGGGTCAGTTTCCAGGCGAGTGTTTCGGCAGTTCGCTCGTTTCCGGCAATCAACCGGGCAAATTCAATCGACGACTTGAAAGGCGTCGGTCCTTTGCCGACCGGAAAACGAAGTTTGCCATCCTGCCGCAACTCGTTCCCATGATGGTCTGTCGGACGAAAGCGCCCCAATCCATCAAACCTCTCCAGGCCAAAGGCAAGAGGTTCAAACCGGGCATGGCAGCCTCCACAATTCCGATCGGCGATGCGGGCCATTGCAATCGCACGCTGCGTCAAACCGGCGCGGGTGGCAACGGGGGTTGTGTCCACACAGGGCGGGGGATCTTTGACCACTCCCCGGAGAACATCGTTCAACAAAAACAGTCCACGCGACACCATCGACGCCTCATCTCCCCCGACCGTCAGCACACTACCGTGTGTCAGGATTCCCCTTCGTTCAACCGCCCCCTCCAAACGGACCCGGAATGGAGACGGAAGACCTTCACGGGAAAAACCTTTCATTCCGTAATGCCGCGCCAATTCCGGTGTGACCCATGTAAAATCAGCATCAAAAATGTCGGTCACTGGCCTTCCCCGGCTCCAGACAACCTCACGCCAAACTGCCAGAGTTTCCGCCTTCATGTCCGCTGCCAACCGTGGATTCCAGTCCGGGTATTTTTTGGGGTCCGGTTTCAGGTTGTCCAGGCGGTCCAGGTTCAGCCACTGGCTGACAAACTGCAGCGAGCGACTCTCGGCCCGGACGTCCCGCAGTAACCTGTCTACCTGCCGGGCCAGGACGATGGGGTCCTCCAATTGCCCGGAAACCGCAAGTTCAAATAACTCCTGGTCGGGGGGACTCCCCCAGATGACAAAGCTGACCCGGTTGGCAAGCGTATGGACGTCCACCGGCCACCAGTTGCCATCTCCCTTCTGCCGTTCGACATGGTAGAGAAAACGTGGAGATTGCAACATGACCTCGAGCAGGACTTTCACCAACTCCTTAAAATCACCACCGGAATCGCGTACCGTCCGCCCAAGGTCGAGGTAGGCGAACCGCTCCTCTGCATCAAGCGGCCCCCTCAAAACCCAGGCTCCCATTTTGCTGATCAGTTCGTCCTGGCTGGAATCACCAAGGTCCTGCTTGCTGACAAACCTGGATGACAGTTTTTCCACGTCCACCTGCTGGACGATCACTTCCGCCAAACGCGAATAAACCTCCACATGCTTGAGGTCGACGTTCAGGTTATAGGCAGTATTGTCAAAGCCGTCAGCACGAAGGTCTTTTGGCAACCATTTCCGCGCCTGCTGACTGATATCGATTCCGACGGCAGAATTTACCGATGAAATGTATTCGTCCCGGGTGAGTCGCCGGATCAGTCGGTCGTCGACCTGCCGGGACCGAAGAAAAACGGCCGGATCGATTTTTTCAACGGTCCATGCAGCCCCCTCTTCGATCCACTTTCGAAGTGCCTGCAATTCCGAATCCCCAAGCGGCGAGCGATCCAGTGGCATTTCCTTGCTCTGAACCGATTTCCAAAGGGTGCTGGACCCGACTTGCCCCGGTTTGATCACCTGGCCACTTTCTCCACCCCGGAAAGCTGCAACCCGCCGGGAAAGGTCCAAACCACCTTTTTGGCTGGCTTCGTCATGACATTCCAGGCAATGGCGGGCAAGGATCGGCGCCACACTGTCCCGGAAGCGATCCTGGTCTGAACCGGCAACCGTTGAAAGTTCGGGTGTGGTTGCTTGATTACCCGCTCGAAAATTCCCCACCACCTCGCGGGATGTCAAAGCACGATTGTATATCGCGGCAAGGTACATCTTTCCCTTCCAGGGTCGGTCACCGGAAAGCTCGTTCCCTGCACTTAATCGAAAATTGATATCCCAGTTGGAAAAATCACCGGGCACCACCGCTTCAGCCGCCAGTTGCCCATCCAGGAAAATTTTCGCCCGACCATTTCGGCTTCGAGTGTAGACCACATGAGTAAGACGTTTGGTGGCTGTGCCCGGTCGGGTACTGAGGGACGGGATCCCGTTACCTGATGTGCGCGTGGTTCGCAGGCGAAAATCATAACAATTGCCATCCTGACCAAGTGTAAAGTTCCTTTGGCTTCCATTACGGGAAAAGGAAAGAATTCGAGCCGGCCCTTTTTGCTGATCGTCTGCAGGCTCAATCCAGACCTCCACAGTCAGCTCATTGGTCCAACAGCAAGACTGGTGAATCTTGACGGCACGGGTTTTGGAACGAACGACTGACCGATCATTGAAATTGAGGAAACCGGGTTCCCTTCGGACCGTATCGGGCGTCTCCACCAGCATTTCAACGGGTCGCCGCATTCCACTGCTGTCGATCAGGCTGTCCCTGTTCGAAAAATCAAACAGCACTTGCAATCCCGCACGCACCCGGGACGCAGGTTCTTCGGCGTCTGAAAAGCCGGGGAAAAAAAACAACGTGAGCAGCAGCCACGGCGGCAACTTGCACCTTGCGAAGAAACATCGAAAAAGAGGAAAACGCCAACTCCGGGGCAAGCTCGATCTCCAACCAGGGGTGGCATTCGCTTTCCCGATCCAGGATTCCATCGACTCAACTCCCGAATTCCCAACCTGAATCCACCGAACTTAATGTCACCGCCAAGTCTACCAAAAGTGGAACGATCCAGGCAAAGCGAGCCCCCTTTCGACCTTCAAAACCCCTGCAGAAGAAAATCCACCGGCTCCGTTCCCGGCAGGCAGATCGTGGACCCCGGCAAAGATGCCTGGAGCTCATTCCATCAGATTCATCGAACGGAGAGCGTTGCAGGCAGCTTTTTGCTCTGCCTCTTTCTTGTTTCTACCCCACGCGGCCTCGAACAACTGTCCGTCGACAAAGGCAGCCACTTCGAAGTGTTTGCTGTGATCCGGCCCCGATTCGTTGATCAGGCGATAGACGGGGGGAGTGCCAAATTCCTTCTGGGAGTGTTGCTGAAGAATACTTTTGAAGTTCTCAGTGGTGCCACTTTCAATGGCGTCCGTAATTTCATTCTCCATGAACCGGAGGACAAAACTTTTGGCTTGATCCATACCACCGTCGAGGCAGATGGCGGCTATGAGCGCTTCGAAAACATTGGCCAGCAGAGAATCGGGAACCCTTTTGTTGTTCCGAAGCCCCTTGCCGATGATCAGGTACTCCTCGAGGCCCAAGGCCCGACTTATCCGGTTACAGGTGCTCCGGCTGACCACCACCGATTTGACTTTTGTCAGGTCACCTTCCTGGTAATCGGGAAAATCCAGAAAGATCTTCTCGCAGACCACGAACCCCAGAATGGCATCCCCCAGGAATTCAAGACGCTCGTTGGATTCCCCCCGGCTGTCCGCACCGGAAGCGTGGGTTAACGCCGCCCGCAGTAAAGAACGGTCCCGGAAACAGTATTCAATTTTTTCCTCACACCGCGTGTAAAGTTCCTCGCGGTCGATTGCGTGTTCTTCCAATTGAATCGATGCCCCGATGACGAATTGATCCAACTCACGCTAACACCTGTATCTGCGGGTGTCAACGCAATGGCCTTTGACCAGTCATTAAAGGTGTTCGATGATAAATCGCGTCATCAATTTTCGCAGGTGAAGAGTCTGCGAAGGGACGCGGATGCCATGGCGGTTTTTGGGATAGAGCATCAGGTCAAACTGCTTCCCCGCGTTCTGCAGGGCATTCACCAGCTGCAAGGTGTTGCTGATGTGCACATTATCGTCCTGGGTGCCATGGATGAGCAGCATCCGCCCATGCAGGTTCCCTGCGGCGAGTACGACCGAGGAACGGTCGTACCCTTCCCGGTTGGTTCCGGGAAGCCCCATGTAGCGTTCTGTGTAAATCGAATCGTAGTTCCGCCAATCGGTGACCGGCGCACCCGCAATTCCTGCCTTGAAGGATTTTGAATGCGTCATGGCATACGATGTCATGTACCCACCGTAACTCCAGCCCCAGATTCCAATCCGTCCAGGATCGACCCACCGTTTTTTCTTCAGCCACGCCAGGCTGTCCTCAATATCCATCAATTCACGGCGTCCCAGGTCTCCATAAATCGGATAACTGACGTCCATTCCGTGGTGTGTCGCACTCCGATTATCGCACATCCAGATCACATAACCCTTTTGAGCCAGCAACTGGTGCCAGAGATAGGAGGTACCGCCCCAGTGGTTTCTGACCCGGGGTGCCTGGGG
>JAYZFP010000121.1:0-8517 GCA_036336715.1 Planctomycetota bacterium
GTTTCGGTCAGGATGTCCATTCGCAATCAACGCGGGGCCCTGATCAAACAGCGGGGTGTCCCCTACCACCAGGGAAGTTTCTGTTTCTTTGGCAGTCATACCTTCAAACTTCCCCGCGGCGTCTACAGCTACACAATTGAAAAGGGACTGGAATACCAGACGGTATCCGGACAGTTTGAGATCAAACGGGAGGCAACTGACGGCGTAACGGTCAAAGTCCCGAGGTTTACCAACATGTCCCAGCGGGGATGGTGGTCAGGAGATCTCGAAATATACCGACCCGACCGGGATGTGCCTGTGCTGATGGATGCCAATGACCTGAACTTCGCCCACCTGACGGCGTTCGACAACGAGGGGGTCCGTTTCAAGGACGGATTTCCTGCCGAAACCCGAACCCGGGTCAACGACAGCATGCTTTATTCAAAAAGCGGTATCACCGACTCCCGTTATGGAGGGGGACTGGTCCTGGTGGGACTGGGGCGGGAAATTCCCCTGCCCAAGCCGAAGACACTGTTCCCGGTCACACCTGACCTCAATGGCACGAAACCCGATCTGATCTTTCTGAACAATGCATCCAATTGGGAGACACCTTTTCACCTAGCGAACCTTGGCAAGGAAAACGCCATTGACGCCATCGCCATTGCGGGCGATGCGGTTTCCATGGTGACCAACAGGAAAAAAAGGGTGGACCTCCGGCCACCGGATTCTTCCGTTTCCGGAGATCACCCACTGGCAGCCTGGCAAACCCGGATTTATTACCATGCCCTGAATTGCGGTTTCCGGATTCCACCAGTTGCCTGCAGCGGTTCGGGCCGTTCGGCAAACCCGGTCGGTTACAACCGGGTGTACGTACATACCGGGCAGGATTTCAGCTATCAAAAATGGATTACCAACCTGAAGAAGGGCCGCGTGATCGTGACCAACGGACCGGTCATGAACGTGCTGTTCAATGGTGTTCATCCCGGGGAAACCATCCAGGTCGCTGATGGCTCCAGCTGTGAAGTGGAAACCTCAATCACGCTGTCGCTCAAGGAAAAGGCAGAATACCTGGAGATCATCCGCAATGGCCTGGTGGCGGAAAAGATCTCGCTCGATGAGTATGCCAAGGCCAGGGGGCGACTCCCCAAGCTGACTTTTCACAAGAGTGGCTGGATGCTGGTTCGCGTCGTGACCCGTAACAGGAACGCCTACAGGTTTGCCACGTCCGGCCCGATTTACATCCAGATTGGTGATCAGGCCATCTGCAAAAAAACCTCGGCGCAGTTTTTCCTCGACTGGATTGTCGAGCGGGGCCGAATGATCCGGTCATCCTCCGCAGAAGATAAACTCGAGGCGCTGGAACAGCTGCGCGACGGCTTTGATTTCTGGAAAGAGATGGTTGCCAGGGGAGACTGAACCGTTCGCAGCAAGGAACGCTCTCAAAAATCGGTATTGGGCTCTTTCAGGTCTAGTTCCCGGATCCAGATGTTTCGATACAGTACCTCGTGTCCTTCACACTGCAACTTCAGTCCACCCGGTCGGTCGGTGATCCCAAGGCCACCCTTGTTTCCCCCATCGAGGCCGGAAAATTTTCCACCCCAGACACGGTTGATCTGCTGGTTTTGGTGGACCTTTTTTTTGTTGAAATACATCGTCACTATGGCTTTTTCAATTCTGTTCTGACCGTCAAAGCGGGCGGCCCTGAAACGGATGTCATAAGCATTCCACTTGCCGGTCCCCCGGTAAGCCTCGTAGGGAGAAGGCGTCTCATTGATGACTGCACCCATGCCATGTTTTGAACGGTCACCATCGAGCACCTGGATTTCGTAACGGTTCTGCAAATAGACGCCACTGTTCCCACCTTTTTTGACAACCAGGAATTCAATATGCAGCCGAAAGTCCCGGTATTTCTTTTTGGTCACCAGGTCTGCGGTTCCATATTTTCCACCTGCCGCTGCAGGATCATCCGTCATCATGACGGTTCCCGGGTCAACAGGGTCCGCAACAATCTTCCATTTGACCGGAAGCGAAGAACTGAAACGGGGACCCTTCCAGTAGGTCCATTTCTGGTCCAGCATTTTTCTCGACCCATCAAAGATGACTTCCGCACCCTCAGCCGGTTCCGCTCCGACACCCACTTGGGCAAAACAGGAACATCGGGGATCATTCGCCAGTGTGACAAGCGTAAACAGACAGACGTGAAGGGCGATTTTTGACATGCTTGCTGAATCCAGTTGGAGGAAGAAAAACAGGAAGGGAGGCGATCAGTCGGACAAACCTTTCAGAATCTACCATGATTAACTCATGCTGGCCTGAAAAAGCGGGGCAGACCATTCCTCCATCCGATCACCTTCACCCTTTTTCCGGGCGAATTACCAGATTTCGATTCCCACCTCGAGCGCGATACCGGTTTTTGCCTCGACCGTCTCCCGGATGGACTCAATCATTTCGACTGCATCCTTGCCCGACGCATTGGGGTCGGCAACAAGGAAATTGGGATTCTTCTGGTCCAGGCGAAGTCCACCCTGCTGAACCTGCTTCAGGCCGGCGTCTTCAATCAACGAGGCGGCCGAAACACCTCCAGGATCCTTGAACAGGTAAGCACACCTGCTGGAAGCCGCCGGGGAAGATGACTTTTTGGATATCCAGAATGTCTGCATCCGTTTGGTCAACTCGATCGGGTCCTCTTTCTCAAACTCGAAAGTCGCATTCAGGATCACCAGCTCACTGAGACTGCTTTGACGATAGCCAAAATTCATTTCATCAGCCGAGCGGATGATCACCTCGCCGCCACGGGTCAGGACTTCGGCCGAGAGTGTCCATTGCCCAATATCACCTCCGTTGGCAGAAGCGTTCCCATGAAGGGCACCCCCTACCGTTCCCGGAATTCCGACCAGCCTTTCCGGGCCGGAATAGCCCTCGCGAACCGCCGTTGAAATGAAGTGAGCCAGTTTGCAACCGCCACTGCAGCGGATCCCACTCGGCAACACCTCGATCGCCGAGAATTCTGCCGCCGAAAGATGAATCACCATCCCGTCAAAGCCATCGTCGGAAACCAGGACATTGCTGCCAGCCCCCAACAGGCGAATCGAAAGCTGCTGCTGGTCGCACTGCAGAACGACGCTTTTGAGCTCGTCGATCGTGGTGGGTTCCACGTAATACCTGGCCGCACCCCCCATTTGCAGCGTGCAGAGGGGAGCCAACGGTTCGTCATTTCGGATTAAATGGTCCAGCCCTTCAAATTGTGCCATCGAGTCGCCTGAATATTGTTTGCTGTTGTAAAACTGCTGAACTAAACGAGATTTTAAGCGTGTGTCAGACCTTGTCGAGGAGACGCTCTACCGGATACCGGCTCAAAAACCGGGCCCGGGCACCCTTTTGCCCTGCCCAACCGGCTGACCCGGAACCCCGGCTTTCCCAATCATCACAACCGTCATCACCGTTTGAACCCGATTGAGCAGCAAGAATTGTCAACCGGAACGCCCCAAATGATCAACCGCTGATTGCAATTCGACCTATTCTCTCATGTCATTTCAATACTGGGAACCAAGAGATTTGAGGAATGTACCCGGAAACGGTCATCGAACCGAAATCAACACCGGAAAATCCTGAGTCCGTGTCCAGGGAGGAAGCGACACCCGTGGGAGTTGCCAACGGTTTTTCTGACTCCCCCAGGCGGAGGCAGCCAAGAAACGGTTCCGGCAGGCATCCGCGGACCCCACTGATGGCCGAGCCAACCCCACTGCCCAAGCGACCCAAGGGACGTTTCCTGGTAGGGACGATCCTGATGCTGTTGGTATCGGTTTTCATCTACACCATCTGGCAGGCTTTTTTCGCCGTTCTGGCGCATGGAGTCGTGGAAGGAAGAAAGCTCCGGATCACCCCGATGCAAACCGGGTTCATCCGGACAATTCACATCCGCGACGGTTCCTTTGTGGAGCAGGGAGATCCACTCTTCACACTTGAAAAGGTCGATTCGACAGTCCATCAGGAGGACCGGATCGAAAACCAACTGAATGCCGCCATCCATGAATTCAGGGTTGAAATTGCCAAACACCGGGTCAACGCCTCCCTTTCCAACAACCAAAAAGCCAAAGCCAGGGCCGAGTACCTGCATTGGCTGGGAGAACTGCTGCAGGAACAGGCCAAGCTGGATGAGTTGGCTGACAGGCAGCGTCGAAGCCGGATCCTGACGCAAAAAAATCACTGGGCGCTGCGGAACTGCGTACCATCGAATATGAAATGCGGGGGCAGCGGTCCAAGGTAGAGAAACTCAGCCTTGCTGTGGAACAGTTGAAAAAAAACGCGGCGTCCATCGAAACCGACGTTGACTTCACAGACCTGGTCCAGGCGCACCAGGAAAAAATAAGCGACCTGCAGGAACGCCTCGCGGAACAGAGATTGGCCCCCCGCCATCTGACCATCCGGGCCCCCGTTGCAGGCAAGATTCTCAGAATCTGCCATTTTACGGGAGAACGGGTGGAGCCGGGAGAAGCACTGATGGAAATGGTGGAAGGGGGCAGCCTTCGCCCGGTACTCTACCTGAGCCAGGAGCTGGCGGCCCGTTACGAACCCGGTCATCCGGTGCAGGTGGAACTCAAGCCGAACCGAGGACTGTTGCAATGTACCGTGGAACGGGTAGGAGACGAATTTGTCTCCATCCCCGAGAGTCTCAAGGGAAAAATCAATCGCCCCAACCAGGTCGTTTCGATCCACTTGCGTCCGGATAATCCGGATATCGCCAAGGAAATGCTGCGACTGGGAAGTCTGATCGAAATGCCCCACTGCTTTCCAGTGCCAACCTGGTTCGAAAATCCGGACCAGCAGGACAGGGGCCGTCCGGACCGACTACTGACAACCTCCGGGGCAGGACCTTGACCCAATCCACCGATACAAAATCCGGATTTCACCTGCGTCACAACCGGCGAAACGAGAAACGATCCGCCATCAGCCAGCCCTGCATCATGTTTCCAGTGCTGCCCGGTGGATTCCCCGATCCAAATTTTTCGGTTGGTTTTACCCTGGACATTTCCCAGGTGGGCATCGGGTTCGAAGTTGCCGGCGACAACCACCTCTCCACGGGGCACATCATTTTTGGCATGGAAGATGGAGCGGGTGAAATGAATTTTGTTTCGGCAAATCTGCGGTTTCTGGAGTCCCAGGAAGCCGGACAGCGGATCGGGGCCGAATACGCTTCTCCAGGCCAACAACTTTTCAGGTCCAGGAACATTCTCCCCTTTTTCAACACCCGGACGTTCCAGTTTGAGACCGGGCTTTGCCAGGAGGCTCTGCAGGCCTGGGAGGACTGCGGAGTGCTCGTCCGGGCGATGCATGACCGGCTAAAGGTCTGCCCCAGCTGCCAGGCCGTTCCCACCTGGAGAGACGGCTGTCCTGTCTGCGGTTCCGCTTCCACCCGGCCGGATCGCCTGGTTCACCATTACGCCTGTGCGCATGTAGGCAGGGCCTCGGATTTCGAAAGGGAGGGTGAAATCGTTTGTCCAAAATGCCGGGTCCGAAACCTGGTCGTCGGTGCCGATTTCGAGTTTCTCAACGGGCCCTATCGGTGTGACCACTGCGGCTGGACCGATTCGAAACTGAGTCCGATCGCCAATTGTTTGTCCTGTGGCCTGAGGTTTCCCGGCCACCAGGCAGAGGAAAAATCAGTCAATGGATACGATGTTAAAAGACTGGACCCATTGGTTTACCTCTCTTGAGTTGCACCAACTCTGCCTGGTCCTGATGCCCATCCTGCTGATCGACGCACCCCGGTATGCCATCGGTTCGCTCCTGGTATGCCTGGTGGACCTTGTCATGGACGCCTGGAAAAAAATCCGGGGGCATGTCGATGCGCCTTACGATCATTGCCCTTCGGTTTGCGTTATCCTGGCCGGTCTGAACGAAGCTGACACAATCGGAGCCACCCTGGAGTCGATCTGGGGCTCGTACCCGCGGATGGAGATCATTGTCGTGGACGACGGTTCGAGCGACGGCATGTCCGAGGTAGCAGAAAGATTTGCGGAGGGACGCGACCAGGTAACCTGCCTGAGGAAACCGGAGCGGGGAGGCAAGTCCTCAGCACTGAACATGGCCTTGCCTTATACCCGCGCCGAGATTCTCGTCTGCGTAGATACTGACTCCCACCTCGGCCCCAACGCGATCTGGGACATTGTTCAGCCGTTCAAGGATCCCGGTGTGGGAGCGGTTTCCGGCACCGTGATCGCCCGGAACCCATTCGCCAATCTCCTGACATGGCTCCAGGGACTGGAATACCTGAGAACCATTTTTCTGGGCCGCATGCTGAGTGATCGGTTGAATATCCTCGGCATTGTCTCCGGAGCTTTTGGTGCCTTCCGCACGGAAGCCATCCAGCAGGTGAAAGGCTGGGATGTCGGACCGGGTGAAGATGGCGACCTGGTGATGCGGATGAGAAAGGCGGGCTACAAGGTCCGGTTCCGACCGTACGCCCAGTGCCTGACCAATTTGCCGCTGTCCGCCAAAACGCTGTTCAGGCAGCGCCGCCGCTGGGACTGGTCGGTGGTGACCTTTGAGTGCCGCAAGCATGTGGACCTGTTGAATCCCTTTCACAGCAGCTTCACCGCAGGCAATTTTTTCATGGTGCTTGAAAGAATTGTCTTCACGATTCTGTTCCAGTTCGCCTTCTGGATTTATGCCGTCTGGCTGGTCTTTCAGATGCGGCAGGAACTGCTTTTCATCCTGGTGCTGAATTACCTGGTCTACCTGGTGCTGGAGATCTTCCAGTTCACGGCGATTCTCTATTATTCGCTGGACAGGAAACGGGACTTCCGAATTGGCTGGATTATCCCGCTGGTGCCCTTTTATTACCTCTTCCTCCGTACTGCCACGATGGTCGCCGTGCTGGAAGAAATGTTTACCCGCCGTTCCTTTCGGGATAATTTCGTCCCCCCCCGGGTACGAAAAGCGACCTGGCACTGGTAAGCAGGCAGCTCCTGCCGATTAAACCGGGAGGGCTGCGGCAGAAAAAGTCCGCAAAACATCCGGTGAAATCGAACACCCGTTTTGATAAGATGGAGAGAGAAGACCTCGACCGGAATTCCATCCATGAATCCATCCATTACTCACCAGACAAGACGCCATTTTTTCAGGAACTGCTCGATCGGTCTGGGGGGCATGGCCCTGGCCTCCATGATGGCAGAAGAATCACAGGGCGCACCGTCGGCCCTGGAGGATTCGATCCAGATTGACCGGGTGCAGCCGATGCTGCCACGCCAGCCCCACTTCGACGCCCGGGCCAAAAACGTAATCTTCCTGCATATGGCAGGCTCTCCGCCGCACCTCGATCTGCTCGACTACAAACCGGAGCTGGTCAAACGGAACGACGAGCCCTGTCCGGACGAATTCTACAAGGGGAAACAGTTTGCCTTCACCAGTGGGCGCCCCCGCCTGCTGGGATCGCCCCACAAGTTCAAGCAGTTCGGTCAGAGCGGAACCTGGTTTTCCGATGCTCTCCCGAAACTGGCGGGTATCGCCGATGACCTGTGCGTCATCAAGTCCATGCACACCGACCAGTTCAACCACGCGCCGGCCCAACTGATGCTGTATACCGGCTCCCCGCGCATGGGGCGCCCCTCGATGGGTTCCTGGGTGACCTACGGACTGGGAACTGAAAACCAGGACCTGCCCGGCTTTGTGGTCCTTCTTTCGGGAGGCCTCAATCCCAGCGCTGGCAACACCGCCTGGGGCAGCGGCTTCCTGCCTTCGGTCTTTCAGGGAGTTCAGTGTCGCAGCAAGGGGGACCCGGTGCTGTACGCTTCCAATCCCAAGGGCATGGACCGCGAACTGAGGCGTCTCAGCCTGGATGCCATCAATGGCCTGAACGAAATGCAGGCTCGGGAATTCGGGGACGCCGAAACGCTGACCCGGATCGCTCAATACGAACTGGCCTTCCGGATGCAGGTCTCGGTTCCGGAAGTGATGGACATTTCGGAAGAATCCCAAAAAACCATTACCGATTATGGAGCTCAGCCCGGCACTGCCAGTTTTGCCAACAACTGTCTCCTGGCACGACGCCTGGTGGAAAACGGCGTTCGCTACGTCCAGCTTTTTGACTGGGGATGGGATTTCCACGGGACCAACCCCAAGGAAGATATCGGCGTCGGATTGAACAACCGCTGCCGCTCGATGGACCAAGCCGTGTCCTCCCTGATCAGCGACCTCAAGGCCCGCGGCATGCTGGACGAAACCCTGGTTGTCTGGAGTGGTGAATTCGGGAGAACCCCTTTCCGTGAGGGGCGGACTTCACGAGGCAAGGTGCTGGGCCGAGATCACTACCCGGATTGCTATTCCATGTTCATGGCCGGGGGAGGAATCAAACCGGGGATCTCCCATGGCGCATCGGATCCTCTCGGATTTTCCGTTGCCCGGGACAAGGTCCACGTGCACGATCTCCAGGCCACGATCCTCGACCGGCTTGGCTTTGACCATGAAAAGCTGACGCACTTCTACCAGGGAAGGAATTTCCGGCTGACCGATGTCCACGGCCAGGTCGTCAAGGAGATC
>JAYZFP010000122.1:0-10809 GCA_036336715.1 Planctomycetota bacterium
ACCGGTTTGTCGGTCGCCCTGGCATGCAACTCGTGGTTTTTCAGTTTCGAGTGCTGGTCCCAGCGGGGCGTGTCTTTCAGGTCGCTGTAGCTGACCTGGATGTAGCGGACACCTGCCTCTGCGAAACGCCTCGCCAGCAGACACTGTTTGCCGAATTCGTCTGTTTCCTTTTCACCGATGCCATACATTTTGCGAATGTGATCTTCTTCACGATCAATATCGATGACTTCGGGAGCCGCCTGTTGCATGCGAAATGCCAATTCGTAGGACCGAATGGTTGCTTCCAGTCGAGCATCCGCGTGGCCGTTCTGCATCTGGGCGCTGTTCAGTTCCTGGAGGAAGCTGAATTGCCGCTGTCTTTCCCTTTGGGTGAGGTTGGGATTGGAGAGATTTTTGATGCCCCCGCCGGTACCCATGCCGGGTTTGCCAATCACGACCCCCTGGGTGGTGGGCGGCAGGAAGGCATGACCATAATTCCGCGGTCCACCCTTGGTGGGTGGCGGGTTGATGGTCACAAAGGAAGGGAGGTTGCAGTTTTCGGTGCCTAGGCCATAGGCTAGCCAAGCCCCGACGCTGGGCCGGATCAGGTTGGTGGCACCCGTGTGAAGGAACAGCGTTGCCGGACCATGGGCGACCCCCTCGGTGTGCATGCTTCGGATCAGGCAGAAATCATCCACGCAATCCGCCATGTGAGGAAAGAGCTCGGAGACCGGTTGCCCGCACTGCCCCCGTTTTTTAAATCGCCAGGGCGACTTGAGCAGTTTCTGCTGCGACCGTTTGCGGGTCCGGGCAACAAGGAATTCCACTTCTTGATCGTGCTTGCGGTCCAGTTCCGGTTTGGGATCGAATGTATCCACCTGGCTTGGACCACCCTGCATGAATACAAAGATGATTCGTTTGGCGCGGGGAGCGATTGGCGGGTGCTGCTGCAGGTCCCTGGGCGGGTTGGCGTCCACCGTTGCCCGTCCGGTTCCCGCCATGGCATTCAGGGCCAGTGAACCAAAGCCACAGGCGGCTCCCTGAAGCAGGTTTCGGCGGGTTGAAAGGGGCTGCTGCATGTTACGTTCTCCACCATCATCATACTGGCAAATGACGTTGGTTACCAATCTGATATGCCTGCCAGCTGCCCCGGAAGTACGGCCTGGTGCGACGATTCGGGAAAAAGAGCGTCTGCTTCCGTCCCGGGTCGAGCAAGGCTGTCATCCGGGGATCGACTAGGTATGGATGGCACGACCGGAAACGGCGAGCGCGGCTTCCTGCATGATTTCCGAAAGGGTAGGGTGGGCATGGCAGCACCGGGCCAGGTCCTCACTGCTCGCACCAAACTGCATGGCGACTGCCGCCTCGGAAATCAGATCACCTGCCTGAGTGCCGATGGCGTGGACGCCGAGAATACGATCCGTTTCACGGTGAGCGAGGACCTTGATCCGGCCCTCGACATCGCCGATGGCACGAGCCCGGCCGTTGGCGCCGAAAGGGCAGGCTCCCTTGTTGTAGGGAATTCCCGCTTCTTTGAGCTGTTCCTCTGTTTTGCCTACGGAAGCAATTTCAGGATTGGTGTAGACGATTGCGGGAATCGCACCGTAGTGCATTTCCCCGACCCCGGTTGCCATTTTCTCCACGCAGGCAATTCCTTCCTCGGAAGCCTTGTGAGCCAGCATGGCTCCACCGATGCAGTCGCCGATGGCGAAGATTCCCCGGGTCGCGGTTTCGAAGTTGTCATCCACCTCGATCTGTCCCCGACCATCCGGTGTGATTCCGACAGTCTCCAGGCCAATTTCCCGCGTGTTGGCTACCCGTCCAGTGCAAACCAGAACCCTCTCGGCTTTCATCGGTTCCATCCCCTTGCAGCTCACGACGCATTGTCCGTCTTCGACGCGGGCTGATTCTACCCAGGCATCGGTCGTGAACTGGAGTCCCTGTTTTTCAAAGATGCGCCGGGCGATTTTTCCGATTTCCCCATCCAGCCCAGGAAGCACCCGGTCGGCACCTTCCAGCACCGATACCTTTGCCCCTAGTCGCCCCCAGACACTCCCCAGTTCCAGTCCGATGTACCCGCCGCCGATCACGATCAGGCTCTCCGGAACGGAATCGTAGCCAAGCGCGGTGGTGCTGTCACCAATCAGGTCACCGTCGAATTCGATCCCCGGAAGAATCATGGGAATGCTGCCCGTGGCGATCAGGATTTTTTCTGCCTTCACTTCCTCGGTTCCACCCTCACTCAGGGTGACCTCAACGGAACCGGAACCGGTGATCTTGCCGCGGCCAATGATGGGTGTGACCTTGGCCCGCTGAAACAGCATCTTGATCCCACCGGTCAGCGTGTTGACGATTTCGTCCTTGCGACCGAGCATCTTTTCAAGATCCAGTTCGACGCTGGCGACACCAATTCCATGATCGGCCAGGTTTTCCTTCGCCTCATGGTAGAGGTGGCTTGATTGCAGGAGAGCTTTGCTGGGAATGCACCCGACCCGAAGGCAGGTTCCACCCAGTTGCTGGTTTTCATCGATACAGGCGACGTTCATGCCAAGTTGGGCGGCGCGAATGGCGGCCACGTAACCTCCCGGACCGGCACCCAGTACCACCAGGTCATAACTGCTCATCGGATTTTTCTTTTTTGGACGAATTTGGAAACGGGAATCACCACGCTGCCTCCATTCTATTCGAACGGTTACGGTGCGACAGGTGGTATCAGTCTTCGAATGGAACCAGCGGACCCTGTTGGAGGCCCTTGAGAAAGGAGTCAATTCCGTCGATCAGCTCATCTTCCGAGGTGGTT
Organism: Planctomycetota bacterium; assembly: GCA_036336715.1. Lineage (GTDB taxonomy): Bacteria > Planctomycetota > Planctomycetia > Pirellulales > Pirellulaceae > JABAAE01. The sequence goes on from JAYZFP010000122.1 coordinate 2,780, forward strand.
TCGGGGGTCGGTGATTTCCAGTGGGCCAGGTCCGGAGGACGGCGATAGTCGCCTTTCACGAAGCCCGGTCCGATGTCTTCACAGTAATATTCAAGCCGCGACTCGATCACCTGGTCCTGCTCCGGGTGGTTATGGTTCCATTTGTGGGTGTAATATTCCAGCAACGCCTGGTGGAACCGGTCGTGTCCCCGGTGTCGCAGGAGAAACCGGTGGATCTTTCTCCATTCGCCAGTCACATCCGGGCTGTGGATGTTTCCCGGCCGTGAATCACGGGCCTCACGACCGGACAGCAGATCCACCTCGCTCCCGTTCTTCAGTCGACCGTTGAAGACGTACCACGGATTCTCAGCCGGCGGCTCACCAAACATCTGGAAGTTCTGGCAGACCATCGTGGACCAGCCAGGAATAAAAAAGGGCTTTGGCAGATCCGGTTTCCATTTTGAGCCTGCCAGGACATACATGCCGCAATAGTTCCAAATCAGTATGTACCCCAGGAACAGCCAGGCGATTGCCGAACCGCCTGCCTGGATCCACCTGGCAAAACCGTCTCGGGATGACCGGGCGACTGGCAGATTCGCAGTTTCTTTTTTGCCACCGATAACATTCCAGACCTCTGCTGGGATAAAGGGAAGCCACGCGACCATGGAGACCAGTCCAAAATTGCCGACGTCCATGGCAAGTTCAATTCCGATATGCAGCCCCCAGAAAACAAGGATGGCGGCCAGACGGAATCTGGTTTGCCAAAAGGGAATCAAAAGCAGGAAAGGCGTCAGCAATTCGACAGCCAATGTGCTGTAGGTAATGGTTTTCAAAAGCCATGCCTGGGTCAATGCCCACTCGCCAAAGGGACGCACATAGATTTCAAGCCGCAGGACATATTCCATGGCGGTGCCATGCCACCAGGGTTCGGTCATCTTGGAGAAGCCGGCACACCAGTACATGATGCAAACCTGCAGTAAAAGGCAGGCGGTACCGGCGCTGCAAAGCCAATAGCCGGTTTCCCTGCTTCCAGCATCCCCCGGTTTTGATTTCAGCCGACGTTGACTCCACCAACGGTCAACGGACCTGTAACTGCCCAAGGGGATGAACAGGGACCAGAACAGCATCATGCGGATCAGGGTGTCTCCCCCTATCAATACAAACGGGTTGCGGACATGAATGGAGACCAGGAGCAGCCAGCAGGCCAGGGCGCTAAGGCGGGTTTGGAAACCGATAGCCAGCAGGATACCGCAGGTGGCCAGGCAGCCGAACAGCAGCCGCTGGAAACCGGGGTCTCCGGAAAGGTAGTTGAGCGAAAAGCCGTAGGGAGATTCCTCACGGGAGAATTCACTGCTGAAAAATCCCTGGTCCGAGTAAAAGGCCTCAGCGTGCGGGAAGCGGTCCAGGGCGTCGTAGATCACCAGGAACGCAAGCGCCAGCCGGAAAAGGGCCAGGGAACGAATATCACATCCGAATGTTTTCTGGATACTTTTCAGCATGTGATTGTTGTCTGGAAATCGTCGGTTCTAGCCATTTTTGGCAAATCCGGCGGCAGCGTTGTCCGCTGGTTGACCGGTTTACAAAACGGGTCAGAAAAAATAATTTGCCGTTACACGCTGTCCACTCAAAAGACCGGATCGGGCAGCGGATTTCTGAGGAATGCCGTTGGGATGCCTTTTTTCGGGATATTCAGACGGGAACCTGCGGGATCAGCACGATTCATTAACCGAAATCCTTCAGCCAGGCAGAGTGCAGCTGCAACATGATTGAATACAACAGCAAGGTCTGGTTTCGTCATGTCATCAATTTTCGCAAGGTCGATACGTTTCGCGCACTTTTGCCGGAAATGTCGATCGTGGGAATCTATACGGCCCTGATGGCCCTGGTCCACGAAACCTACCTTGAGCAGCTTGCAGAGTCCCAGACGTACAAGAATTCGATGATCGTGCATTCCAGCCTTGGATTCATCCTTTCCCTGCTGCTGGTATTCCGGACCAACTCGGCGTATGACCGCTGGTGGGAAGGGCGTAAATTGTGGGGGGCCCTGGTCAACTCGTCCCGGAACCTGGCGATCAAGATCAACACACTGGTCCCTCGTTCCAACCAGGCAACGCGGGAGTTTTTCCGGGTCATGATTCCCAATTTCGCCTTTACGCTGAAGGGACACCTGAGGAATGATGTTCGCATGGATGACCTCGAGGACCTGGAGGGGATCAAGGAGCGGTTGGAAGAAAAGGACCACAAGCCGAACCACTTGATTCAGGAAATGTATCGGCAGGCCAAGCAGCTGGTGGATGAGAAACAGATTTCCCCGGAAGAACAGCTGATTATTGACAAGGAGCTCAAGTCTTTCGCCGACATCCTCGGAGGTTGCGAGCGCATTCTCAAAACTCCCATTCCCTTCAGCTACAACATCTTTCTCAAGAAATTCATCTTTTTCTATATCCTGACCCTGCCGCTCGGTTTCATCGCCTATTTCAGTTACTGGGCGGTACCGGTATCCATGTTTGTGTTTTACGTTCTGGTCAGCCTGGAAATCATTGCCGAGGAAATCGAAGACCCTTTTGGAACGGATCTCAATGACCTGCCAACGGAAACCATTTCCAGCAACATTCGCGGCAACGTGGTCGAAATATTTGAAAGCTGATGGCGGTGGATTTCTCCCTCCTGGACTGCGGCAGACGATCGGCTGCTTGAGTGGTTGCGTGAATGGTTGCGTGAATGGTTTCGTGAGCGGTTGCAGGAAACGGAAAGGATCCATGAGAAAACGATGGCTCAACTGAACCTTCCTGCAACCGGTAATCGTCTGCTCACCACCTACCGCTACATGCGGGATCCCTATGGTACCTGTGACAGGTGGTTGAAGAAGTATGGAAAGACGTTCGTGGTCCGAGCCATGAACGGAGATGTTGTCGTAACCTGTCGTTCTGAAAACATTCGTCAGATCTTTGCAGCGAACCATGATTCCGTGGGTGTATTTGCCCTCGAGACCCTGAGGCCCCTGCTGGGGGGGCAGTCCGTGTTTCTGGCCGAGGGTCAGCAGCACCGACTCGAACGTGCCCTCCTGTTGCCCGGGTTTCATGGAGAGAGAATTCAGCAGGCCGTTGGCACCATTGAGAGTGTTGCCAGGAAAACAATGTCTGGTTGGCAACAGGGAGACAACCTGCGAATGATGGATGTCTGCCACGAGATTTCCCTGGAAGTGATTCTGAAAATCGTGTTCGGTATCCAGTCGGAGAACAGAATCCTCGAATGCAAGAAAGTGATCACCGAATTTATAGGCAGCTTTTCGCCCTGGCTGGCTTTCTCCCGCTGGATGCAGCGACCCTGGTTCGGGCTGGGGCCCTGGAACAGGTTCCTGCGTGCCCGGAAACGGTTCGACGAACTGGTCCATGCAGAGATTCACGCTCGGCAGAAGAGCGGCGGATCCGAGGCGGATCTCCTCACGAGTCTCCTCGAGGCAAGGTACGAAGATGGCTCGACCATCAGCAATGCAGGAATTCGGGATCAGCTGGTGACCTTGCTGGTAGCCGGTCACGAGACGACACAAATTGCCATGAGCTGGGCCATGTCATGGATCGTCCGCAATCCGGCTGTGCTGGACTCACTATGCAGCGAGCTGGCGGGTCAGGAATCGCTGGAACAGGTTGCCCAAAAATCGAAACTGCTGAACGGCATCTGCCAGGAAGCACTTCGACTTAACCCGGTGATTCCCGATGTCCAGCGAACACTCAAGTCTCCCATGGAATTCGAGGAATGCGTTATCCCTGCCGGGGCGACCGTTGCGGCCGCGACTTACCTGGTCCACGTGGATGGAGAAGTTTACCCGGAACCACTGGAGTTCCGGCCGGAGCGTTGGTTGGAAAGGACATACAAACCGTTTGAATACATGCCATTTGGTGGTGGGATTCGCCGCTGTATCGGTGCTTCATTGGCAATGACTGAAATGAAGATTGTCCTAGCGGCATTGATCCGGCATGGCCGGTTTGAACTGCCACACGATGCTCCGGCCTCGGAGATTGTCCACCGACGCAACTTTACGGTAGCACCGGGATCCGGTATCCCGCTGGTTTACCTCGGCCCGCGATCCTGAACCGTCTCCGATCCATTCCCGTTTGCGTCCTGTCGGGGGTCTTTCGAACCGACCGGTGGCTGGTGGGTGTTGGCCAGGGAGGCACCCACCAGGCAGGCAACTGGCAGGGCGATCAGTTCCATTGACAGCAGCAACGCCGGAAGTTGGTTTTCGACGAACCCGACCAGCTGCTGGATTTTCCAGACGAGGATGAAGAAAGCCATCAGCACACCATGGTGATTGCCGGAAAAACCGGCAATTTTTACACATAGAAAGCCGGCCAGGCAACTGAAAAAAACGTCAATCAACAGCGTCAGGCCGATTACGGTAAGCGGAAAATCAGGTTTGGGGGATGGGGTCTTTTTTGCTGCTGAATCGATGGGAGGCTGGGTGGAGGAGGGATCGGCTGGGGGGCCACTGTCCGGTGTGTCCTGACCGGAAGCTTTACGACCGCTTGTTTGCGATTTGGCATTCGGTTTTTTCCCCGAACCGCCAGAGTCTGCCTGGCTGTCGTTCGGACGAGCCGGTTTTTCACTCTGGATGTGCTCGTGCAACTTTTTAAAGAAGACGGGATGGGTGGTTTGCCAGGCGACAAAGCAGGCCACACCTGAAATCAGGATTGCCAGCAGATTGCCAACAATCAGGCCTGCCAGGCTGCGGTGCAGGTTGATGGGGGAATCAGTCACGGTGGGCCATCTCACATGGAAAGCTGTTCAAATTCCTCATCGCTCCGGATTTCCCGGAGGCTGTTTTTCATCGTGAAATGAAACAGGACCAGAATCCCGGCCACAACCAGGTAGCCGACGGAGTAGTTCAATACCGATTGGAAATCCTCCTTGCCAAGGTGCATGATCCAGAAGACCTTGTCTCCTGCGATCGGTGAGTGCATCACGCCCAGGACAGAAAGCAGACTTGCGGCCAGGAAAAAGCCAGCGGCCCAGAGCAGTTTCCGGTCGATAATAAATGCCAGGGCCGATGCCCAGATCAGACTGGTCATGATAAAGCCCCCGGCGAGCTGATTGACGATGGCTGAGTCCTCCGACTGGCTCTGGAAAATCTTCAGCAACTGTGCCATCGCCGGAAGGCAGGCAATGGCAATCGCAGCGTAATGCCGTTTGGGGGTAACATGAAAGCTCTGCGCTGAAATTTCAAGTCCGATGAAAATCAGGATGGAAAAGATTGCCACCTTGGGTACGTAGAGATAGAAAAAAACAAAGTACCCCGTGAGTCCCGCAGCTCCGATCAGCAGGGCGGTCAGCAGGGTGTATGCGGCTCGACCGCCCATCGCCTTGTAGGCCGGATGCCCGATGTAGGGAGTCGTCTGGATGACCCCACCGCAAAAACTGGCAGCGAGGGTGGCGATTGCCTCGACCCCAATAACGGTGCGCGTATCAAAATCATCCCCTACGCTGGCGGCACTCTCTGCACAATCGATTCCGCCGATTACCGTCCCGATGGCAAAAGGAATGATCAAAGGCAGGTAACCGGCAGTGGCCTGAAACGTGTCTGCCGAAAACCATCCAAAGTTGAAAACGGTGGTCCAGCCGGTAGGCATCAGTGCTTTCTGCAAATCGAATGGAGAATTGTTTGGGGGAATGAAGCTTGTCCCGAGACGCGTATCAAAGTACCGCATGCCGTAATAAACCATGCAGGCGACCAGTACCGTTCCCAACGCACCCGGTGTGTTGAAGGGGAGGCGAATGCGGGCGATCAGGGTCATCAGCACCATCACCAGGGAAACCAGTCCGACGATGGGAACCTTGCAGATTTCGACCAGCGGGTTGAACGCAATAATCACCATGGCAATTGCTGCAAGCGATCCCAGCAGACCGGCACGGGGAACCAGTTTGCGGATCGAGGACGACCCAAATGAACAGATCAACTTGATAATACCGGAAACGAAGATCCCGCAGATTCCGATATGCCAGGCCTTTGTGGCGGCAGCAAATTCGATCTGGTTGAAAAGATCCTCTGGCAGACTGGCAACCAGCTCGCTCAGTTGCTGACCTTCCGCCAATTTCTCCAGTCCCTTTGCCTGCAGAACGCCTGCCTCAAGGGCCGACTGGAAGGCGGGTCCGATCACAAAAAGGCACATGCCGAATGTGCTGGGTGTGTCCAGGCCAAGAGGCATCGCCGTAACCGTTTTGCTTCCACTTTTTTGAGCGTATTTGAACGCTAACCTGAAAAAAAGCAGGTCACCGACCATCACGCCAATCGCTGTCCCCGGGATCATGTACTGAAATGCAAATTCTGCCGGGAATTGAAAAATGTTCCCAAGCAGCGTCACCAAAAACACCAGCCCTGCAAGATTGTCCAGCATCAGTCCGAAAAACGCGTTGATGTCTCCGGAGGCCGCCCACTTGTATTGATTTTTGCTCATTTTCGATTTCGGCACACTGTTTGCTTTTCAATGGACTCGCGAGTGTAAAACGGTACCTGTTGGCTGTCAATTCGCTGTTTGGGGTTACCCAAAGCGTGTCGCGTTGAAAAAACAGGACGTTTTTATTTTGTTCCTCGCAATTCTGCCGTTTAGCCGCTACAATGAGGGGCAGAACGGCCGGATGGAAACCATAACCCTGTCTGTATGGGATGAATTGCCATGGATGCAAAGTCAATCGGTCAATCCACTACCTCTTTTTTCGGTATCCAGTCAGAAGGCCCCATTGTGACTGACGAACAGTTATTGCTCGAATATCGCGAAACCGGGAACCGGGATCTGTTTTCCCAGCTGGTCAAGCGTTATGAACGCGAACTTTTCAGCTACCTGTGCCGTTTTCTTGGGAATGCCGAAATGGCTGAAGATGCCTTTCAGGCCGCATTTCTCCAGGTTCATCTGAAGTGTGAGCAATTTGATGAAGGTCGTCGTTTTCGCCCTTGGCTCTACACCATTGCCACGAATCAGGCCATTGATGCTCAGCGACGGCAAAAACGACACAACGTGCTCAGCCTGGATTCGTCCGGGAGAAGCTCAGACGATGATGAAATTTGCCGGCTGGTCAACCTGCTGGAAAGTGGGGAGGACGACCCAAATGAGTCTGCGGAACGTACAGAACGTTGTGAAAGTGTGCGACGCACTTTGAACAGTTTGCCGGAATCGATGTCCGCGGTGGTTCAACTCGTTTATTACCAGGGTATGAAGTACCGCGAGGCCGCCGAAGTACTCGATATTCCTGTGGGGACTGTCAAAAGTCGTTTGCATGCCGCAATTGCCAAACTGACGGATGTTTGGAACGAGTCGCAAATCGAGTTGGCCTGAATTGGGTTTGCCCGAATCGGGTCGAAGCAGTTCGATGGGACAAACCGTATTGGGTGACAAAGTCAATCATCTGGCATGCGGCCCCTTGAGTGAACTACCTCGTTATTTGCACATTTTGTAATTGCAAAACAGTTCAAACAGCAGAACAGTGGACAAGGTCACAGGCATTCGACCGTAACTGTCCTGGAACCTGGGGTTGGTTTTTAAGTAACCTTGGGCTTCATCAACAGTTTTTCTGTAATGAGAACCTGGATTAGTACATCGTGAAAGAGATTTCAGAGCACGATTTGACCGGCTACCTGTTGGGGGCACTCGAACCCGCGGAAGAACTCGCGGTGAAAACGGCGCTTGACGAAAGCCCCGAGCTTCGCGCTCGAGTTGCGGTTCTGGAAGAAAAACTGGCACAGATGCCGGACCGCTTTGTCGAGATTGATCCGCCGGCGGATCTGGCCGAAAAAACAATGAACACACTCTCGATCGTTGAGTCTTCCTTGCGGTCGGAAGGAGTTTCCGACCAACAAGCGATTCGAACCTCAAATGCCGGAAAACGCGAGCGGCGTTACAAGAGTGCTTCGTACGCAGGTCGGGAGTTCGCCGGTTCGGGGAGCAGCTGGTCGGTGATGGATCTGATTGTCGGCGCTGTCGTCTGCTTCGTCGTCGCTGCTGTCTTGCTGCCCTCCATTTCAAATAGCCGGTTTCAGGCAAACCTTTTGAAATGTGAGG
>JAYZFP010000123.1:0-9815 GCA_036336715.1 Planctomycetota bacterium
CGCTACGAGAATGGAGAGCTCAGTTCCCGGGAATTCCACAAACACCTTTGTCGGTTGACAGGGGTCGAAATGGACTTTCAACAGCTGTGCATTGCTGCGAGTGCCATTTTTCGTCCCAATTTTTCGATTTTTCCCATCGTGGCCCATTTGGCAGCTTCCGGAAAAAAACTGGGGATTTTGTCGAATACCTGTGATGCCCATTGGCAATACGCAATCAATGGCCGCTACCGGATCCTGAATGACCTGTTTGACAATTATCAACTCAGTTTCGAGGCCCGGTGTTCCAAGCCGGACCGCGAATTCTACGATCGGGCCATTGAATCGACCGGTTTTGAGCCAGGGGAGATCTTTTTTGTCGATGATCGATCCGAAAATGTGGAAGGTGCCCGCATCGCCGGGATGGATGCGGTTCTCTATACGGATACCGCGAAACTGACCAGGGACCTGGTCCAGCGAAGAGCACTTTCTGTGATTTAAACCGGGTAGATCCGCTACCGATGCCCCAGCGGTCAAAAGCCACCTGCATCCCTGTTTTGGCACTGAACCGTTTTTCGGACCGGATTCCTCTTGACGGAAATGCCGCATTTCCCTGTAATTTCACGGACTGTTTGTGAAAACAGCCTCCAATCCCGCGGTAAGCACCCTAAACACGAAACCTCCGAAGTGTCTTCCCAGAAACAAAAACTCACGGTGATCGTTCCGTGCAAAAATGAAGAATCCAACATTGGAGCCTGCATCGCCAGCTTCGAGGAAATCGCTGATGAAATCATCATCGCTGACAGCGGTTCTTCGGATCGAACCCTGCCGATTGTTCGGGGCCTCGGCGGCAGCAAAATCCGGATCATCGAAAGGGAATACCGTACGTCCGGCGATTTCAAGAATTGGGCGATTCCCCAGGCAAGGCACGAGTGGATTTTGCTGGTGGATGCGGATGAGCGGGTGACTCCCGCGGTGGCCAATGAAATCACCCGTCTTTTGTCAACCAAGCCGGACCAGGACGGTTACTGGATTTATCGTGCGAATCACTTCATGGGGCATCGGATTCGGCATGGTGGATGGAACAACGATTGCGTGCTTCGCCTGTTCAAGAGGGATCTTTCCCGCTACGAAGGGCCAAGTGATCACGGTGAGGTCAACGTTTCGAGCGGCAAAGTGGGCCGTCTGCGGAACCGTCTGACCCACTATTCCTACTGGTCATACGACGATCTGTTCCGCAAGTTTCATCGCTACACAACCCTGCAGGCAAAACAGTGGGATGAGGCAGGAAAAAGAACCAATTTCTTCAGAATGGTTTGGCGTCCCTCCTGGAGATTCTTTCGGGACTATTTTCTGCAATTGGGAATTCTGGATGGGATCATCGGATTTCAACTGGCCATGATCGGCGCGTTCTACACCTTTACCAAGCAAGCGAGGCTCTGGGCATTACAAAACGGGCTTGCGCCCACGCTCGATTCGTTTCTTGATGACGATCTGCGGGATAGTGAAAAGAAACAGGTCTCAAGCAACGTCCGAAACGGTGATTCGGCATACGGCAGCGACGGGGGCATGCCTGGCACAAGTGCCGGACCACAAGATGTTGATGGTCAGGGTGCTGAAAGCAATGGTGCCATGGCGGGGCGAATGCCCAATGAGAGGGTTTCCGGTTCTCCTGATAAAAAAGCAACGGCCGCCTGATACCGTTGCGGTCAGCAGGCGGATTGTTTTGGATCACGCGAGGGTTGACGGGCCGGATCAGGGAGGCTTTTTTCACTGAAAATCCAGCGAGCCTCGTCGGCTACAACCATTGTTTCCAGGCCAAATTCCCAATAGAATCGGTCGGCAGCCTCGCCATTTCCCGGATCGATCCCTTTTCCATCGCATGTCCGATTTTACCGAAGCCGAACTGGAAGCCTACCTCGACGAAACGCTTGATTCCGAGCGGGCCTCCCAGATTGAGAATCAACTCGCCCCTGGCTCCGAGCTGTTAATGCGGTTATCGCACATCAATGGCCGCCGCGATGCGGGGATTCATACGTTGGGAGAGATCTGGAGGCGGAATCAGTTGGGCGTTCCGGATCGTGAAGTATTGGGCAGCTACCTGCTGGGGGTGCTGGATGAGGAAAAAACGGCTTATGTGGATTTCCGCATTGAAATCCTGAAATGCCCCTTCACGATCGCGAATCTGAATGACCTGAAAAGCCAACAGGAATCGAATGATGATTCTGTCCAGATTCGCCGTTCCCGCTACCTGAAGTCCAGTGCGGGTTTTTTTGACGAAAAAGGGGAAACTCAATAGGCGACATCGGTCGCTCACGTATTCGTTCTTTCCGGGTGTCATGTTCAAACATCTCTACTCGCGCTTTCTCGAAGCTGATCCCGAAAGACTTCATTTTGCTGCCCACAGTCATCACCTCTGGCCGGATGTGACCCGCACTGCCCAGCTGGCCTACTGGGACGACTGTGCCCGCCTGGTGGATCGAAAGTGGGAAAGAATCTTTGGTGAAGTGATCCCAGAGGCCCAGAAATGGATTGCCAGCTGGATTGGAACGGCTCAGCCCGGGCAGGTTGTTTTTGCACCCAACACACATGAACTGGTCAGCCGCCTGTTATCCTGTTTTGGTGCCCGCAGGCCCCTGCGGATTCTGACGACCGACAGCGAGTTTCACAGTTTTGAGCGGCAGGCGAGGCGGCTGGTGGAGCTCGGGCTGGCCCATTTGCAGCGGGTGCCCACGCAGCCATTTGATTCCTTTGAAAACCGGTTTTGCAGCCAGCTTCTCCAGTCACGTTTTGACCTGGTTTTTTTCAGCTCGATTTTTTTTAACAGTGGGCTGGGACCAAAAAACCTGCAGCGACTTGTCCGAAAGGCCCGGCAATCTTCGTCGGCTGTTGTGGTGGATGGTTATCACTCATTCGGGTCCGTACCCATCGACCTTTCGGGGATTCGCGACGACCTGTTTTTTGTCGCTGGCGGTTACAAATACGTGCAAAGTGGCGAAGGGGTCTGTTTCATGCACGTCCCGCAGGGAACCGACCTGGTTCCTGCGAACACCGGGTGGTTTGCAGGTTTCGATACCCTGGAATCGGATGCGGATGTTGGCTTTCCGCAAGACGGAATGAGGTTTGCCGGTTCCACGTTCGATCCCAGTGGGATTTACCGTTTCAACGCGGTGATGGAGATGTTTCGGGAGCTGGGTCTCGACCAGGCTGGAATTACATCGCACGTGAATCGTCTGCAAAAGTACTTTGTCAGTCGGTTGGATCCATCCGGACTGGACAAGGGGCGGTTGGTCGATTCTGCATCTTGTCGAAGAGGCAGTTTCCTGGCATTTGAGATGGGCGATGCGGAGCAGGCTGCCCGTTGGATGAGCGGTTTGAAGGAGAAGAACGTGGTGGTGGATGCCAGGGGATCCCGGATTCGATTCGGATTCGGAATCTACCAGGAGGAAGCGGATGTCGACGAACTCATCCACCGGATGGAAAGTCTCAGGCTCTCCAGCCGCTGATCGAAGTTGGCTGTTCGGCATTGGACCGGTTCGGTGCCGATGCAATCCATTCCAATCAGACGTTTTTATCGATGCGACTGCCCCAGGATGTGGCAGATGGAATCCCGCAGCGTCTAAAGGTGTTTCTGTAATCAGAGAAAGATGAAAAACACCGCTCCGAGGCCGAAAAAGTTCCAGCCTGTCAAAGCTAAATCCTCATTCGGGAGACTGGTTCCTGGCAAAGGTTCAGGCGTCCAATGGGGCGGCCGAGTTTTGAATTGACCGGTTACCTTCCGTGATTCAGGGGGTCCCAAACAACCGCAGCCGATCCCGCTGGAGGGTACGGGACCGGGGAAGCCGGATGAATCGGGAAGGTGCAGCATTCGCAACCCAAGGTTGTTGTCACAGCAGGTCCTTTCCGGTAGCAAGGTAGGAACTTGTGTGAAATCAACTAGAATCAACTTGTACAGCTGGACCTGCCAAAAGTGTCAAAGACAAATCATTGACTCGCATCTCATAGACTCGCATCGCCATTTCATGGACGCGTAGAAACGGGATGCGGTTAAGGTGGTTGCGGTGAGGCAGGTTCAACCGGACGTGCGGACGTCAGCGGATTGGAACAGTTGATCGCAGCCAGTAGGATCTCATCCAGCCAGGCCTTTTCAAGAAAGCAGAAAGAGTTCCAGGTGCAAATCCTGATTTCGCAAATGCCCCAGGAGGCTCAAGAGGTTCTCCGTTTCCGGTTCGTGGAAGGGCTGCCAACGAAGGAAATTGCCACCCAGATGCAAAAGTCGGATGCCGCCGTTCGTGTGCTGTTGAGACGGAAGGGCAAAAAATCGCAAACCGAAATTGGCCTGGAAAACCTTACCCGCTAATGCAAGAGAATCTGTCAGACCGGGACTGGAAAGGTTGGTGGAATGCCCTGGTGGCATTTGGCTGGTGGGGGTTTGTTTTTCCGCTGGTCCTGCTGTGGGCCAAGTCGGAGGGAAGGATTGAGAAGGCATCTGTGGTTCGGTGGAGCCTGGAGCTGCTTTCCCTGAGGGTTGTTTTTTGCGTTGTTTTCTGTTTTTTATTGCTGGCATTCCTTGGCCGACTGCAGCAGTTCCGGCAAGTTTTTCAGTCGCGGCAGTTGCTGGTTGGTTTTCTTGTCTCCGCGTTCCTGATTTTCTTGAATTGGCTCGGCTTCATTGTGGGAGCATCGATGAACAATCTCAGCCAGGCCAGTCTCGGTTACTACATGGGCCCTCTTTTTAACGTCGTGCTCGGCTATTTTTTCCTCGCCGAGAAATTGCGACGTTTCCAGTTTGCCGCGGTTTGCATTGCGGGCACCGGCATTTTCTGGCTGATTTGTATGGCGGGAGAATTTCCATGGATCGCACTCTGTCTGGCGACCAGCTTCGGTTTTTACGGTTTAGTCCGTAAAAAGATGCAAGTGGATTCAGTGGTGGGTTTGACAATGGAAACGCTTTACTGCTTGCCGGTTTGCCTTGTGATCCTGGTTTTGTTGGCCAGTGGCAGGGATGGACTGGTTTTTACGGAGGGTTCCAGCCTTTTGCGCTGGATTGTCCTTTTCACTGGGCCAGCGACCGCCATTCCACTGATCTGTTTTGCCGTAGCCGCAAAACGGCTCAGGTTGGGAACCCTCGGTTTTATCCAGTTTATCGCGCCTACCGGGCAGTTGATCCTGGCCATGGTCTATGACGCCAAGCCAGTCACGGGAGAAAAATTGATTGGTTACAGTTTTGTCTGGGCAGCAGTGGCGGTTTATCTGGTCGACCTCGGATTGCAGAGACGCGGCGTTTCGAGAGGTAAAAAGGATGAGCAGGCTTCTCCTTCGAGTAGTTCGACGGCTGAGCTGAAATCGAACAACCCAACGGAATGATGCCCACCGTTGATCTCCGGTTTCGTCCTTGAGGCGGTTTTCACCTGTTCCAGGGCCCGTCGACGAGATCGGGCGTTGCCGGAAATCAACGTCTCCATGAATCCGCTCCCCCGTGAATTGTCCCTTTAGCCGGTTAACGGTAAGATAGACATCGGTCCGTTACGAATCATGAAAGCGAGCCACGAAGTGAGCGATACTTTGACTGAAGAGAGTGCCTTGACAAACGAAAAATCTGCGGCAGAAGAGAAGACAGCCAAGTTGTTGCTGGACTCGAATGAAATTGAGATGCCGGTCATCGTTGGCAGCGAAAATGAAAAAGGGATCAATATTGCCAAATTGAGGTCCCAGTCCGGCTACATCACCGTCGATGAAGGATTTGTCAACACCGGATCCACTACCAGCGCCATCACCTACCTGGATGGCGAACAGGGAGTTTTGCGATACCGTGGCTACCCGATTGAAGATCTTGCACGGAATTGCGATTTCGTAGAAGTCTGCTACCTGCTGATTTTTGGTGAGTTGCCGACGTCGGAGCAGCTGGAAGATTTTCGATTGTCCATTCGGCGTCACACCATGTTGCACGAAGACATGCGTGACTTTTACAAGGGATTTCCCCGCGATGCCCACCCCATGGCCATCCTTTCCAGCGTCGTGGGGGCACTTTCGACATTTTACCAGGATTCCCTGGATCCCGGTGATCCGCAGCAGGTTGAGATTTCCATTCACAGGCTGCTGGCCAAGCTTCCAACGATCGCAGCCTACAGCTACAAAAAATCCACCGGCCAACCCTTTGTCTATCCTGACAATGACCTCAGCTACTGTGAGAACTTTCTACGCATGATGTTCTCGATTCCCAGTGAGCCTTACGACATTGACCCGGATTTTGTTACGGCGCTCAATATGCTGCTGATTGTGCATGCGGACCACGAACAAAATTGCAGCACATCGACTGTACGAATGGTCGGTTCATCCGACGCAAACCTGTTTGCCTCCATTTCTGCAGGAATTTGTGCCCTTTGGGGGCCGTTGCATGGTGGTGCCAACGAAGCTTGTGTCAACATGCTGACACAAATCAAGGAAGATGGTGGCGATGTTGAAAAGTATGTCGCCATGGCAAAAGACAAGGCAAATGGATTCCGTTTGATGGGTTTTGGTCACCGGGTTTACAAGAATTTTGATCCGCGAGCCACGATCATCAAGGGTATGTGTGACCGTCTTTTGAGCAAGTTGAACATCGATGATCCGCTCTTCGATGTGGCCAAAAAACTGGAAGAGGTTGCTCTTAACGACGATTACTTTGTTTCCCGAAAGCTTTATCCCAATGTGGATTTCTATTCGGGGGTGATTTACAGGGCGATTGGCATACCTGTTCAGATGTTTACCGTGCTGTTCGCAATTGGAAGATTGCCTGGCTGGATTGCCCACTGGTCGGAAATGCATCAGAGTCCTACCAAGAGGATTTGCCGACCTCGTCAGATTTACACCGGTGAAACCGTCCGGGATTTTGTTCCCCTTGCTGACCGAAGCTGAATCGCCGACCGAAGCTGAATCGCCGACCGAAGATGAATCGTAGGCCTTTGGCGAATTCGGTAAGACAAGGTGAATTCGTTGATGCTGGAGGTCGGGATTCTGTGAGGGAAGGGTCGATTTCGGTGTCGACCCGGGAATCGTAGGTCGACCATCCCTCGTCACTTCAGGCCGCGAAGTTTGAGGCCGTTGACGCGCTGCAAGCTATTGGCGAGATGAGCCGCGTCGCAAATACCCTGCTGGAATTCAAGAACAAAAAAAAGCCCGGTGGGTCACCGGGCTTTTTCTTGTGAGGGCAAGACATTCTCAAGTGGTTGGCTTGGCGTCGGTTGCCTCGGGAGCTGGTGGAATCTCCTTTTCCTCTGCCGTTTCGGCATCTGCATCACATCCAGAGCAACTGGATTTGGCAGCACAGCAACGGAGTTTGGGAGTGCGGCACTTCAGTTTCGCCATCAGGCGAGACATTGGGCAGCAGGGATTCTTGGCTTCGCAGCATTCCTTGGCTGGCTTGGCTTCGCAGCATTCCTTGGCTGGCTTGCAGCATGCTGTGGGCAGCGACAGCTTGGGAAGTTCGATTTTGGGAAGGCACAACCGCTTGGCGGGTGCACAAGCCTTGGCAGGGGTGCTGCAGCAGGATTTAACCCGACACAGAAGTTGGGCTTCGGCGCTGTTCGCTCCGAACGACAAAGCGATAGCGAGCATGAATGCAAAGGTCGCACCGCCTACGGCGAAAGATCGTTTCATTGAATTCTCCAAGGGAAACGAGGTTCAAAAAACCGACGGCGCGAGAACGACCGGTCGGAGGTAAAATGGGTCATTTGGTCAAACTGTACGGATTCGACCAGCCGTTAAACTACCCCTGGGAAAATGCGGTTTCAAGGGGGCAGAAACTCCCGCTGGATTTTTTTCGGAAAAGAAATCGCATTGCATTTCTGGCAAATTCGACCGCTCAACGGTTGTTTGCTGACCTGAACGGGATAGACTGTTTGGTTTGCAAAAATTGAGCAGAAGGCTCCGGCCATCGGGGCATCTATTTTGCATTGGTCGCCCTCCAGGGCCCTTTCCTGCGGTTCCGTGCTCCCCGGTCGGGACTTGGACTCACCTTTGCCGCATTGTTGGGGCAGAGATGGATGATTCCAACGAATCAAGGGGCTTTTTGGGCGGGCGAAAACAGCCTGTCCGGCAACTCAGGCAGGCACTGTCCCTGATCGGATTTGCACAACCAACCATTTCCAATTTCCCCTTTGGAGAAGAAAATTGTCAGGTATCAGCGTTATCGGTCTTCAATGGGGCGATGAAGCAAAAGGCAAGTTGGTCGACCTGTTGACCAGGAAATCCGATATTGTTGTTCGGTATCAGGGTGGGGCCAATGCAGGGCATACGATCGTCGATGGGGATCAGAAGTACGTCGTTCACCATGTCCCCAGCGGGATCCTGAATCCGAAGGTGATCAACGTCGTTTCTCCCGGGGTCGTGCTGAACCCGAAGACGCTGATTGAAGAAATTGAGGCTGTGACCTCCCAGGGCGTCGAAATTGGGAATCGCCTGATGCTGAGCGAGAGAACTCATGTCGTATTTCCCTGGCATGTTGCAGAAGATATCGCCTGGAATGAGGCGATCACCGGTGAAAAAAACATTGGCACGACGCTGCGAGGCATCGGGCCCTGCTACCGGGACAAGGTGGGGCGGACCACGGCCATCCAGCTGGGTGACCTTTATCGACCGGATTTTGAGGAAAAAGTTCAATTCATCAGTCAGTTGAAGCGGGCGATGCTTGCCGGCTTTGATGCAAAACTGGATCCCTCCCTGCTGGACGCGGAAAAAATAGTCGCCGAGTACCGGTCTTTTGCAGATCGCCTCCGACCTTATGTTTGCGATACCACCAGTTTTCTGCTGGATGTCGTTGAGGCCGACAAGCGAATCCTGTTTGAGGGTGCCCAGGGGTCTCTGCTGGATATCGACCATGGAACCTACCCTTTCGTTACCAGTAGCAACAGTTCCGGTGTGGGTATCAGTGCCGGGTCGGGAATCCCCGGCAAATGGATTGGACAGGTCATTGGCGTAGCCAAATGTTACAGCACCCGTGTGGGGGGAGGCCCCTTCCCAACGGAACTGGAAAATGAAACCGGGGATCACATTCGCAAGATGGGCAACGAGTTCGGTACCACCACCGGTCGTCCCCGCCGCTGCGGCTGGTTTGACGCTGTCGCGGTTCGCTATACTTCCCGGCTCAGTGGTATCAGTGGGCTGGCCATGATGATGCTGGATGTATTGAGCGAACTTGAGGAAATCCTGATTTGCACCGGGTATGAAATTGACGGCCAGCGGGTCACCCAGTTTCCGGCGCATGCTGATGATTTGGCAAAAATCAATCCTGTTTATGAATCGATGCCGGGTTGGCAAACAGACATTACCGGGGTTTCCAAATTTGAAGACCTGCCTGCCAACGCCATCAACTACGTCAAGCGAATCAGCGACTTTGTCGGAGTTCCCATCGAAGTCATTTCGGTAGGCCCGGATCGAAAACAGACCATTCCCGTGAGTGGACTGCTTAAATTCGATTGAATCCGGGGCCCGTCCGTTCCGGTTCTGATCCGGGCGGGGCGAACAGCAAAGAGGTGAATGGGCCTGTTGGGTGCCACATTCATTTGTCGCTATCCTGCCAAAAAGTGCTGAAAAGGTTATCATGATCCTGTGTGAATCCGGTCCGCAAGTTACCGCTGCCCGTATGTCGGACAGGGAATGACCGGTTTCCCGGTTATTCCAGTTAATCGCCCGGATGATTTTTTCAGACAGCCGGGGGTATTTTTCGGTCAGAGATTCAATGGTGTCGAGAAAAACTCTGCAGGAGATACCTTTCGAGTCACGCCCCAGGCACATCGCCGTCATCATGGATGGTAACGGCCGTTGGGCGCAAAACCGGAACCTGCCAAGGTTTGAAGGCC